>NZ_JBFAZA010000004.1:77179-354674 GCF_040681595.1 Amycolatopsis sp. NPDC051716 | reverse complement strand
CTCAGGCCGGCTACCCGTCGTCGCCTTGGTAGGCCACTACCCCACCAACAAGCTGATAGGCCGCGGGTTCATCCTGCACCGCCAGAACTTTCAACCCCTCTAGATGCCTAGAAAGGTGATATCCGGTATTAGACCTCGTTTCCAAGGCTTATCCCAGAGTGCAGGGCAGATTACCCACGTGTTACTCACCCGTTCGCCACTAATCCACCCGAAGGCTTCATCGTTCGACTTGCATGTGTTAAGCACGCCGCCAGCGTTCGTCCTGAGCCAGGATCAAACTCTCCAACAATGAACAGTTTAATCGAGGCAAATTAATGCTCTCAAAGGAACCTCAAACGAGGTTCAATACATAAGCTCTACTGGCTTAGTTCACTAGCACACTGTTGAGTTCTCAAGCAACACACTCTGAATCCATCCGCGTTATCGGCGGCTAAATCCTCGGCAGTTGTTCCAAGCGATATTCACAAGCTTTTGGTCGAGCATGCCTCAGCCTACGGGTTTAGTCGTAGAGGGTCGGCGGCCGCTCGTGGGCCGACGCTGAACATTACCCGGTCCGATCCGCGGTGTCAACCCGCTCGTCCCGGCCTGGCCTCCGGGGCTTGCGGCCCCGGTGTGACCCGGTGTTCCTGGCGACGAAGAGAAGATTACATGCCCCGGAACTGCCCCAAAACAGGGGGGTCACTTAACGCCATCGCCGCAGGTCAGAGCGCTTACGGAGGGCTACGGCGGCCCCGGCGGGCCGGACAGCGGGAAGCGGGCGGCGAGGGCGGGCCGGCCGGACCACCACGACGACGGCGGGAAGTGGACCGGCGAACGTGGATCGGCCGGCCACCACGACGGCGAGGCCGGCAGGTATCCCGGCGGGAAGTGGGCCGGCAACGCGGATCGGCCCACCACTACGACGGCGAGGCCGGCAGGTACCGCGGCGGAAAGCCGGCCGACGAATGCGGACCGGTCACTACGACGGCAACGTCGGCAGGTAGCGCGGCGGGACCCGGGCCGGAGCCACCCGCTCGAAGTCCGCCGCGAGCGCGAGCATCCGGGCGTCGGACCACCGGGACCCCATGAACGAGATCCCCACCGGGAGCGGTCCGGCGAACCCGGCCGGCACCGTCACGTCCGGGTAGCCCGCCACCGCGGCCGGGGTCGAAGACGGGATCACGTCGTTGTCGCCCACCGCGCAGTCGGTCTTCCACGCCGGCGGGTTGGTCGGGGACGCGATCGCGTCCAGGTCGTACGCGGCCAGGGTCTCGTCGAGCGATCGGCGGGCAAGGCCGGAAAGCTCCGCGCGGCCGGCGAGGTAGCCCGGGTCGGTCGGCGGCGGTGCGGTCAGTGCCTGCTCGAACAGCTCCTGCCCGGCGAAGCACGTGCGCTCCAGCGGGTCCGCGCGGTTGTAGGCGATCAGCTCGGCCAGGTTCCGCGGCCCGCGGGGGCGGGTCGCCAGGTAGGCGTCGATGTCGCGGTGGAACTCCGTGAGCAGCGCCGGGAACTCCAGCTCCCCGAGCCGCGCCTGGTAGGGCAGCGACACCTCGACGACGGTCGCACCCGCCTTGACCAGGGAGTTTCGCGCCGATGTCATGACGGCATCGGTGGCCGGGCCGAGCACCGGCAGCCGCCACAGGCCGATCCGCGCGCCACGGAGGACACCCGGGCGGAGCAGCTTCGCGTAGTCCGTCGGCTGGGTGCGCGGATAGGTGAGCGTGGCCGGGTCGGCGGGATCGCGACCTTGCAGGACCGACAGCGTCAGGGCCACGTCGACGACGTTGCGGGCGATCGGGCCCGCGGTGTCCTGCTCGGCGGAGATCGGCACCACGCCGGTGCGGCTGACCAGGCCGAGGCTGGGTTTGTGGCCGACCGTCGCGGTCATCCCGGCAGGGCACACGATCGAGCCGTCCGTCTCCGAGCCGATCGCCACCTGGGCCAGCGACGCCGCCACGCCGGCCGCCGATCCCGCGGACGACCCGCACGGATTGCGGTCCAGCACGTATGGGTTGTTCGTCTGCCCGCCGACACCCGACCAGCCGGACGTCGGCTTCGCGGCGCGGAAGTTCGCCCATTCGGAGAGGTTCGCCTTGCCCAGGATCACCGCGCCGGCCGTGCGCAACCGCGTGAGCAGGGTCGCGTCCGCAGCGGGGTAGCTGCGCAACGCCCGTGACCCGGCCGTCGTCCACTGGTCGCGGGTGTCGACGTTGTCCTTGACCAGCACCGGGATGCCGTCGAGCGGCCCGCGCAGGCGGTGCGCGCGACGGCGGGCATCACTCGACGCGGCCTGGCCCAGTGCCGACGGGTTGAGCGCCAGGACGGCGTTCACCTTTCCGTCGATCCGGTGAATCCGATCGAGGTAAAGCCTGGTCAGGCCGACCGCGGTGAGCCGGCCCGACGCCATCCGCGCCTGCAGCGCCGGGATGTCGGCCGAGTCGAGGTCGAACCTCGAAGGGGCCGGCGAGGCCGCGACAGGCGCGGCGGGGACGAGCACGAGTGCGGCGGCCAGGATCGCGAGGAACACCGGCCGCCGCCCCATCAGAGCACCGGCAACAGGGTTCGGAGTTCGTACGGGGTGACCGCGCTGCGGTAGTTGTCCCACTCCACGCGCTTGTTCCGGAGGAAGAAGTCGTAGACGTGCTCGCCGAGTGCTTCCGGCAGGAGTTCCGACTTCTCCATCTCGGCCAGCGCCTCCCCCAGGTTCTGCGGCAGTTGCGAGTACCCGGCGGCGCGCCGCTCGGAGTCGCTCAGCTGCCAGATGTTGTCCTCGGCGGGTGGCGGCAGCTCGTAGCCCTTTTCGATCCCCTTGAGCCCGGCGGCCAGGATGACCGAGTACGCCAGGTACGGGTTGCACGCCGAGTCCAGCGTACGGATCTCCACCCGTCGGGATGACGCCTTTCCGGGTGAATACATCGGGACGCGGACGAGCGCGGAGCGGTTCGCCCGGCCCCACGAGACGGTCGTCGGCGCCTCACTGCCGCTGATCAGGCGTTTGTAGGAGTTAACCCACTGGTTGGTGACCGCCGAGATCTCTTTCGCGTGGTGCAGCACCCCGGCGACGAACGCCTTGCCGGTTCCCGACAGCTCGTGCGGGTCTTCGGCGTCGTAGAAGGCGTTGCGGTCGCCTTCGAACAGGCTGACGTGCGTGTGCATCCCCGAGCCGGGCTGGTCGGTGAACGGCTTGGGCATGAACGTCGCGCGCACGCCCTGGGTCAGCGCGACCTCCTTGACGACGTAGCGGAACGTCATCACGTTGTCGGCCATCGTCAGCGCATCGGCGTAGCGGAGGTCGATCTCCTGCTGGCCCGGTGCCCCTTCGTGGTGGCTGAACTCGACCGAGATGCCCATCGCCTCAAGCGTCTCGATGGCGTGCCGGCGGAAGTGCGTCGCCGTGGCGTGGCTGGCCTGGTCGAAGTAGCCACCGTTGTCCGCGGGCTCCGGCTCGCTGCCGTCGTCCGGCATGGTCGAGAGCAGGAAGAACTCGATTTCGGGGTGGACATAGCAGGTGAAGCCCGCTTCGGCGGCCTTCGACAGCTGGCGGCGCAGCACGTGCCGCGGGTCCGCCCACGACGGCGAGCCGTCGGGCATCGCGATGTCGCAGAACATGCGGGCCGAGTAGGGGCCGCCGTCGGGGGTCTCCCAGGGCAGGACCTGGAACGTGGCCGGGTCGGGCTTGGCGACCATGTCCGACTCGTAGACGCGGGCGAAGCCCTCGATGGCCGAGCCGTCGAAGCCGATCCCGTCGTTGAAGGCGCCTTCGAGCTCGGCCGGCGCGACCGCGACGGACTTGAGGAACCCCAGCACATCGGTGAACCAGAGACGGACGAAACGGATGTCGCGCTCCTCGAGCGTGCGGAGCACGAATTCCTGCTGGCGATCCATGGCCGCACCCTAACCACAGCGTGTTAACGACATGTTTCGCGACGCGCCGTGGCCGCCGAAGTCACGTCGCGAGTACCGCAACGGGCTTCTTCGCCTGGGTGATGGCCAGCGAAGCGACCGACGCGATGATCGCCAGCACAGCGGCCGAATACCAGGCCAGGGTGTAGTTCCCGAGCTGGTCGCGGACCAGGCCGGCGGCCGACGCGGCGAACGCGGCCCCGAGCTGGTGGCAGGCGAACACCCAGCCGAACACGATCGGGCCGGCGTCGCCGAAGGCTCGGACGCAGAGCGCGACCGTCGGCGGGACCGTGGCCACCCAGTCGAGGCCGTAGAACAGGATGAACGCCCACATGCTCGGCTGCACCGAGTCGGTGAACAGCTGCGGCAGCAGCGCCAGCGAGAGCCCGCGCAGGGCGTAGTACACGCCGAGCAGGATCCGCGGGTCGATGCGGTCGGTGAGCCAGCCGGAGAAGATCGTCCCGACGACGTCGAAGACGCCGACCAAGGCCAGCAGGCCCGCGGCGGTCGTCTGCGGCATGCCGTGGTCGTGCGCGGCCGGGACGAAGTGGGTGCCGACCAGGCCGTTGGTCGTCGCGCCGCAGATCGCGAAGCCGACCGCGAGCAGCCAGAACGTCCGGGTGCGGGCGGCCTGGCGCAGCACGGAGAGGGCGCGGCGGACCGAGCCGGTCTTCGGGACCGGACGCACGACCTCGGCGCCGGCGGGCGCGCCGTAGGCCGTCGTGCCGACGTCGGCGGGGTGGTCGCGGATCAGCAGCAGGACCACCGGGACGACGGCGAGCGCGGCGATCGCGATCACCAGCGACGCCGTGCGCCAGCCCGAGCCGACCGCCAGGTTCGCGATGAGCGGCAGGAAGATCAGCTGGCCGGTGGCCCCCGCGGCGGTGAGGACGCCGGTGACGACGCCGCGGCTGCGGACGAACCACCGCGCGGCGACCATCGCGGCGAACCCCATGGCCATCGAGCCGGTGCCCAGCCCGACCAGCACGCCCCAGCACAGCACGAGCTGCCAGCTCGCGGTCATGAAGACCGTGCCGCCCGCGCCGAGGGCGATGACGGTCAACGCCGTCGCCGAGACGCGCCGGATGCCGAAGCGCTCCATCAACGCCGCCGCGAAGGGCGCGAAGAGGCCGAAGAGCACGAGGTTCACCGACACGGCCGAGCTGATGGTGGTGCGGGACCAGCCGAACTCTTCGTGCAGCGGGTCGATCAGGACGCCGGGAGCGGCGCGGAAGCCGGCGGAGGCGAGCAGCGCGACGAAGGCGGCGCCGGCGATCAGCCACGCGCGGTGCAGCTTCGGGACGGGACGGGTCTCAACGGTCACCCAGGCAGTCTCATCGCCCGCGCGCGAGCTCGAAAGTGGCCGGAAGGACATCATCCGCAAGGATTGGGCCAACAGTAGGCTTTCGCCATGCCCCGCCTCGCGTTGCTGCTCGCGCTCCTCCTGACGGCCGGTTGCACGGGCTCGCCCGATACGCGCGGTCCCTTCCCGGCGGGCGCCGACCTGGTCCGCGAGGCCGCGACGTCGTTCGCCTCGGTGCGGAGCGTGCACTTCGCGGCCGGCGTCAACGGCGTGCTGCCGGGTTTCCCGCTCCGCCAGATCGAAGGCGACGCGACCCTCGGCGACGGCGGCACCGCGACCGGCACGGCCGACGTCCAGGACGACAGCACCAGCGGCGGGCACACCAAGTTCCCGTTCACCGTGCACGACGGCCAGGACTCGCTGCCCGAGGCGTACCGGGTCAAGGCGTTCCTCGGCCCGGCCGGCGGGCTGAAGCGGCTGCTCGACGGGGTGACCGACGCCGAGACCGAAGGCCGCGAGAACGTCGACGGCGCGCCCGCGCTGCGGGTCGCCGGCCGGGTGCCGGCCGCGGTGGCGCACAGCGTGCTGGCGGCCGTCGACGCCGAGCTCAACGTCAAGGTGTGGGTCTCCGACGACGGCGGGCCCCGGCGCTTCGTGCGCCTGTGGGTGCAGGTCCCGCCGGCCGGCGACCACCTCAGCCCGGTGATGATCGAGCTGTCAGTGACTGAGCAGGCATAGCGCTTTGCGGGGGGTCCGGGTGGCGAAGCCCCCGGCCCGGGGCGAAGCCCCGGTTGTCACAGCTACTGCCCCGAGCACCGCTTGCCGTCCGGCGGCACCGTGCCGTCGAGCAGGTAGTCCGTGCCCGCCTGGTCCACGCACTTCACGCCCTGCAGGAACACCGTGTGCTGGGTGCCTTCGAAGGTCAGCAGCGCGCCCTTCAGGCCCTTCGCGAGGTTGACGCCGGCCTGGTACGGCGTCGCCGGGTCGTTGGTCGTCGAGATGACCAGCGTCTTCGCCAGGCCTTCGACGTTCGGCACGTGCGGCTCCGAGGTGTTCGGCACCGGCCAGAACGCGCAGGCGTCCCGAGCCGCCGACGCCGGGCGGCCGTCGTCGAGGAACGGCGCCACCTTCACGTACTCCTCCTGCGCCTTGAGGATGACGGCCGGGTCGGTGACGCGCGGGTCGTCGACGCAGCGGATCGCCGTGAAGGCGTCCTGCGTGGTGCCGTACTTGCCGTCGGAGTCGCGTTCGTTGTAGATGTCGGCGAGCTTCTCGAGCGTCGCCCCGCGCTGCTGCTTCAGCTCGTTGAGGCCCGTGTTCAGGGTGTCCCAGAGGCTTTCCTGGTAGAGCGCCTGGATGACGCCGGTGGTGGCGTCCTCGTAGGAGAGCTTGCGGCCGTCGCCGACCGGCACCGGGAAGTCGATCAGCGGCCGGACGAGGTCCTGGAACGCCTTGACCGCGCCGCCGGCGTCCGCGCCGAGCGCGCAGTCCTGCTGGGCCGTGCACGACTTCGCGAACTGGTTGAACGCCGTCCCGAAGCCCTGGCCCTGCGCGACGAGCGACTCGACCGCGTCCTGCTCGGGGTCCACCGCGCCGTCGAGGATCATCGCGCGGACGTTCTTCGGGAACGCTTCGGCGTACGCCGAGCCGATCCGGGTGCCGTAGGAGTAGCCCAAATAGGTGAGCTTTTCGTCGCCGAGGACCGAGCGGAGAACGTCGAGGTCCTTCACGACGTCGCGGGTGCCGACGTTGGCCAGCATCCCGGTGCCGTCGTCGGTGCGCTGGGCGCACTTGGCGGCGAAGTCCTTTTCCTGCGATTCCTGCTTCAGCACGCCGGCCGGCGTGCCGTCGGTTTCGCTGTCGTCCGCGCGGTCGGCGTCCCGCTCCCGATCGGTCAGGCAGTGGATGGCCGGCTGGCTCGCCCCGATCCCCCGCGGGTCGAATCCGACCAGGTCGAAGCGCTTGCCGAGCCCGGTGCTCGTCATCGGCCTGGCCAGCCCGGCGGCCGCGACCATGCCCGACGCGCCCGGCCCGCCCGGGTTGACCACGAGCGAGCCGATCCGCGCCCCGCCGTCTGTCGCCTTGCGCCGGAGCAGGCCCAGCGTGATCGTGTCGCCCGCCGGGTTCGCGTAGTCCAGCGGCACGGTCAGGCGCGCGCACTGGACGTCCTTCGCCTGGAACGCCGATCGCGAGTCTTCCGATGTCGCGTAAGGTGCGCAGTCGGCCCAGCTCAGGCTCTGGCCGTAGAACCGCTCCAGACCGGCGGGCACCGGCCCGGACGGCGGGTGCGACTCGGTCGTCGGCGCGGGCGGCTCGGTCTTGCCGGAGGACGTGCACGCGGTCAGCGAGGCCGCGAACAGCACGGATGTCGCCATTGCGGTGATCCTGCGACTACGGGACCTGGCGCTGGGATGTGAGAACACGGTTGGATCGTCCCATCCGGCCGCGGAACTCGAACGCACCACCGCCGCGTTGGGTGGTGGAGGCCGGTCGAGCGAGAGAGAACGGGAGACCAGGGGTGGCAGCACTGATCAGCCGGGTGGGCAAGAAGCTCCGCCGGATCATCCAGCGGCCGGGCAGCGTCGAGCTGACCCGCTACGAAGCACTGCTGCCCGCGGTCGAGAAGCTCGAACCCGAGCTCGAAAAGCTCTCCGACGAGGAGCTGACCGAGCGGGCGGGCAAGCTTCGCGAGACGCTGAAGGACACCGCGTTCGGCGACGACCAGCTGGTCGAGGTGTGCGCGCTGGGCCGCGAGGCCGCGCGGCGGGCCCTCGGCGAGCGCGCGTTCGACGTGCAGGTGCTGGGCACGATGGGCCTGCTCAGCAAGCACGTCGTGCAGATGGAGACCGGTGAGGGCAAGACGCTCGCCGGCGCCCTGGCCGCCGCCGGCTACGCGATCCGCGGAAAGCGCGTTCACGTCGTCACGGTCAACGACTACCTGGCCCGCCGCGACGCCGAGTGGATGGGCCCGGTGTACGCCCTGCTCGGCGTGTCGGTCGGCTGGGTCGAGCCCGCGCACTCCCGCGAAGAGCGCCGCGAGGCCTACCACAAGGACGTCACGTACGGCGCCGTCGCCGAGATCGGCTTCGACGTGCTGCGCGACCGGCTGGTGACGTCGGTCGACGACCTGGTCCAGCCCGACCCCGAGGTCGCGATCGTCGACGAGGCGGACTCGGTGCTGGTCGACGAGGCCCGCGTCCCGCTGGTGATGGCCGGCTCGATCGACCACACCGACGCCGACGACGAGGTCGCGAAGGTCGTCCGGCGGCTGCGCCTCGGCCTGCACTACGAGACCGACAGCGAAGGCCGCAACGCGTGGCTGACCGACGCCGGCGCGTCCGTCGTCGCGAAGTCGCTCGGCCTCGAGGTCGACGACCTCTACGGCGAAACGGCGTCGGACCGGCTCCCCGCGGTGAACGTCGCCCTGCACGCGCACGCGCTGCTCACCCGCGACGTCGACTACCTGGTCCGTGACGGCAAGGTGCAGCTCATCAACGCCGCCCGCGGCCGTGTCGCCGAGCTCCAGCGCTGGCCGGACGGCCTCCAGGCCGCCGTCGAGGCGAAGGAGCAGGTCACCGCGACCGACCGCGGCGAGATCCTGGACTCGATCACCGTCCAGGCGCTGCTCGCGCGCTACCCGGAGGTCGCCGGCATGACCGGTACCGCGGTCGCCGTCGCCGAGCAGCTGCGGGAGTTCTACGAGCTCGAGGTCGCGGTCATCCCGCCGAACACCCCGAACATCCGGGAAGACCTCGAGGACCGGGTCTTCGCCTCGCCGTCGCAGAAGCTGCGGGCGATCGAGGAGGAGATCCGCACGGTGCACGAGACCGGGCGGCCGATCCTCGTCGGCACCCAGGACGTCGCCGAGTCCGAAGAGCTGGCCGAGAAGCTCGCGAAGGTCGACCTCGAGTGCGTCGTGCTCAACGCGCGCAACGACGCCGAAGAGGCCGCGATCATCGCCGAGGCCGGCAAGAAGGGCGCGGTCACCGTGTCCACCCAGATGGCCGGCCGCGGTACCGACATCCGGCTGGGCGGCACCGACGGCGCGACCCGCGAAGAGGTCGTCGAGCTGGGCGGGCTGCACGTCATCGGCACCGCGCGGTACCCGTCGAGCCGGCTCGACGGGCAGCTGCGCGGCCGCTCCGGCCGCCAGGGCGACCCGGGCAGCGCGATCTTCTTCGCGAGCCTGAACGACGAACTCGTGCTGTCGAACGCGCCGGACGTGCCCGAGGGCATCACCGACGACGAGGAGACCGGCGAGATCAAGGACCCGGCGGCGCTGCGGCAGCTCAACCACGCCCAGCGCGTCGCCGAGGGCGTCGACCTCGAGATCCACCGCAACACCTGGCGCTACACGCGGCTCATCGAGCGGCAGCGGCGGGACCTGCTGGTGCACCGCGACAAGGTGCTTCGCACCGCGTACGCGGCGGAGCAGCTCGAGAAGGCGCACCCGGAGAAGTTCGGCGAGCTGAAGGAGAAGCTCGACGACCAGGACAAGCTGGAGCAGATGTGCCGCGAGGTGCTGCTGTTCCACGTCGACCAGCTCTGGTCCGACCACCTGGCGTACCTGACCGACGTCCGCGAGAGCATCCACCTGCGCGCGCTGGCCCGGGAGACCCCGCTGGACGAGTTCCACCGCGCGGCGATCCCGGAGTTCCACAAGATCATCGCCGAGGCCGATTCGCGGGCGGCGAAGACGCTCGAAGAGGCGGAGCTGACCGACGAGGGCATCGACCTCGGCGACGCGGGCGTGCGGCGCGCGAACACGACGTGGACGTACCTCGTGCACGACAACCCGTTCGATTCGGACTTCGAGCAGACCATCAAGAAGGTCCGGAGCATGATCAAGCGGAAGTAGTTTCGCCTGCGGAGGCCCCCGTCCGGTTCGCCGGGCGGGGGTTTTCGTTTGCCCCGACCGGGAGAATCGGGACATGCGCAAGATTCCGACGCTGTTCCGGCGCGATCCCGAAGACCTTCGGCGCGTCACGCGCGAGGTGCACCCCGCGTGCCAGTGGGTGCTCGACGGCGAGGGCGTGCCCACCCGCAAGTACGACGGCACCTGCGTCCGGCTCGACGAGTCCGGCACCTGGTGGGCGCGGCGCGAGGTGAAGGCGGGCAAGACCGCGCCGGAGGGGTTCGAGGCCGTGCAGACCGACCCCGAAACCGGGAAGACCGTCGGCTGGGAGCCGGTCGGGCAGTCGGCGTTCGCGAAGTTCTTCGAGGAGGCGCGGGAGCGGCTTCCCGGTGCGGCGCCCGGCACCTACGAGCTGTGCGGTCCGAAGGTCAACGGCGATCCGGAGCAGCTCGGCGTGCACCGGCTGGTGCCGCACGCGACCGCGGAGGAGTTCGACGACGTCCCGCGTGACTTCGACGGCCTGATGACGTGGCTGCGGGCGCACCCGGAGTTCGAAGGCGTCGTCTGGCACCACCCGGACGGGCGGATGGCGAAGCTCAAGCACCGGGACGCCGTGGCCTCGGCCTGAGCGTGGCATTTCGCCCACATTCGCTCGGCCTTCCGGGTGACCGTGAGCCAGAATGGCGGCATGCCGCAACTGCGCATCGCGCTCGCCCAGGTCAACCCCACCGTCGGCGACCTCGACGGCAACGCCGATCTGCACGTCGAGTGGACCCGGCGGGCCGCCGAAGCCGGCGCCCACGTCGTCGTCTTCCCCGAGATGTCCCTGACCGGCTACCCCATCGAGGACCTCTCGCTGCGCAAGACCTTCGCGGCCGCCTCGCGGCAGGGCGTCGAGTCGCTGGCGCGCCGCCTCGACGAGGCCGGCTGCGGCGAAGTGCTCACCTACATCGGCTACCTCGACCTCGACGACGTCGGCCCGCGCGACGCCGCCGCGGCGCTCTACCGCGGCGAGGTCGTCGCCCGGCAGTTCAAGCACCACCTGCCCAACTACGGCGTCTTCGACGAGCACCGCTGGTACAAGCCGGGCACCACGCTCGACGTCGTCCGGTTCCACGGGCTCGACATCGGCATGGTCATCTGCGAGGACCTCTGGCAGGACGGCGGGCCGATCTCGGCGCTGGGCCGGGCCGGCGTCGACCTCGTCGTGGCGCCGAACGCGTCCCCGTACGAGCGGTCGAAGGACGAGCAGCGGCTGCCGCTCATCGCCCGGCGCGCCGCCGAAGCCGGGGCGCCGCTGGTCTACACCAACCAGATCGGCGGGCAGGACGACCTCGTCTTCGACGGCGACTCGCTCGTCGTCGGCGCGGACGGCACCCTGCTCGCCCGCGCGCCGCAGTTCGTCGAGCACCTGCTCGTGCTGGACATGGACCTGCCGAAGACCGGGTACGCGGGCGACGGTTCGTACGAAGGACTTCACGTCCGTCGGCACATCCTGAGCGAGGAGCCGCTGCCGGCGTACGAGCCGACGGTCACGCCGGTGATCAGCGAACCGCTGTCGGACGAGGCCGAGGTGTGGCACGCGCTGGTCATCGGCCTGCGGGACTACGTGCACAAGAACGGCTTCTCGTCGGTGATCTTCGGGTTCTCCGGCGGCATCGACTCGGCCGTCTGCGCGGCGCTGGCGGCGGACGCGCTGGGCGGCGGCAACGTCTACGGCGTCTCGATGCCCTCGAAGTACTCGTCGGGACACTCGAAGGACGACGCCGCCGACCTGGCGCAGCGGATCGGCGCGCACTACCGGGTCGAGCCGGTCGAGGACATGGTGCGCGTGTACGTCGACCAGCTCTCCCTGACCGGCCTCGCCGAGGAGAACATCCAGGCGCGGACGCGCGGCATGCTCCTGATGGCACTGTCCAACTTGGACGGTCATCTGGTGCTGGCCACCGGCAACAAGACCGAGCTCGCCGTCGGGTATTCGACGATCTACGGCGACGCGGTCGGCGCGTTCGCCCCGATCAAGGACGTGTTCAAGACGCACGTCTGGCAGCTGGCCCGCTGGCGCAACGCCGAAGCGGTGAAACGCGGCGAGACCCCGCCGATCCCGGAGAACTCCATCACCAAGCCGCCGTCGGCCGAGCTGCGGCCGGGCCAGGTGGACACCGACTCGCTGCCGGACTACACGCTGCTGGACGACATCCTCGACGACTACGTCGAGGGCGACCGCGGGTACGCCGACCTGGTGTCCGCGGGCTTCGACCCGGAGACCATCGACCGCGTGGTGCGGATGGTCGACAAGGCCGAGTACAAGCGGCGCCAGTACCCGCCGGGCACGAAGATCACGTTCAAGGCCTTCGGCCGCGACCGGCGGCTGCCGATGACCAACCTGTGGCGCGAGGGCAAGGCCTAGCCCAAGGGTTTCAGCACAGGGCGACCTGGCGGCCCTCCGGAGTCCGGAGGGCCGCCGTCAGGCCGGCTTTCGCGGCCCGGCGGACCAGCAGCTCCAGGCCGAGCGCGTCCAGCACCGTCAGCACCGAATCCGGGTCCGGGTGGGTGCCGGTGACCATCAGCAGCGGCAGGGACGGCAGGTCCCGCGTCGTCGGGTGCGGGGTGCTGCCCCAGTCGATGAGGAACGGGTGCAGGGTGCCCGGGACGCTCGGCGGGGTCAGGCGCCAGCGCAGCGTTTCGCCGTCGCCGGTTTCGCGGGACATCTCCCTCGGGTCGCCCGGGTCGAAGCCGTGGGCGCGGGCTTTCGCGACCGTCGCGTCGATGTCGGTCGTGCGGACAGCCCAGGCGACCAGCCCGGGCTCGGTCAGCTCGTCGATGCCGAACGGCCGGGGCGCTTCGGGGTCCGGCTGGGCCGGGTCCGGGCCGATGACCTCCAGGTACATCCCCGCGCCGAGGTCGGCGAGGTGGTTGGCCGTCCCGAGGCCGACGTGGCGGCCGCCCGGCGCGGGCGTGACCCCGGTGAGGGCGGTGACCCGGGCGACGGCGTCGGCGAGGTCCGGACCGGCGTAGACGAGGTGATCGAGCACGAGCGCCATCATCCCGCGCCGACGGCGC
The DNA here is from genome assembly GCF_040681595.1 of Amycolatopsis sp. NPDC051716. NCBI lineage: Bacteria > Bacillati > Actinomycetota > Actinomycetes > Pseudonocardiales > Pseudonocardiaceae > Amycolatopsis > Amycolatopsis sp. NPDC051716. The sequence continues at coordinate 341,571 of NZ_JBFAZA010000004.1, read as the reverse complement.
TCGCCGCATCGACCATGCCGTGGCCGTAGTAGGTCGTCCCGTTTCCGGTCGGCCGGCAGACGACGTCGGGACACTCGAGTGGCGTCGCCGTGGCGTAGAGCGCGCGCTTGATCCGCTCGGCGCTCCAGTGCGGGTGCTCGCTCGCGATCAGGGCGGCGACGCCGCTCGCGTGCGGCGCGGCCATCGACGTCCCGCTCGCGGACCGGTATTCGCCGTTCGGCCAGGTCGACCAGACGCGTGCGCCGGGCGCGGCGACGCTGATCCGGGACGCCGAGTAGTTGGAGAAGCTCGCTTTGACGAGCTTTTCGTCGAGCGCGCCGGTGCCGACGACCCCCGGGAGTTCGTGCGGCAGCCGGGTGCAGGTCGGGTCGATCCGGCGCTCCACCGGCGTGCTGTCGGCCGGGCTCTCCTTGTCCACCGAGCGGGTGTCGAGATCGATCCCGGCGTTGCCGGCGGAGGCGACGACGAGGACGTTCCGGCGTTGCGCGTACGCGACCGCCCGGCCGACGGCGAGCTTCGCCGCGGCCTGGTCCGGCTGGTCGTCGCAGTTGTAGCGCCACGGGATCGAGCGGTAGCTGTTGTTGGTGACGGCGAACCCGTGCTCGGCGGCCCAGACGAACCCGCAGACCATGCTCTCGGCCGTCTCGGTGTCGTCGAGTTCGGCGAGCTTCACCGCCGCGATGCGCACTCCCGGCGCCACGCCGACGACGCCGGATCCGTTGCGGGCCGCGGCGATCGTGCCCGCGACGTGCGTGCCGTGGCCGTCGAGCGTGGGCCGCCAGGCGCCGGGGCCGCGGTCGGGCCAACCGGACAGGCAGGAGACGGAGTTCCGGCTGTCGAACGCGGTTTTCAGCTCCGGGTGGGTGTCGTCGACGCCGACGTCGAGGACGCCGACGAGGGTGCGCCGGCTGCCGTCGGTGACCTGGTGCGCTTCGGGGAGGTGCAGCGCCGGGACGTCCCAGGCGGTGCCTTCGGGTGGGACCTGGCCGGAGTTCGGCGAGCCGGGACCGGTGTAGCGGAGGTCCTTGCGGGGCGCGAAGAACTCCTTCGGGACCTTCGCGGTGCGCGTCGCGCCGACGGCGTCGATGCCCGGCGTCTTCCGGACCTTCGCGGCGAAGTCGTCCTTCGCGGTGTACGCGACGACGACGCCGATCTGCGGGTAGCTCGCGACGACGGTTCCGCCGGCCTGCCTGACGACGAATTCGGCCCACCCCGTGTGGTGCGCGACGACGACGTGCGGCATGACCAGGGGGTCGGCGGCCGCCGGAGTCGCGATCAGGCCCAGCATGAGCGCGGTGGCCAGGATGATTCGCCGCACGCGTCCTCCTCGAATTCGCCCAAACCGAACTTAGCGATCATTCGCGGCAGGGCGGTACCCCTCTTCGGTCGTAGGCTGGACGGCATGACGACGGGGTTCATGGTGTTCGACACGGCGATCGGCGCGTGCGGGCTCGCCTGGCGCGACGACGTCGTGATCGGGACGTCGCTGCCCGAGGGCAGTGCGGAACGGACCCGCGCCTGGCTCGTCCGGCGGTTCCCGGACGCCGTCGAAGGGCCGCCGCCGGCACCGGTGCGGGCCGCGGTCGACGGGATCGTGGCGTTGCTGAGCGGTGCGCGTCAGGAGCGGGCTTCGATCGAGCTGGACTTTTCCGGGGTGCCGGCGTTCAACCGGCGCGCGTACGAGGTCGCGCGGACGATCCCGCCGGGCAAGACGCTGACGTACGGGGACATCGCGCACCGGCTCGGGCAGCCGGGGTCGGCGCAGGCCGTCGGGCAGGCGATGGGGCACAACCCGTTCCCGATCATCGTCCCGTGCCACCGGGTGCTGGCGGCGGGTGGGAAGGATGGCGGGTTCTCGGCGCGGGGCGGGGTCGGCACGAAACGCCGGATGCTCGTGATCGAAGGCGCGCTGGCGGACGAGCCGACCCTGTTCTGAGGTCCCCGGGCGTGCTTGGACGGGCATCACGCGTGACTGGGGAGGCATCACGCGTGATTGGAGGGGCATCTCGCGTGATTGAGGGGTCGACTCGCGCACCGGGAAGGTCGGTCCGCGTGCCTGGAGGGTCGACTCGCGTACCTGGAAGGTCGGATCGCGTGATTGCGGGGTCGACACGCGTGTCTGGGGGGACGACACGGCCTGGGGGTCGGCTCGCGGGTGGGGCGCGAGCCGAGGCCGGGTCAGGCTGGTTGGGAGGCTGGGGTCCAGGGCTTGATGAAGGGGGACTCGGGCCAGCCTTCGGCGGCGGCCATGAGCGGGATTGCCGTGCCGCCGTCGATGTGCTCGCGGACGATGTCCGCGTGGCCCGCGTGGCGGGCCGTCTCCTGGATCAGGTGCAGCAGGACCCAGCGGACCGACCAAGCCTCGACGTCCTGCGGGAACCAGGGCACGCCCTTCGGCACCGGGACCGCCTGGCCGAGGTCGGCGATGCCCGCGATGACCTCCGCCGTGCGGGCGGCCACCTCGTCGTAGCGGGCGAGCGCGCCTTCGAGGGTCTCGTCCTCGCCCAGGCGGTGCGCTGCCTCCCACTCCCCCACCGCCTCGCCGAACGGCTTCTGCGGCACCTGCAGCACCGTGTCCATCCAGCTGTACTCGGTGGCCGCGACGTGCTTGATCAGGCCGCCCACCGACAGCGTGCTCTTCGTCGAGGCGAGCCTCGCCTGTTCGTCGGTCAGGCCGTGTGCCGCGAGTCTGAGCACGTACCGCTGCTGCTCCAGGAAGCTCAGCAGCCCGTCACGCTCGTCGGCCACCGGGCGCACGTTTCCCGCCATGTCGATCCTTCCGCCTTGGGACACCTGCGGCGATCGTGCCACCCACCACCGACATTCCGGGCGGGAATCCGGCTATCGGTGCGCGTGCCGCGGCGCGGGCTTGACGAAGGCGTACGTCCCGCCGGCGGCGTACAGGACCGCGCGGACCACCAGCTGGGCCCGTGTGAAGACGCCTTCGTAGGCGTCCAGCTGCCGGGCGAGCACGACGGCCACCCAGGTGGCCAGCACCAGCACCAGGCCCACGACCGCGAGCGCGCGCCAGCCCGGCGGCCACCACAGGATCAGGCTGATCACCCCGGCCACCAGGACGACGTTGAGCAGCGACGACAGCAGGTCGCTGCGCTCGGGGTAGGCGGCCTGCAGCAGCACGAGCACGCCGAACGCGCTCACCGAGATCGAACTGAGCCGCGCCGTCCACTGGACCGGCCCGAGCCGGTGCAGCGGGGGCCCGGCGAGCACGAACGCGACCCCGGACACCGCGAGCAGGATCCGGAACACCGGCGGCCCGGTCAGCAGCAGTGCCTCGGCCGGGTCCTCCACCGGGGAGACGCCGGTGGGCAGGAAGAACTCCAGCAGCCAGCCCGAATACGCCAGGACGGCCACCCCCATCAGGAGGGCCGAGGCGATCCGAGCCGTGCGCACGAGGCAGAGCGTAAGCGACCGGCCGCGCCACGGCCCGTCGCCGTGACCAGGTCCACCGAGTCGTTATGCCTGCGGCCGGACGAAGGGGAACAGGACCGTCTGGCGGATGGAGGCCCCCGTGAGCATCATGAGCAGCCGGTCCACGCCCAGGCCGAGGCCGCCGGTCGGCGGCATGCCGTGCTCCAGGGCGAGCAGGAAATCTTCGTCCAGCTCCATCGCCTCGACATCACCGCTGGCCGCGCGCAGCGACTGCCCCTCGAGCCGCCGCCGCTGCTCGATCGGGTCGGTCAGCTCGGTGTAGGCCGTGCCGACCTCGGACCCGAACGCGATGAGGTCCCAGCGCTCGGCCAGCCGCGGGTCCTCCCGGTGCTGGCGGGTCAGCGGCGAGACGTCGGTCGGGTAGTCGGTGTAGAAGGTCGGCAGCACGGTCGTGCCCTCGACGAGGTGCTCGAACGCCTTGAGCACGAGGTCGCCGTGGCTGGGGTCCTCCCCCACCGGCACCCCGGCGGCCACGCAGAGGCGGCGCAGCTCGGCCACCGGCGTCCCCGAGTCGATCTCCTCGCCGAACACCGCCGAGACGGCTTGGTGGACCGGCACGACGGGCCAGTCGCCGGAGATGTCGTACTCGACGACCTTCCCGTCGGCGTCCGGCCGCCGGACGACCTGGGCGCCGTACGCCGCTTCGGCCGCGTGCTGGACGAGCTCGCGCGTCAGCGTCCGCATCGTGTCGTAGTCCGCGTACGCCTGGTACGCCTCGAGCATCGTGAACTCGGGGTTGTGGGTCGCGTCGACGCCTTCGTTGCGGAAGTTGCGGTTGAGCTCGAAGACGCGCTCGACGCCGGCGACGCACAGCCGCTTGAGGTACAGCTCCGGCGCGATCCGCAGGTACATCCGCATGTCGTAGGCGTTGATGTGGGTGACGAACGGCCGGGCGTTGGCGCCGCCGTGCACCGTCTGCAGCATCGGCGTCTCGACCTCGAGGTAGTCGGCGTGGTGCAGCCGGTCGCGCACCGCGCGGACCACGGTGGACCGCAGCCGCAGCATGTTCGTCGAGTCCGGGTTGACCGCCAGGTCGAGGTAGCGCTGCCGGACCCGCGTCTCCGGGTCGGTGAGGCCCTTCCGCTTGTCGGGCAGCGGGTGCAGGCACTTCGCGGTGACCGTCCACTCGTCGACGAGCACCGAGAGCTCGCCGCGCTTCGACGTCACGACCTGGCCGCCGACGCCGACGTGGTCGCCGAGGTCGACGCCGGTCCGCCAGCGGGTCAGGTCCAGCTCGCCGGCCTCCAGCATCAGCTGGATTTCGCCGCTGAAGTCCTTGACGCGGGCGAAGCACAGGCCGCCGAGGATGCGCAGGTTCAGCACCCGCCCGGCGATCCGGACCCGGTGCCCGGTGGTGGTGCCCGGGGCCAGGTCGCCGTACTTCGCGACGACGTCCCCGATGTGGTCGTCGCGGCGGAAGCCGACCGGGTACGGGTCGATGCCGGCCTCGCGCAGCTTGTCGAGCTTGGCGATGCGGACGCGGACCTGTTCGGGCCGCCGCCACGCCTTCGGTGCCGGTGCCGCCGCCGACTCCTCGATCTCCCTGACGCGCGCGACGAAGTCGTCGCTGACCGTCTCCAGCCGCAGCGACCGCGCCCGCCCGGTCGGGACGAACCCTTCGAGCGCGCCCGCGACGATGCCGACGCGCGGCAGCCGCCGGGCCGACGAGTAGCAGAGGAAGCGCGGCTCCCAGTCCGGCCCGTACTTGGCGTTGGACCGGTACAGCGACTCCAGCTGGAAGAACCGCGAGAAGACGCTCAGGATCCCGCGCCAGGCCCGCAGCACCGGGCCCGCGCCGATCCGCTCGCCCTCGGAGAACACCGCACGGAACATCGCGAAGTTGAGCGAGATCCGCTGCGCGCCCAGGTGCTGCGCGGCCGCGACCGTCTCGGCGATCATGTACTCGTTGAGGCCGTTCTCGGCGTCGCGGTCGCGGCGCATGAGGTCCAGCGAAAGCCCGCGCCGCCCCCACGGGACGAACGACAGCAGCCCGCGGAGCTCGCCGTGGCCGTCGTAGGCCTCGACCATCACGCTGCGGCCGTCGCTGGGGTCGCCGAGCCGGCCGAGCGCCATCGAGAACCCGCGTTCGGTCTCGGCGCCGCGCCAGGCCTGCGCCCGGGCGAGCAGCTCGGTCATCTCGCCGTCGGGGATCTCGCCGTGGCGGCGGACCCGCGAGGTGTACCCGGCGCGCTGGATGCGCTTGACGGCCTGGCGCACCGAGCGCCGCTCCGGGCCGGCCAGGCTGAACTCGCGGACGTCGAGCACCGCTTCGTCGCCGATCTCCAGCGCCCGCAGGCCCGCTCCGGTGTACGCCTTCGCGCCGCGTTCGCTCGCCCCGAGCACGCCGGGGGTCCAGCCGTACCTGCGCGTCTCGTCGAGCCACGCGCGGACCGCGTCGGGCCACGCCTCCGGGTCGCCGACCGGGTCGGCGCTGGCGACGCTGGTGCCGCCGAGGACGCGGTAGGTCACCGCCGCACGGCCGTTCGGTGCGAAGACGACGCTCTTGTCGCGCCGGGTGGCGAAGTAGCCGAGGGAGTCGTCCTCGCCGTGTTCGGCGAGCAGCTTCCGCAGGCGCAGCTCGTCTTCGTCCGTCCGCAGGGCGCGGCTGCGCACCCCGCGGAAGAGCAGGTAAAGCGCCGCGGTGGCGACCGCCGTCGCGCTCAGGTCGAGGAGCAGGTCCAGCCAGCCGGGCCCGTCGCCCACGCCGATCCGGCGCAGCTGCAGGTTCTCGCCCGTGGCGTGGTTGACGACCCAGGCGAAGCGCTCCCACGTGTCGCCGAGGTGGCCGGGGAACGCCTCGGTCAGGCCCCAGCCGACCAGGATGACCACGGCGACGCCGCCGCACAGCATGCTCAGGCCGTCGCGCCAGGCGGTCGGCGCGAGCCGGGCCGGGAAGGCGGGGCGCAGCGCGAGCAGGAACACGATCAGCGCGATCGAGACGACGTCGGCGACGGTCAGCACCCACAGCTGAGAGGGGATGTGCCGGACCTGCTTCGGGCCGAGCGTCAGCAGTTCGGGTGACCACAGCAGCGTCGCCTGGAGGACCAGGGTGAGCAGCAGCCCGCCGACCTGGAACAGCACCAGCGTGTACAACGCCGCCTTCTTGCGGCGGCGCAGGGCGCTGCCGAGCACCACCAGCAGCAGCACCATGGTCAGGCTCTCGCTGGTCGGCACGCTCAAGCCGGAGAAGGCCATGTCGATGCCGTTGAGCAGGCGCCCGCGCGCTCCGCCGGTGAAGAGCAGGATCACCGAGAACACCGCGGCCAGCTGGACCACGGTCGCGACGATGCCGCCCGCCTTCGCCTTCCAGGCGGGGAGGCGAAGGCGCGAGCTCGCGAGGTTTCCCATGGGTGGTTTCGTCGCCTTTCGCGGCCGGTCGGTGGGCATGCCCTCTTCTTGACGTAAGTGAACCCGGGTTGGTTGTCCCCGGGCATCAACCTGAAGGCTGACGGCCCGTGGTCCTCGGGGGTGTGAAGCTTGTCGCACGCGGTTGGGGGCGGTCCGGGCGCGTGTCACTCTTTGAAACACCTCTGCTCCACGACCCGGGGACCTCGACGAGGCCTCGAGGGAAGGACGGTCGACGACGATGTCTGCCAGCGCCGAAGAACCCGCTCCCTACGGCACCGGACCCGCCGCTCCCGCGGCACCCGCCCCGGGCCGGAAGGTCCGCGTCCACCACCTGCGCGAGCTCAAGGAACGCGGGGAACCGTGGCCCATGCTCACCGCGTACGACATGTACACCGCCGCGCTGTTCGACGAGGCCGGGATCCCCGTGCTGCTCGTCGGCGACTCCGCGGCCAACAACGTCTTCGGCTACGACACCTCGCTGCCGGTGACGGTCGACGAGCTGCTGCCGCTGGTCCGGGCGGTCACCCGGTCGGTCAAGCGGGCCCTGGTGGTCGCCGACCTGCCGTTCGGCTCCTACCAGCTCTCGCCGCAGCAGGCGCTGGAGACGTCGGTGCGGTTCATGAAGGAGGGCCGGGCGCACGCCGTGAAGCTCGAAGGCGGCCGGCGGTTCGCCGCGCACGTCGAGGCGCTGACCTCGGCCGGGGTGCCGGTCATGGGCCACATCGGCTTCACCCCGCAGAGTGAACACAACCTCGGCGGCTACCGGGTGCAGGGGCGCGGCGAAGCGGCGGACGTGCTGCTCGCCGACGCGCTGGCGCTGCAGGAGGCCGGGGCGTTCGCGGTGGTGATGGAGATGGTGCCCGCCGAGGCCGCGAAGCGCGTCACGGCGGAGCTGAAGATCCCGACGGTCGGCATCGGCGCGGGCCCGGACTGCGACGCCCAGGTGCTCGTCTGGCAGGACATGGCCGGGCTGCGGCGCGGCAAGGCACCGCGGTTCGTCAAGCGCTACGCCGACGTCGCGACGGTGCTGCAGGACGCGGCGACCGCGTTCGCCGAGGACGTCCGCCGAGGCGAATTCCCGGCGCCGGAGCACGCGTTCCACGACTGAGACACCGACCACGGCGGTCACCGGCGCTTGAACCGTTCGGCGAGCGCCGGGTCGTTCTCCCACCACAGGCCGGTCGGCGGCGCTTCGTCCAGCTGGACGTCGAGCTGCTTCGCCCGCCGTTCGTCGTCGCGGGCCCACCGCACGAACAACGCGACGACGAACGGCAGGCCGGCGACGTCGCCGCCGATCCACAGCACCCCCGCGCCGATGACCTGGTCGGTGCGCGGGCCGGGACCCCAGCCGGGGTGCGCGGCCGCGTAGTGCGCCGGGGCGAGCAGCGGGCCGAGCCACAGCACCAGGCCGAGCGCGCCGTCGAAGATGACCTCGGCGAAGGCGATCCACACCGACACCAGGTGCGGGTCCTCCCGCGGCGTCGGATCGAGGGCCAGGCGCGTCCAGAAGTACGTGAAGCCGGCGCCGACGAGCACCAGCCGGACCAGGCCGTCGGCGAGCGGCGAGCGCAGCGTGAGGTCGTAGAGCGGCGTCAGGTACAGCACCAGCACCGGGGCGATGAGGACGACCGTGACGACGGGCGGGAACGTCAGCGCGCGGGCGAGCGGGCCGCGGCCGTGCCGCCGCAGCCACGGTGCCTCGACCGTGTCGAGGAGCAGCCGGATGGGTGCGCCGAGGGCGAGCAGCAGCGGCGTGATCATCAGCAGCGTGACCGTCTGGACCGCGCGGACCCAGAAGAACGTCGTGTCGTAGACGGCCAGCGGTGAGCAGGTGACGACCAGGATCGTCGCGAGCCCGGTGAGGAACGCCGTCGTGCGGCCCGGCGGCCAGCCGCGGCGGCGGCGCGCCGCACGGACGTAGAGCGTGCCCGCAGCGAGCACGCCGAGGACCGCCGGGGCGTCGAACGTCAGCGGCACGTCAGACCGCGAAGAAGATCAGGCTGCCGATTCCGGCGACCACGCAGTAAATGGCGAACGGGGTCAGAGTACGCGTTTCGAAGTATCCGGTGAGGAATCGGACAGAAATGTACGAAGCGACCCCGGCGATGACGCTGCCGACGAGTGCGGGGCCGAGCGAAGCGTGGTTTTCGGGGGCGAACAGCGTCGGCATCTTGAGCACGCCCGCGGCGAGGATCACCGGCGTGGCGAGCAGGAAGGCGAACCGCGCCGCGTCCTCGTGCCCCAGCCCGCGGCGCAGGCCGGCGACCATCGTGATGCCCGAGCGGCTGATGCCCGGCAGCAGCGCGAGGATCTGGGCGGCGCCGATCAGCACCGCCTCGCCGATCCGCAGCTTCGCCAGCCGGACGTCGGTCTGCTCCTCGACGCTGATCGCCCGCATCACCATCGTGTCCTCGGCCGAAAAGTCCACTGTGTCCTCTTCCGCAGCCGCCTTGCCGGGCTTGGAGAACTTCTCGGCGGCGTACAGGACTCCGCCGTTGAGGGCGAGGAAGATCGCCGCCGGCACCGGCTTGCCGAGGTAGTCGCGCAACAGGCTTTCGAAGAGCAGGCCGGCCAGCCCGACCGGAATGGTGGCGAGCACCAGCAGCCACGCGAGCCGCTGGTCCGGCGTGCGCACCTCGCGGTGGCGGATCGACGTCCACAACCCGCGGATGATCCGCACCCAGTCCTTGCGGAAGAACAGGACCAGCGCGAGCGCGGTGGCGACGTGCATCGCGACCAGCACCGCGAGGTACGGCGAATCCTTCCCGATGCTCAGGTCCCGCTGCCACGAGCCACCGAGCCAGGCGGGCAGCAGGATGCTGTGGCCGAGACTGGACACCGGAAACAATTCCGACACCCCTTGCAAGGCGCCGACGACAATCGCCTCGACATAGGTCACCGCGGACATTCCGTACCCCTTTTTCGCCGAATCCCGACACGGAAGCTACCGGCCCTTTCGTTAGCACGGGGCAAGGGGGACGCCCCAGCTCAGCGTCCGCACAGCTGATGTTCACATATATGAACTTCAATCATGTTCTTGACTGGTGTTCGGCTCGTGGCTTAGCGTTTAGCCCGTCGCCGCCACGACGAACTTCGCACCCTCGACGAGGAGGATCGAAATGCGTGAGCGGACTGCCCGACCCCGCTGACACCCCTGAACCGGGGACCCGCTCAGCCCGGCGGCGGGGGCGGGTCCCCACCTTTCTCGGCCGTCGTCCCGGCGCCCGGCGGCGGGGCGTCGGGGCGACTGCCGAGACCCTACGGCAAAGTGTCACCTCCATGAGGCAGATCGTCGTAGGGGGCGGACAGTCATCTCATACGGCACAGTGACTCGCATGGACGAGCTCTACCCGCCGATCTCCCCCCGCGCCGAGGGATTCCTCGAAACCGGTGACGGGCACCGGATCCGGGGCCAGGAGGCGGGCAACCCGGCCGGGAAACCGGTCGTGGTGCTGCACGGCGGTCCGGGCAGCGGGATCGCCCCGATGGCCCGGCGGCACTTCGACCCCGACGTCTACCGGATCGTCCTGTTCGACCAGCGCGGCTCGGGCCGATCGACGCCGGACGCGGGCGATCTCACCGCGAACACGTTGTGGCACCTGGTCGCCGACATGGAACTGCTGCGTGCGCGGCTCGGCATCGAGCGCTGGCAGCTCTTCGGCGGCTCCTGGGGCGCGACCCTCGCCCTCGCTTACGCCGAGACGCACCCCGCGCGCGTCAGCGAGATCATCCTGCGAGGCGTGTTCACCGTGCGGCGGAGCGAGCTGGACTGGATCTACCGCGGCGGCGCGGCCCACCTGTTCCCGCGCGAGTGGGAAGCGTTCCTCGCCCCGCTCCCGTCGGCGCTCCGGGAGGACCCGCTGGCGGGGTACGCGGTGTTGCTCGACGACCCGGCCGAGGAGGTCCGCCACCACGCGGCGGTGGCGTGGAGCACCTGGGAGGGCGCGACGGTTTCGGTGCTGCCGCAGGAGTCGTTCATCCGCCAGTACGCCGACCCGGCGTTCGCATGGACCTTCGCCCGGCTCGCGGTCCACTACTTCACCCAGGGCGCCTGGCTCGACGACGGGCAGCTGATCCGCGACGCGGGCAAGCTCGCGGGCATCCCCGGCGTGATCGTCCAGGGCCGCTACGACACGGTCTGCCCGCCGATCACGGCGTACGAACTGCACCGGGCGTGGCCCGGTTCGGAGCTGAAGCTGCTCGAGGGAGCCGGGCACGCGGTGACGGACCCGGGTGTCCTGGCGGCCCTGCGGACGGCAACGGACTCATTCCGCGAGTAGCACCTCGAACACCTTCTCCAGCTTCGCCACGACGACGGCTTCGTCGGCGTGCGCCAGCGCGGTGCTGCCGAGGAGCGTGCGCATCACCCAGAACCCGGCGATGACGGACAGGGCCAGCGCCGGTCCCGCCGGGTCCCGCCCCGGGAGCAGGTCGGTCAGGTGCTTCTCGACGTGCCGCTCGATGCCCGCGCGGAGGATGTCCGCGGCCCGCGGGTTGGGGGCCGAACGCAGCATCAGCAGGAACGGGTCGAGCCGCGCGGCCTCCGGAGCGGTCCGGCGCACGAGCGAGGCCGCGAGGTCCGCGGCGAGCGTCGCCGGGTCGCCGGTGAGCACGGTCCGCTCGGCCATCGCCGCCTCGACGACCTCGGCGAAGAGGCCTTCCTTCGAGCCGAAGTAGCGGTTGACGAGCATCGCGGTGACGCCGGCGGCCTCGGCGATCTCGCGCACGCCGACGCCGTCGTAGCCCGCCCGGGTGAACGCTTCGAGCGCGGACGCCAGGATCGCTTCCCGGGTCGCGGCGGCATTGCGAGGTCTCATGTATACGAGCGTAGACTTACCGTAAGTCTACAGTTGTATACCTCTGGAGAAGGTGCTTCATGGATCTCGAAATCGCGGGTAAACGCGCTCTTGTCACCGGTTCGAGCGCGGGTCTCGGCGAGGCGATCGCGCGGCTGCTGGCCGCGGAAGGCGCTTCGGTCGTGGTCCACGGCCGGGACGCGGCCCGCACGGAGAAGGTGGCGGCGGCGATCGGCGCGGCCGGGGTCGCCCTGGGCGATTTGTCGACCGACGCCGGAGCCGACGCGGTCGCCGAGGCGGCCGGGGACGTCGACGTCCTGGTCAACAACGCCGGCGCGTACGACCACCTCGGGTGGACCGACGCGACGGCGGCGGACTGGACCGCGATGTACGAGGCGAACGTCGTCTCGGCGGTCCGGATGATCCAGCGCTGCGTACCGGCCATGCGCGAGCGCGGGTGGGGCCGGGTGGTCCAGATCGGCGGCGGCCTGGCGATCCAGCCCCTGGCGATGCAGCCGCACTACACGGCGACGCTGGCCGCGCGGCACAACCTGGCGGTGTCCCTCGCCCGCGACCTCGCCGGCACCGGCGTGACGTCGAACGTGGTGTCCCCCGGCGCGATCCTGGTCGGCTCCGTGCGCGACCTGCTCACGGAAATCGCCCCGGCACACGGGTGGGGGACGTCGTGGGAGGACATCGAGCGCGGCGCCGCCCACGACCTGGTCCCGAACGACGTCGGCCGGCTGGGCCGCCCGGAGGAGATCGCGGCCGCGGTCGGCTACCTGGTCAGCCCGGCGGCGGCGTACGTGAGCGGCGCGACGATCCGCGTCGACGGCGGCACGATCCGGTCGGTCGCTTAAAGGCGGCCACCCGAAGCCGTATCGCCGGACAGGCGCTGGGCGAGATACACCGGGACCGTCGACGCCACGATCAGGACCGCCGCCACCACGTTGACGATCGGGGCCTGGTTCGGCCGGAACAGGTTGTCGTAGATCCAGATCGGCAGCGTCTCCATGCCGGTGCCCAGGGTGAACGTCGTCACGATGATCTCGTCGAACGACAGCGCGAAGGCCAGGAGGCCGCCCGCCAGCAACGCCGACCGCAGCATCGGGAACGTCACCAGCCGGAACGTCGTGAGGCCGGTCGCGCCGAGGTCCATCGAGGCCTCCTCCAGGTTGCCGCCCATCCGGCGCAGCCGCGCGACCACGTTGTTGAACACCACCACGATGCAGAACGTCGCGTGCGCGATGATCGCCGTCAGCAGGCCGAGGTCGATGCCCAGGATGGTCCGGAACGCGTTGTTCAGCGCGATGCCCGTGACGATCCCCGGCAGCGCGATCGGCAGGATGATCAGCAGCGACACCGGGTTGCGCCCGAAGAACCGGTAGCGCTGCAAGGCGAACGCGGCCATCGTGCCGAGCACCAGCGCGATCGCCGTCGCCGCCAGGCCCGCCTCGACGCTCGTCCACAGCGCGTGCAGCGCCCCTTCGTTCGACGCGGCCCGGCTCCACCACTCCAGCGTGAACCGCGACGGCGGCCAGCCGAACGTCGTGTCCGCGTTGAACGAGTTGAGCAGCACCACCACCAGCGGGAAGTAGATCACCGCCAAGCCCAGGCCCAGCGCCGTCCACAACAACACCCGGGAGGTACGCATGGAAGCTCCTAGAGGTTGTCGAGCGCGCCGGTGCGGCGCACCGCGGCCAGGTAGCCGAGCATGATCACGACCGGCACCGTCGCCACCGTCGCCGCGAACGGCAGGTTGTTCGCCGCGCCGATGTTGTCGTAGACGACGTTGCCGAGCATCTGGGACGTGCCGCCGACGATCTTCACCGCGATGTAGTCGCCCAGGGACAGCGAAAACGTGAAGATCGAGCCCGCCACGATCGCCGGGAACGTCAGCGGCAGGATCACCGAGCGGAACGTCCGGAACGAGCGCGCGCCGAGGTCGCCGGAAGCGTCCACCAGGGAGTCGGGCAGCCGGTCGAGACCGGCGTAGATCGGCAGGATCATGTACGGCAGCCAGAGGTAGGACAGCGTGATGATCGTGGCCGTGACGCCGTACCCGGGCGAAATCGAGCTCAGGGCGCCGTTGCCGGACAGCATCGACCGCCACGCGTACGCCTTCACCAGGTAGCTCGCCCACAGCGGCGTCATCACCGCGATCACCAGGATCCGCTGCGCGCGCGGCGAAGCGAGCTTGGCCATCGCGAAGGCCATCGGGAACGCGATGACGGCGTCGATCACCGTCACCAGCGCCGCGATCCCGACCGTGCGGAAGGTGATCGTGCGGTACACCGCGTCGGTGAACAGCGTCTCGAAGTTGCCCAGCGACCAGTCGATGACGACCTGGCCGGTGAAACTGTCGGTGTGCCAGAACGCCGTGACGAACAGCGCGGCGAGCGCGCCCAGGTAGGCCAGGCCCAGCCAAAGCAGCGGCGCCGACAACAGGAAACCCAGGCGCAGCTTGGGTCTCCGGTAGAAGAAGGCGGTCATCTTGCCTCGCAGGATGAGGCCGGACGCGGCGGGCGGAGTGGGGGGACACAGCCCGCCGCGTCCGGGGTCTGGGGTCAGCCCTTGATTTCGGTCCAGGCGCGGGTCCACTCGCCGTAGTCCTTGCACTTGACGTCCGTACGGCCGTCGAGGCACTGCTGGATAGGCGTGGTCCAGTACGCGATCTTCGCCGCGTACCCGGCGTCGTTGGCGTGGTAGGTGTCGCAGAGCGTCTTGTCCGTCATCTCCGCGCACGCCTTGGGGTTGGCCGGCGCCTCGCCGAAGTACTCGGCGACCTGGGCGTTGACCTTCGGGCTGACGATGTAGTCGAGCCACTTGTACGCGCACGTCTTGTGCGGCGACTTCGCCGCGACCATCCAGGTGTCCGACCACCCGGTCGCACCCTCGCTCGGCACGGCGGCTTCGAGCGGCGCACCCTCGCCCTTGGTCAGGTTGACCGTGACCTGCCAGGCGGTCCCGACGACGGCGTCGGCGTTCTTCAGCGCCTGGGACTCCTTGAGGTAGTCCGACCAGTACTCGGACACCAGCGGCCGCTGCTGCTTGAGCAGGTTGACCGCGGCGGTGAACTGCTTGTCGTCGAGGGCGTACGGGTTCTTGATGCCGAGGTCCGGCTGGTGGGCCTGCAGGTACAGCGCGGCATCGGCGATGTAGATCGGCGAGTCGTAGGCGATCACCTTGCCCTTGTAGGGCGAGTTCGCGTCGAACACCACCGACCACGACGCCGGCGCCGGCGTCACCTTGTCGGTGCGCCAGGTCAGCAGGTTCGCGCCCCAGCCGTGCGGGATGCCGTAGGAGACGCCGCCGACGCTGTTCCACGGCTTGTTCTTCAGGAACGGCTGGACGTCGGCGTAGTTCGGCACCAGCGCGGTGTTCACCGGCTCGGCGTCCCCGGAAGCGACCAGCCGCAGCGACGCGTCCCCGGAGGCGGACACGACGTCGTACTGCCCGGTCTTCATCAGCGTGACGGCCTCGTCGGACGTGCCGAACGGCTTGACGTTCACCTTGCAGCCGGTCTGCTGCTCGAACGGCGTCACCCAGTTCACCTTCGGGTCGTTCGAGCCGTTCTCCGCGTACCCCGGCCAGGCCAGGACGTTCAGCTGCCCTTCCGGCTGGCCGAGCGCCTTCAGCGCTTCCAGCTTCGGCGGCGTGAACCCCTGCGCGCCGGGTGGGGCGGCGGAGTTCGAGCCGGACGTGCCACATGCAGCCAACAGCAGGCTGGCGCCGAGGACCCCGGCGAGCCGCGTCTTCCTGTTCTTCATGGCGTCCCTTTCGAGGTACTACCGGACTTGGAAGCTGTGTTCGTCGCGCCAGCTGAGCCGGACGCGCCCGTCGCCGAACCCGGCGGCACCATCGGTGTTCTGTCGGACGACCGAGAGCTGCCCGCCGGCGTCGAGCGCCACGGCGTACCGCACGGTCGCCCCGGCGTAGACGACGTCGGTGACCGTGCCGGTGGCGCTGGTGTGCCCGGCCGCGGCGGGTTCGGACAGGTCGCCGTCGATGCGGATCTTCTCCGGCCGGATGCTGAACAGCCCCGGCCGGCCGATGACCGACTCGGCGCCGCGGCCGCCCAGCAGGTTGGACGTCCCGACGAACCCGGCGACGAACGCGCTCGCGGGCCGTTCGTAGACCTCTTCGGGCGGCCCGACCTGCTCGATCTTCCCGTCGTTGAACACCGCGATGCGGTCGCTCATGGTGAGGGCCTCGTCCTGGTCGTGGGTGACGAAGACGAACGTGATGCCGACGTCCCGCTGGATCTGCTTGAGCTCGAGCTGCATGGTCTGGCGCAGCTTGAGGTCGAGCGCGCCGAGGGGTTCGTCGAGCAGCAGCACCTTGGGCCGGTTGACCAGCGCGCGGGCCAGGGCGACACGCTGGCGCTGGCCGCCCGAGAGCTGCGCGGGCTTGCGCGAGCCGTAGTCCTCCAGCCGCACGGTCTTCAGCGCTTCGAGCGCGCGCTCCCGGCGTTGCCGCTTCGGGACGCGCTTGACGCGCAGGCCGTACTCGACGTTCTGCTGCACGTCCATGTGGGGGAACAGCGCGTAGTCCTGGAACACCGTGTTGACGTCGCGCTCGAACGGCGCGAGCCGGCTGACGTCGTGGCCGTCGAGCTCGATCGTGCCCTCGGTCGGCAGCTCGAACCCGGCGATCATGCGCAGCACCGTCGTTTTGCCGGAGCCGGACGGGCCGAGCATCGAGAAGAACTCGCCCGGCGGGATGTCGAGGTCGACACCGTCGACCGCGTGGACGTCGCCGAAGTGCTTGCGCAGCCCGGAAAGCCGGATGGCCGGGCGCGTGCTTTCGGGTGCCGCGGGCTCTTCGCGGGTCTCGGACGGTGCTTGGTTGGGCATCGCGACCCTCACAGTGCGCTCATCACGTGCTTGACGCGCGTGTAGTCCTCGAGGCCGTAGAGCGAGAGGTCCTTGCCGTAGCCGGACTTCTTGAACCCGCCGTGCGGCATCTCGGCGACCAGCGGGATGTGCGTGTTGATCCAGACGCAGCCGAAGTCGAGCTTCGCGGCGGCGCGCATCGCCCGCTGGTGGTCGCGGGTCCAGACCGAGGACGCGAGGCCGTACTGCACGGCGTTGGCGGCCTTCAGCGCCTCCGCCTCGTCGGAGAAGCGCTGGACGGTGATGACCGGGCCGAAGATCTCGTGCTGGCTGATCTCGTCGTCCTGGCGGACGCCGGAGACCACGGTGGCTTCGTAGAAGTAGCCTTCGTCGCCGACCCGATGTCCTCCACAGTGGACGGTCGCGTGGGCGGGCAGCCGGTCGACGAAACCGGCCACCTTTTCGAGCTGAGCGGCGTTGTTGAGCGGGCCGTAGGCGACGTCTTCGTCGTCCGGCTTGCCCGTCTTGGCCTGCGCGGCCTGCCGGGTGAGCGCGGCGACGAAGGTGTCGTGCACGTCGTCGGCGACCAGCACCCGGGTGGCGGCGGTGCAGTCCTGGCCCGCGTTGAAGTACCCGGCGACGGCGATGGCCTCGGCGGCCGCTTCGAGGTCGGCGTCGCCGAAGACGATGACCGGCGCCTTGCCGCCGAGTTCCAGGTGCACGCGCTTGACGTCGTTCGCGGCGGACCTCGCGACTTCGATGCCCGCCCGGACCGAGCCGGTGATCGACACCATGGCCGGGATGTCGTGCTCGACCAGCGCGCGGCCGGTGTCGCGGTCGCCGCAGAGCACGTTGAACACGCCCGGCGGGAAGAACTCGCCGGCGATCTCGGCGAGCAGCAGCGAGGACGCCGGGGTGGTGTCGGACGGCTTGAGCACGACGGTGTTGCCGGCCGCGAGCGCGGGCGCGATCTTCCAGATGGCCATCAGCAGCGGGTAGTTCCACGGCGTGACCTGGGCGCAGACGCCGACGGGCTCCCGCCGGACGAACGACGTGTGGCCCTCCATGTACTCCCCCGCCGCGCGGCCCTCGAGCACCCGCGCGGCCCCGGCGAAGAACCGGACCTGGTCCAGGACCATCGGGATCTCTTCGGACATCGTGAGCGCGATCGGCTTGCCGGTGTTCGCGGACTCGGCGCGGACGATCTCTTCGGCGCGGGCTTCGAGGGCGTCGGCGAGCTTGAGCAGCGCGAGCTGGCGCTGGGCGGGAGTGGTCGTGCGCCAGGTCTCGAACGCGGTCGCGGCGACCTGCAGCGCATTGTCGACGTCTTCGGGTCCGGCGATCGGGGCGGTGCAGTAGGGGCGCCCGGTGACGGGGTCGGTGATCTCGGCCGTCCGGCCCGATTTGGACTCGACGTACGCGCCGCCGACGTAGTGCTTCAGCTCCTGCACGCTCACTCCTCGGTGCTGACGGGAGCTAAAACATATGACTTCATATGTAATAGGACAAGGGGATGGGGCAAGATTGGTGCGAACGGGTACTCCGACCGGCGAGGATCACGATGCGCAAGGGCATGTCGCACAGCGCGCGATCCGCCATGTTCGCCCCGCTCGGCCAGGTCGGGCGGGCGGAGGCGGTGGCGGCGCGGCTGGTCGACGCCATCACGCTCGGCCTGCTCGCCGACTCCGAACAGCTGCCCAGCGAAGCCGACCTGGCCGCCCAGTTCGGCGTCTCGACCGTGACCGTCCGGGAAGCGCTCGTGGCCCTGCGCCAGCAGGGGCTGGTCGAGACGCGGCGGGGGCGCAGCGGCGGCAGCTTCGTCCGCGCGCCGGCCAACCCGCCGCCGGACGCGTGGCGCTCGCGGTTGCGCGAGGTGTCGCTGTCGGACCTCCGGGACGTCGGCGACCATTACCTCGCGATCGCCGGGGCCGCCGCCAAGCTCGCCGCCGAGCGCAGCTCTCCAGAAGACGTCGCCCGGCTGCGGCTGGCGACCGACGACCTCCGCACGGCCCACGGCCTCGACTTCACCCGGGCGGAGCGGCAGTTCCACCTGGAGGTCGCCGCGGCCGCGCAGTCGCCGCGGCTGACGCACGAGGAGGTCCACCTGCAGAGCGAGCTCGGCGGGCTGCTGTGGTTGCCGCTCGGGCCCGCGGGCCCGTCCTGCGAGGAACACGCGGCCATCACCGCGGCGATTTCCTCCGCGGACGGTGACCTGGCCCGCAAGTTGACGGAGGAGCACCTGCTGGCCGCGCTCGACCGGCTCGCGGACGTGCACCTCGCCCTGCTCACCCCGTAAACTTCCGCTACTCCGCGCATCGAGGTGAGCACCGTGAACGACACCCGCACGCTGGCCGGCGACGAGGTCGTCGAGCAGGTTTCCGCGTTGGTGGAAGGGGTTTTCGAGCGGCTCAAGCCCGTGCAGGCGGCCGCCGAGTCGGTGCTGGCGGACACGCCGGCCGCCGCCGCGCTGCACCGGATCCGCCCGCAGATCACGGAGGCGCTGGGCGGCCTGATCATCGGCGCGGGCTTCGTCAGCGCACCGCGCGTGCTCGCCGACTCGGAGTTCGGCTTCGAGTGGTGGACGGCCGGATCTCCCCCGGCCCAGCTGTTCATCAGCCTCGACCCGGCGAGCGAGAACTTCCTGGACTACACGCGTCAGTCGTGGTTCACGGTCCCCCGCGACACCGGGCGGCGGCACATCAACGGCCCGTACGTGGACTACCTGTGCACCGACGAGTACACGCTGACGTTCACGATCCCGGTCGTCCGCGGCGGCTCGTTCGCGGGCGTGGCCGGGGCGGACGTCTACGTGCGCGAGTTCGAACGCGCGGTGCGTCCCCGGCTGCGGTCCCTGGGCCGGGGGGCGGCGTTGCTGAACGCGCAGGGCCGGGTGATCGTGTCGAACAGCGTCCGGCAGCCGACGGGATCGCTGGTGCGCGAAGCCGACGTCCCGGCGTGGTGGTCGGCGGGAGCGGCGCCCGGGCCGGGGCTGCGGCGGTGCGGGGATTCGCCGATCGTCCTGGTGACCGGGGCTTAAGGCCCGCCCATCAACCCATATCCCACGAAGCAGCCGGGACCGGCCCGCACGAGAACGGTCAACGGAGTTCCCGCGGGCACCGGCCGGGTGAGGAACACGGCGTGCGGCGGCCCGAACAACGTGCTCACCTCGTCGACCTGGGTCAGGGACGATTCGTCGCCGCCGAACCGGGCCGGTGGCACGCAGGGCGACTGGTCGCCGGCACACCAGCCGGCGCCCGCGCAGGTCATGGTGCTGTGGTAGTCCCGGCCGGCGTGGTGAATGCGGTACGGGAGCCCGCCGGCGCCCGGCAGGGCGTACCCGAAGTGGTTGGCCGTCCACGGCAGGAACGCGAACCCGCCCGCCGCGAGCAGCACGACGACGACCGCCACCACCGCCGCGCGTTTCCCGGTCACCTCCCGAAGACGCCCATCGGGGTGCTCAGGTTTGCAGCACCACCCAAAGTTCCGCGCGGACGCCCGGTGAATCCAGATCGCGGCCCAGCAGCTCCTGCGCCTTGGTGATCCGGTTCCGCAGCGTGTGCCGGTGCACCCCCAGCCGCGCGGCCGCCACGTCCCAGTGGCCGTGGTGCTCCAGCCAGCAGCGCAGCGACTCGACGAGGTCGCCGCGGCCCGTTTCGTCGTGGCGGCGCAGCGGGCCCAGCAGGTGCTCGCCGTAGACGCGGGCCACCACGGGGTCGATGAGGGAGAGCAGGCCGCGGGCCGAGTGCTCGGCGGCCGAGACCAGGATCTTGTCCTCGGCCTCCGCCGCCTGAGCCGCCAGCTCGGCCTGTTCGAGCCCGGCGGCGAACTCACGCGGGGCGACCGGCCCCGCCACCCCGCCGTGCAGGCCGCCCACCCGCAGCGCCGCCTCGGCTACCGGCTCGACAACGCTCGCCGGCCCGAAGGCGACCACCGACGCACCGGATCGCGCCGCGAACAGCTCTCCCTCGAGCGCGCCGAGCAGCTTGCGCCGAGCCGCGGGCGGTCCGAGGAACACCAGCACCGACCACGGCGGCTCCGGCGGCTTCTCGCCCGTCGCGGTCAGCACGCGCAGCGCGAGTTCGGCCTGGCCGCCGGCGAGCAACTCCACCAGCCCGGTCCGCAGCGCCTCCCGCGCCGCCGCCTGCGCGCGATCCTGTTCCAGCGCCAGCGAAAGCACCGAGACCGCGGTGTTCACGATGTGCCGCCCCGCGGTGTCGAGCGGTTCCGCGGTCCCGACGGCGAGCACTCGCCGCGCGCCGGTGTCGAGGGTCTGGAGAACGACTTCCCGGCCGTCGACGGAAACGGCCCGGGTGCCGGTGCGAAGCCGCTCCAGCTCTTCGCGCAGCAGAACGCCGTACGCACGCGCGCTCGCCGGGGTGGCTTCGGTGACGGTCGTGCGGTCGAAGAGGAGCACCCAGCCGTCGACCAGCTTCGCCAGCTTGCGCAGCACCCCCGCCGGGCCGCCCTGGCCGACCGCCGTGCGGGTCAGGTCCTGCTGGGCGCGGCCGATGCGGACCGTCGTCGCGTACTCGTCGGCCGCCACCGCGCGCGAAACCGCGCGGGTGATCGCGATGAACGGCGTCTTCCGCGGTACCTCCAGCACCGGGAGCCCCACCTCGGCCGCCGTCGCCACGAGGGCCCGCGGGACCTCGTCGTGGCTCAGCCCGACACCGAAGCCGAGGCCGGCGACCCCGGCGTCCACGAGACGGCGCACGTAGGCCGGTGCCGTCTCTTCGTCCAGGGCCAGACCGGTGGTGAGCAGCAGCTCGCCGCCCTCGAGGAAGGCCTGCGGGTCGGTCAGCTCCGTCGGGTGGACCCAGCCGATCGGGCGGTCCAAGACGGCTTCGCCGGTCAGCACCCGCAGCCCGAGCGGGCGCTCGGCGGCCAGCCCGGCCAGGGTGAGTGCCATAACGGCCAATCCTACGCGCTGAATTAGCCAGAACGTCCAGCTGACGGCGCCCGGACCGGCCCGCATCCTGAGGACGTCCCCGACTTCCCAGGAGCACGCCGTGACCGCAAGCACCACCGCCGCGCCGCAGGCCCCGGCGCCCCGCCAGCGCAGGCTGCAGACCGAAATCCCCGGCCCGCTCTCGCGCGAGCTGCAGCAGCGCCGCGCCGCCGCCGTCGCCGCCGGGGTCAGCTCGGTGCTGCCCGTCTACGTCACCTCCGCCAGCGGCGGCCTGCTCACCGACGCCGACGGCAACGTGCTGATCGACTTCGGCTCCGGCATCGCGGTGACCAACGTCGGGCACTCCGCGCCGGCGGTGGTCGACCGCGTCCGCAAGCAGGCCTGCTGGTTCACCCACACCTGTTTCATGGTCACGCCGTACGAGGGGTACGTCGAAGTCTGCGAAGCGCTGGCCGAGCTGACGCCGGGCGACCACGCGAAGAAGTCGGTGCTGTTCAACTCGGGCGCCGAAGCCGTCGAGAACGCCGTGAAGATCGCGCGGGTGGCGACCGGGCGCCAAGCCGTCGTCGTGTTCGACCACGCCTACCACGGCCGCACCAACCTGACGATGGGCATGACCGCGAAATCCGTGCCCTACAAGCACGGCTTCGGCCCCTTCGCGCCCGAGGTCTACCGCGTGCCGGGCTCGTACCCGTTCCGAGACGGCCTGTCCGGCCCCGAAGCGGCGGCGCTGGCCATCGACCGGATCGAAAAGCAGATCGGCGGCGACCAGGTGGCCGCGGTGGTCCTGGAGCCGATCCAGGGCGAGGGCGGCTTCATCGAGCCCGCGCGCGGCTTCCTGCCCGCGATCGCGGCCTGGTGCCGCGAAAACGGCGTCGTGTACGTCGCCGACGAGGTCCAGACCGGCTTCTGCCGCACCGGTTCCTGGTTCGCGTCCACCGACGAAGACGTGGTGCCGGACCTGATCGCGACGGCCAAGGGCATCGCGGGCGGCCTGCCGCTGTCGGCCGTCACCGGCCGCGCCGAGCTGCTCGACGCCGTCCCGCCGGGCGGCCTGGGCGGCACGTACGGCGGCAACCCGATCGCCTGCGCCGCGGCGCTCGGCTCGATCGAGACGATGAAGGCCGAGGACCTCGCCGCGTCGGCCAAGCGCATCGAAGGCGTCGTGCTGCCGCGATTGCGGGCGCTGGCCGCCGAAACGGGGGTCATCGGCGACGTCCGCGGGCGCGGCGCGATGCTGGCCGCGGAGTTCGTCAAGCCCGGTTCGGCGGAGCCGGACGCCGACCTCACCAAGCGCGTCGCGGCGGCCTGTCACCGCGCCGGGGTCGTGGTGCTGACCTGCGGGACCT
The DNA here is from genome assembly GCF_040681595.1 of Amycolatopsis sp. NPDC051716. NCBI lineage: Bacteria > Bacillati > Actinomycetota > Actinomycetes > Pseudonocardiales > Pseudonocardiaceae > Amycolatopsis > Amycolatopsis sp. NPDC051716. The sequence goes on along the minus strand of NZ_JBFAZA010000004.1, from coordinate 318,884 downwards.
ACGGCAACGTCGTCCGGCTGCTGCCGCCGCTGTCGCTGGCCGACGACCTGCTCGACGAGGGCCTCTCGGTGCTCGAACACGCGGTCCGGACGGAGGTCCGCGCGTGACGTTCCCGTTCTGGGTCGCCGGGAAGCCGGTGACCGGCGGCGCGCTCGCTTCGGTCGAGCACCCTTACGACGGTTCTTCGGCGGGGTCCCACTTCGTTCCCTCTCCGTCGGACGTCGAGGCCGCGGTGCAGGCGGCCCACGACGTCGCCGACGAGTTCGCGACGCTGCCCGCGCACGTCCGCGCCGGGGCGTTGGACCACGTGTCCCGTTCGCTGGGTGAGCGGTCCGAGGAGATCGCTGCGCTCATCACGGCGGAGTCGGGCAAGCCGCTGAAGTGGGCGCGCGGCGAGGTGGGGCGCGCGGCGTCGACGTTCCGCTGGGCGGCGGAGGAGGCCCGCCGCTTCTCGGGCGAGCTGCAGCGGCTCGACACGGACCCGGGCGGCACCGGCCGGCTGGCGCTGGTGCGGCGGGTGCCGCGCGGCCCGGTGCTGGGCATCACGCCGTTCAACTTCCCGCTGAACCTGGTGGCGCACAAGGTGGCCCCGGCGATCGCGGTGGGCGCGCCGATCGTGCTCAAGCCCGCGCCGGCGACCCCGCTGACGGCGTTGCTGCTCGGCGAGATCCTGGCCGGCGCGGACCTGCCGGCGGGGTCGTGGTCGATCCTGCCGGTGGACAACGAGACGTCGGCCCGCCTCGTCGAGGACCCGCGGCTGCCGGTGGTGTCGTTCACCGGCTCGGTCCCGGTCGGCTGGGCGATCCGCGACCGCGTCCCGCGCAAGCACGTGGCACTGGAGCTGGGCGGCAACGGCGCGGTCCTGGTCTGCCCGGACTGGCCGGACCTGGACTTCGCGGCCCAGCGCATCGCGACGTTCGCGATGTACCAGGCCGGGCAGTCGTGCATCTCGGTGCAGCGGGTGTACGCGCACACTTCGGTGTTCGACGCGCTGGCCTCGAAGGTGCTGGCCGAGGTCCGGGCGTTGCGCACCGGCGACCCGCGCGCGGAGGGCGTGGACGTCGGCCCGCTGATCAACGTCGATGCCGCTTCCCGGGTTTCGTCGTGGATCACGGCCGCGGTGTCCGCGGGTGGCCGCCTTCTGACGGGCGGTGCCCGGTCGGGGGCGACGGTCGAGCCGACGGTGCTGGCGGACGTCCCGGAGGACGCGGCGGTGCTGGCCGAGGAGGTGTTCGGGCCGGTGGTTTCGCTGGTCCGGGTCGCTTCGGTGCCCGAGGGGATCGAACGCATCAACGCGTCGCGCTTCGGGCTGCAGGCGGGCGTGTTCACCCGCGATCTGCCGACGGCGTTCGAGGTGTCGGCCGCGCTGCGCGTCGGTGGCGTGATCGTCGGCGACGTGCCGAGCTTCCGCGCGGACCAGATGCCCTACGGCGGGGTGAAGGACTCGGGCGTGGGCCGCGAAGGCCCGGCGGCGGCGATGGCGGACTTCACGGAGGAGCGGGTAACGGTCTTGACCGGTCTGACGCTGTAAGCCGTGTGAGACCGCTGATCCTGCTCGACGTGGACGGCCCGCTGAGCCCGTGGGCGGCCCCGCGCCACGCGAAGCCCGCCGGCTACGTCGAGCAGTCGCTGCGGCTCTCCCGCTGGAGCCGCAAGCGCTTGCGGATCTGGCTGAACCCGGCCCACGGCCCCGCGCTGCTCGCCCTGGCGGGTTCCGCGAACGCGGAGCTGGCCTGGGCGACCAGCTGGGAGCACCGGGCGAACCGCCAGGTGGGTCCGGCGATCGGGCTGCCGTCGTTGCCGGTGATCGAGTTCCCCGAGCCCCAGGCGGCGTGGAAGTTCGGCCCGGTGGCCCGCTTCGCCGCGGGCCGCCCCCTGGCCTGGTTCGACGACGACTTCGACCTGTTCCCCGACGCCCGGCGGGCGTTCCTCGGCCGCCGCACGGAGGTGCCGACCGAGCTGATCCCGGTCGACGCGCACACCGGCTTGACGAGCGAGCACTTCGAGCGCCTCGAAGCCTGGCTCCGGAAACGCGATCGCCCCTGACCCGGCCCCGGCGTATTTTCGAGGCCGGGAGGAAACACATGACGTTGCCCCGCAAGGGTTCCCGGCTTATCACCGTCGACGGCACGGACTACCGCTGGGCGGTCCGCCCCAAGCCGACCTACTCGCAGGGGCTCGGCGCCACGATGACCTTCGCGGTCGAGCCCGTCCGCCCGGCCGAAGTCGCCGAAGCCGTGCGCGCCGCCCTGGAGGCCGGCTTCGGCTTCACAGCCCGGCCAGTGCCTCCGTCAACGCGGCGTGCGCGTCGACCAGCGACGGCCCGTACCAAGTGAGATACCGGCCCGACACCAGGACATACGGCGCGTCCGGGAAGTGGTCCGGACCGTCCTCCTCGGTGAACGCGTACGGCTCGTCCGGCAGCACCAGCAGGTCCGCGTCCGCCGCGAAATGCGCCCGCAGCTCCTCCACGTCCGGCCGCGGATAACGCTCCTCCGCAGTCGCGTACACGTTCGCCACACCGACCCGGCGCAGGACGTCGCCCGCGAACGTGTCGCGGCCCAGGACGATCCACGGCTTGCGCCACACCGGGACCACCGCGTGGAACCGCACCGGCCGGACTTCGCGCCAGACCCCTTCCGCGGCGACCAGCCAGTCGGGCTCGTCCAGGTCGTACGCCTGGGTCAGGATCCGGCGCAGCGAACCCAGCGCGGCGGGCACCGAAGCCGCCGCGGCCATCACCCACACCGGGATCCCGTTGGCGCGCAGGCGTTCCACGTCCTCCGGGCGGTTCTCCTCCGCGTTGGCCAGCACCAGGTCCGGCGCCAGGTCGAGCACCCGGTCCAGCTTCGGGTACTTCGACCCGCCGACGCGCGGCACGTCCAATGTGGCGGGATGCGTGCAGTAGTCCGTCGCGCCGGCGAGGCGGCCGGGCGCGCTGACCTCGACCGCTTCGGTCAGCGACGGCACGAGCGACACCACCCGCGAAGCCGGTCCGGACAGCGGCACCGGCTCACCGAGATCGTCGACGAGGTAGGTCATGCGCGTTCGAACGACACCTTCCGCTTGTCGACGTCGACCGCGGTCAGCCGGACGGCGATCCGCTCGCCCGCGGTCAGCCGTTCTCCCGCGCACTTCGCCATCACCGTCGGGTCCTCGACCAGGATCTCCGCCTTGTTCTCGTCCGCGCGCAGCACCACCGCGCTGAACTCGCCGCCGACGTGCTCGGCCAGCACCCACGCCTCGACCTGGTCGATGCACGCGCGCTCGACCTTCGCGGCGAGGGTGTCCGACGCGCTCATCCGCGCCGGGACGTCGTCGAGCGCCGCGCGCACCCACTCCGGGACCTCGCGGCCGGCCGAGACGGCGAGGCAGATCTCCGTGGCGAACCGGTCGACCAGCCGCCGGATGGGGGCGGTGACGTGCGCGTACGCGCCGCCGATGCCCGCGTGCGTCGTCAGGGCCGGCAGCTCGCCGTCGAACGCCGTGTAGCCCGCGCCGCGCAGCAGCCGGGTCGTGTCGGCGTAGAGCGCCATCGACGCCGGCTGTCCCGGGTCCAGCCGGGACAAGAACTCCGAAACGGTCGCCTCCGGCGCCCACGCGATGCCCAGCGCTTCGGCCGAGCGGCGCAGCCAGTCGACGGCCTCGGGCTCCGGGTCGGGCAGCGTGCGCAGGACGCCGATCCGCGCGTCGAGCATGATCCGCGCCGCGGCCATCCCGGTGAGCAGCGAGATCTCGGCGTTCCAGGCGTCGACGGCGGTGCGCGGGCGGCGGGCGAGCACCCAGCCGCCGTCCGGGTCACCGGTGATCTCCTGCTCCGGCAGCTGCAGCTCCACCGCGCCGCGCCGGACGGCCAGCTCGCGGCGCCGCCGGCCCAGCTCGGGCAGCGCGGCCACCGACGGGTGCGGGTTCCCGGCTTCGAGCGCGGCCTGCACCGTCTCGTAGTCGAACTGCTCGGTGGACCGGACCAGCGCGCGGCGGACCCGGGTGGCGGTCGGCTCGCCGGCTTCGTCGGTCTCGATGGTCCAGAGCACCGCGGGCCGGACCTCGCCGGGCAGCAGGCTCGCCGCGCCTTCGGACAACACCGGCGGGTGCAGCGGGACGTTGCCGTCGGGCAGGTAGAGCGTCTGCCCGCGCAGGCGCGCCTCGCGGTCGAGCGCGCCGCCGGGCGGGACGAACGCGGCGAGGTCGGCGATGGCGTAGTGCACGCGGAAGCCGTGGGCGGTCTTCTCGACGACCATCGCCTGGTCGAGGTCCTTGGCGCCGGGCGGGTCGATGGTGACCAGCGGCAGGTCCGTCGCGTCCTCCCGGGGACCCGCGCTGGCCAGCGGATCCAGCACCGCGGCCTCCGCCTCGGCCAGCACGTCGGGCCCGAACGACTCCGGCAGCGAAAACTCGGCACGCAGGGGGCCGAAGTCCCCGCCCGCCGAGTGTGTCCTGATCACGAGGGGAGGCACCCCCCAACCCTAACCCGCTCCGGGCCCGGAGATCGCCCGATCGGGCGCGGGCCGGTCGGGTGTACGTTGCCCGGTAGTAATGAAAACCGTCATCATTACCGGAAAGGCTTTCCCGTGAAGATCGCGTTCGTCGGCAAGGGCGGCAGCGGCAAGACCACGTTGTCGTCGCTGTTCGTCGCGTACCTCGCCGACGCCGGCTTGCCGGTGCTCGCCATCGACGCCGACATCAACCAGCACCTCGCGGTGGCGCTCGGCGCGACCGAGGAGGAAGCGCTCGCCTGGCCCACGCTGGGCGACAACATGGCGCTGATCAAGGAGTACCTGCGCGGCGACAACCCGCGCATCCCGGACGCGGCGTCGATGATCAAGACGACCCCGCCGGGCCGCGGATCGAGGCTGGTCCGGCCGTTCGAGGACAACCCGGTGTTTTCGGCGTGCTTCCGGCAGCTGGGCGGCGTGCGGCTCGGCGTCACCGGCCAGTTCGACGAGGACGACCTCGGCGTCAAGTGCTACCACTCGAAGGTGGGAGCGGCGGAGCTGCTGCTGAACCACCTGGTCGACGTCGACGGCGAATACGTCGTGATGGACATGACGGCGGGCGCGGACGCGTTCGCGTCGGGGCTGTTCACCCGGTTCGACGTGACGTTCCTGGTGTGCGAGCCGACGATCCGCAGTGTGGGCGTGTACCGCCAGTACGCGGACTACGCCCGCGACTTCGGCGTGCGGCTCGTGGTGGTGGGCAACAAGGTGACGGACGCCGACGACGTCGAGTTCCTGCAGGACCAGGTCGGCGGCGCGCTGCTGGGCTGGATGTCGGCGTCGGGGCACGTGCGGGCGGCGGAGCGCGGCACGGCCCGGCCGATCACCGAGCTCGAGCCGCGCAACCTCTCGACGCTGCGTTCGATGCAGGCGACGGTGGACGCGGAGCAGCGCGACTGGGCGCGCTACCAGCGTCAAGCGGTCGAGTTCCACCTGCGAAACGCCCAGGCCTGGGCGGGCGCCGACCTCGTCTCGCAGGTGGACCCGGAGTTCGTCCTCAGCCCGCGGCTGACGGTTTAGTCGTCTTCTTCGGCATCGGCCCGCCGGGTGCGCTCCCGGGCGATTTCGAGGGCGCGCCGGGCGGTGGCCTCGTCCGGGTACGGGCCGAGCAGGTCGATGCTGCGGCTGCGTTCGAGGTGCTCGACCTGGTGGGTGCGGGTGTTGTAGTACCACCCCTGGTCCGGGTTCGGGTCTTTGGACATGGTCCTAGGTTCGCACCCGCGGGCCGGTTTTTCAGCGCTTGTACCGGTAGGGGATCTCGGTCGGCTGCCCGGTGGGGCCGAAGTCCTGGGGTTCTTCGGGCTCTTTGGGTTCTTTGGCCTCGGGGAATTCATCGAACCAGCCACGCGCGGTACCCCGGGGCGGGGTTTCGGGCTCTTGGCGCGAGGGCTGCGGAAGCGGCGTGTCTTTCCCGGGGAAAACGGGCCGGGCGTTCGGCGCGGCCGGGGGAACGGGCGGCATGGTCCCGGGGCCGGGGAAGACGGGCCGAGCTGGGGCCGCGTGCCGGGCGGGGAACGGCTGGGGGGTTGATTCCGGGCCCGGGAAGACCGGCTTGGGGCGTGCGGGCGGGGTGGAGCTCGGGGGTGGGGTGGGGCTTGGTGCTGGGGTGATGCCGGGTGCTGGGGTGATGCCTTGCGCGGGGTGGGGAATCGGCGTGGTGCCGGGCGCCGGGGTGGTGCCTGACGCGGGGTGGGGAACTGGCGTGGCGCCGGGCGCTGAGGTGGCGCCTGGCGCGGAATTGGGAACCGGCGCGCTGCCGGCCGGGGTGCCCTGCGCGGCGTGGGGAACTGGCGTGGCGCCGGGCGCCGGGACGGCACCTTGCGACGGATTGGGAACCGCCGCGCTGCCGGCCGGGATGCCTTGCGCGGCGTGGGGAACCGGCGTGGCGCCGGGCGCCGGGACGGCACCTTGCGACGGATTGGGAACCGGCGCGCTGCCGGCCGGGATGCCTTGCGCGGCGTGGGGAACCGGCGTGGTGCCGGGTGCTGCGGTGGCACCTTGCGCGGGAACCGGCGTGGTGCCGGGTGCCGTGGGAGTAGCGGCCGGGCTGGTGCCAGGCGACATCGGGGAACCTGCTGGGCCGGCGCCTTGCGCCGAGCCGGGCGTCTGAGGTGTGCCGGGTGCCGCCGGGGAACCGGCCTGGCTTGGGGCAGGCGCGGAGCTGGGTACTGGCGCGGGACCGGTCAGGCCCGTGCTCTGCGCAGGCGCGACATCCGCCTGGTGGCGAGCGCTGGGTGCGGGGCTCGGGACCGGTGGGGAGAAGTCGCGAGTCGGGCTGGGCGCTCCTTGAGCGGCTGCAGGGCCGGTGCCGTTGTCGGGCGCAGCGCCCGGCACCGGGCCGGTGCCGTGTGCGGGATCGGCGCCTTGCGCAGGGGCAGCACCCGGCACGGGGCTGGCGCTGTGCGCCGGGGCCGGCGCCGGGCTGGGACCTGGTGCCGAACCGAAACCGGTCGCCGGAAGGTCGGCAGTTCCCCAGGGCGGCTTGGGCAGATGCGTGCCGATCATCGGAGGTTGCGTCTCCGATGAAGCGGGCCGAGGCGCATCGCCCGGGGCCATCTTCGGCTGGGAAGCCACATCAGGCGCCACCCGCGCCTCGGCGGACGGCTGCGCTCCCGAGGCGGCCGTCGGCTGGGAAGCCACATCGGGCGTCACCTGCGATTCAGAGGCAGACGGTGCGCTGGCCGAAGGCGCCGTCGGCTGCGGAACCGCATCGGAGGGCGCCTGTGGTTCGGCGGCCGGTTGCGTGCCACCGGGCGCAGCCGGCGATGTCGCGGGTGGCACTTCCAGCGGCGCGGTGAACGACCTCGGCTGGGACTCGGGCCTCCCATGGACCCGCTCCGGTTCCACCGGAGTGGGCGCGGCCGCCTCGGGACGGCCTGCCTCGGCCGACGGGGGCTCGGGCGTGGATGCAGCCGCCTCAGTTGGGGGCTCGTTCGACGGCACCGCGGGGTCCGCCGGCTCCGGGTGCGCTGCGTCCTGCGGCACCGGTCCGGCGGATGCCGATACCGCACCCTCGGCCTGCTCCTCCTCCCGCGGCACGGCCACTTCTGGCTGGTCGGAGCCCGGCCCCGACTCTGGCTCAGTCTCGGACCGGCTCACATCCCACGGCGCCGAGGCGGAACGGGCGGTCTCCGGCCGATCCGCCTCTCGCGGCGATTCGCCTGCGGCCGAGGCGGGGACCTCCTGCCGATCCGCAGGTTCACCCGATGCCGAGACCGCAGCCTCCGGCTCGGCACCGCGCGGCTCCGACTCACTCGATGCCGAAGTAGCGCCCTCCGGCTGGTCGAAGTCCCGAGGCACCGACTCGTCCGAGGACGGCGCAACCTCGTGCTTCACCGCATCCGCCGACGCCGGTTCGCCCGGGGCCGACTCCGCGGCCTCCCGTTCGACCGGTGCCGGTGCTGCAACGTCTGACCGGTCCTCATCCCCCGACACCGGTTCGCCCGGGGCCGAGGCCGAGGCGGCGGCCTCCGGATGATCCGCATCCTGCGGAGCCGGAGCCGGCTCTGCAGCCGGCCGTGGCTCGGGGCGAGGGATCTCTCCCGCCGCAGGCTCGCTCACCGAAGCCGCAGGCTGCTCAGGCGCCACCGTCTCGGGCGACGACACCCCACGCTCGGACGCCAAGTTCTCAGGCCGGGTCACCGGTTCGGCGGGCACCGGCGCAGCAGGCGCTTCCGGACGAGCGGACGGCTCCACAGCCGACGACCGCTGCTCCCCCGCCACGCCGCGCTCCTCCGGCACAGGCGCCGCGTGTCGCGGGGATGACTGGGGCGCCTTCACCGGGCCCGGCAGCTCCGACTCGGCCGCCACCGACCGCTGAGGCTCCGCCGAAGCCGAAGCCGCCGAAGCCGGCGGCGCCGGGTCATGACGGCGGCCCGGCTGGGGTGCCTCCTCCGGAGCGGAACGTGCCCACCCGTGCTGCTCAGGCGCCGCCGGCGGCGGGTAGGGCACCGTCCGCCAAACCGGCGCCGGGCCGATGTTCATCGGTGCCGGGGCCGCCGCCGGAACGTGCCCGGATGGTGACGCCGCCGGGGGTGCCTGCCGGGGCGCCGGCTTCGGGATCGGGTCCAGGCTCGATACCAGCACCGAGGTGTTCTCGGGATCCTCGACCTTGCGGCCACTGCGCTCGCGGTAGACCATCTCGCCGTCCGCGTCCATCTCCACCAGGTAGCCCGCCTCCGCGAGCTGCTCCTCGTCGAGGTCCGCGAGCTTCTCGTAGCGCGAGGGCACCACCCGGTAAATGGGCCACGCCAGCCCCGCGTGCTCCGCGTGGAACTGGGCCAGCAGCGCCGCCATCTGGTGCTGCCAAGGCAGCGACATGCCTTCGGCCAGCGAACGAGGCAGCACCACGTACCCCGCGTCCACCCCCGGGTAGCCCTGGCCGAGCTGGTCGGCGAGCGGGGTGCTGGACGCGGGCCGGGCGCTCTGCCGGGGCGGCTGAGGCGCGCCGAACAGCGCCGCCGGGTCCCGGGGCTCGCCCGATCCGGGCTTGCCCCGCCTGCCGAATTTGCGTCCCACGTGCTCATCCTCTGCCAGTACGCGGCCACCTGCTCGTGGAAGGCGCCGCGACGTCGGGTGAATCGGTGCGATCCTGTCCAGGCCCTCGCGACCCATGCTAAACGCCGGGGCGGACCGCCTGCGGCACGAGTTCGCGCTCACCGAACGAGAAGGCCCGGGTGTGCACCGGGACGCCGGTCTGCTGCGCCTCGACGACCTTCTCGTCCCCCAGGTACATCATCACGTGGTGGATGGAGGACGGGTCGGACGGGTCGGTGGCGAGGAACAGCAGGTCACCGGGTTGCGCGTCGCGCACCGGCAGGTACGCGCCGGCGTGGTACTGGTCGCGTGAGACGCGCGGCAGGATGATCCCCGCCGACTCGTAAGCCCGCAGCATCAGCCCCGAACAGTCGTAGGAATTCGGTCCCGTGGCGCCCCACACATACGGCTTCCCCTGCTCGCCCAGCGCGAAACTGATCGCCTTCGCGGCGGCCTGGCTGGGCGGCAGCAGCGCCCCCATGCCGGTGCCGCAGGCGACGACGTCGACGACCTGGCCGACGTTCTGCACCAGCGTCGCCGCCATCGGCTCCCACTTGTGGTACGCCTCCGGGAAGCCCGAGCGCTCCACTGCCTGCGCCGCTTCGCCGGGCCGCCGGTTTTCCCAGTCCGGCACCGCGAGCAGCACGTCGTAGAACTTGTTGACCGCGTACGTCGGGTTGGTGATCTCGGCGACCGAGCCCCAGCCCATCGACGGCCGCATCTGGAAGATGCCCTGGGAGTCGCGGTCGCCGTAGGTCAGGCTGCGCAGCCCGGACTCGGCCATCCCGGCCTGGATCGCGATCTGCCACGCGCGGGGCGCCAGCGACCGCTGCTTGCCGATCGAGATGATCACCGCGACGGTGCCGCGCTGCTCGTCGTCCAGCTTCGACGCGTCGACCGTGCCGCGGTCGCCCTGGCCGGGCTGCGTCGGCCCGACCGAAGCGTCGCAGCTCGTCAGGGACACGCCCCGGGCCTGCGCCTGCTGGTTGTCGATGACGACCTTGGCGGCGACCGCGGTCACGACCAGGGCGCCGATCGCGAGGAACACGACCAGCCCCAGCCACAACCCCAGGCGCCGCACGGTCAGTGCGCCTGGTCGTAGTCGGCGACCCGCCAGCCGGCGTTCGTGCTCACCACCGTGATGGCCAGCTTCGGCCCGTCGGTCGGGATGGTGACCTGGACCGACTTGGCGTACGACGTACCGGCGACCGGTTCACCGGTGACCTTCTTCGCCGGGATGTTCTCCGGGGCGACCGTCGCCAGCACCGGCAGGTACTCCTCGGTGGTGAACGGCTTCAGCTGCGCCACCCACTGCTCCGAGGTCATCCCGTCCGGGTGGTTGACCCAGGCCGTGGCCCACTGCTTGGCGACGCGGAGGGCGTCGGCGTTCGGCGTCGTCGGCGTCGGGGTGGCCAGCGGCGTGGACAGCCGGGTCGGCAGGTTGGACGTCGGGACCGGCGCCGCGACGCCGGGGGCGGTCGTCGTCATCGAAGTGGTGGTCGTCCCCGGACCCGGCGGCGACGCCTTGGCCTGCGGTTTTCCGACGACCTTCGGCAGCACGATGCCGAGCGCGGTGACCAGGATCGCCAGGAAGATCAGCGTCCCCATCAGGTGCCGGGGCGAGCGCAGCGGCCAGCCCCACAGGCGCCGGTAGACCGCGGCGCGGCCGCGGTTGGTGCGGATCGGCATCGGTCACCGCCCCATGACGTGGTCGGTGTCCCGCGGTTCCTCGCGGACCTCGATGCCCCGCGACGGCCGGTACAGCACGAAGACCGGCTTGCCCGCGACGACTTCGGGGTCGACGCGACGCGGCTGGGCGCGCACGCCCGGCACCCGCGGCGCGTCCTGCGCCGGGAGGTCGCTGAAGCCGGATTCGGGCGCGCGCAGGTCGGACGGCACGACGACGGGCTCGGGCTCGTCGCTCCAGCGCCGGTCGGCGACCGGCGAGGTGTCGACGCGCCGGCTCTCCTCCCGCGTCGTCGGGCGGCCACCCGCGCCGACGACGACGTACTCGCCGCCGTCGCCGTTGGCCGGGTTGTACTGGCCGAACACCGGGGCGCCGGGGCGGCCGCCCGCGGGCAGCGCGCCCGCGGAGCCGCCGGCTCGGACGGCCCCCGGCCACGCACCGGACCAGGCGGCGGCCGGCCGCGACGCGCTCGAGGAGTTGTCGAGGCGCTGGGCGTTGGCGAAGATCGTGGCTTCCGGCCGGAAGCGGCCACCGCCGGCGGTGGCGCCGAGCGGACCGCGCTGCTCGCCGTCGACGACGTCGTCGGTGTCGCGCACGTTCTGCCAGAACTCGTCCTGCGGCGTCGGCCCGCTGCGGTTGCGCCGGAACCGCGAGAAGATCCCGCCGCCCGGCGACGGCACGGCGGCGCCGACCATGCTGACCGACATCTCGACCATCTGCCACAGCCGCCGCACCGGGCGTCCGACCATGAACAGCAGCACGGTGATGAGCCCGGCGAGCACCATCTGCGTGAGCATGTTCAGCGAGTTGCCGGCGTCGAAGATGGCCTGCAGCAGAAGGGCGTGCACGCCGGCGAGCACGGAGAGCACGACGAGGTTGAAGGCGACCCCGCCGGCGACCTTGAGCACGCGGCGCAGGATCTCCGGGTGCAGGAGGGCGACGAGGCCGATCAGCGGGGCGGTGAGGGCGAAGAGGCGGATGAGGACCTGGGCCAGGAGGACGCTCGCCTTGGCCAGGAGCTGGAAGAGCGAGTAGACGAGGGCTTGGCCGAGCGAGAGGAACCCGGCGCCGGTGCGGCCGCCGGCTTCGCCGGTGAAGTAGCCGGTGGCGGGGCCGAGCTTGGTGGAGATGTCCTTGTAGGCGTTCTTCTTGCCGTCGATGACGGCCTGGTTGCCGTCGTCACCGTTGACCAGCTGGTTGCGGGTGAACGCCTGAGCGTCGAGCAGCGGCTTGCCGAACTGCTCGGCCTGCGGCGCCGCCGGGGTGCCGAACTCCCCGCGCAGCCAGTTGTTGTAGACGATCTGCGTGTGGAGCTGGGTCGGCAGGATGTCGCGGACGATCCGGTCGCCGCTCTCGTCGACGAACCCCGCCTGGATGTTCGTCGTGGTCTGGACGATCGCTTTGTCGATCGGGTCGAAGTACCGCAGCATCGCCAGTGACGACGCCGCCAGCCACACCCCGGCCAGCGCGTAGAGCGCCCGCTTGCTGACCGCCGCCAGGTCACCCCGCCAGATGTTGCGGAACATCATGATCGACAGGATCAGCGCGACCAGGCCGAACAGCTGGGCGTAGATGTTGTTGTAGACCTTCTCGGCGCCCGACTTCACCGCGTTGTAGATCGGGTTCAGCAGGCCACCCTCGAGCACCGTGTAGTGCAGCGAGTTGGTGGCGCCGACGATGTTCTTGCCCAGGTTGAACAGCTGGTTGCCACCCCAGGTGTCCAAAGTGGACCCGGCCGGGGTCAGGTTGATCCCCGAGCAGTCGGTCTCGAACGTGTTCCACACCATGCCGGCGTAGCTGTAGTCGATGTAGGCGCTGTTCGGCTCGCCGTGACCCTCCGGCGGGTCGATCGCGCCGACCATCCCGGCGCCCGGGCGTTCCGGGTTCGGCGCTTCGCCGCACGCCGCCGCGCTGGCCGCCGGGGCCGTGGCGATGGCCTGCAGGCCGAGGACCAGCATCACGGCGAACATGGTCGCCTTGCGGCTCGGCACGCGCCGGGCCGGCGAGCCTCCCTTGATGCGGCGCTTCGCGGCGTGCCACCCGGCGGCCAGCGTCAGCAGGACCGCCAACGTCAACAGGGTGTTCATGCCGCACCACCCGCGGCCGTGCCGGGAGCCGGCTCGGTGCGGCGGCCCGCGACCCGGCGGCCGGGGCCCGCGCCCTGATCCGCGCGCACGCCTCGTTCCCGGGCCGCGTTCATGCGGCGTCCCGGCCGGTGCCGCCCTTTCCGCCGGTCCGGGCGTGCTGTTGCCCGTTCGACGGCTGGACGCCGCCCTCCACTTCGCCTGTCTCGGATGCCAATGGGTCCGGTGCGCCCAGGAGGTTCTCGTCGGCCAGGCCGACCTCCAGTTCCGCCGCCAGCTCGAAGTCCTGCTCCAGCTCGATGTCGTCCTCCGGCGGGACCGCGACGTACGGCTTCTTCTCCTCCGGGGGCAGTGCCAGCTCGTTGCCCGGACGCCGCGAGGGTGCCGCGTCCTTCGACCCCGGGGTCGTGTCCATGACCGCCCGCAGGTGGTCCAGGTGCGGGCCGGAGAAGTCGACGCGGATGCGCTCCACGCCCCCTGCTCCGTCGCCGAAGATGAACTGGCGGGGCTCGACGTCTCGCTCCAAGCCGCGCTGCTGGGCGCCCGGACGTCGGCCCAGGGCCGCCACGACCTGCTCGTAGCCGACTCCGACGGGCACCTTCAGCAGCCGGAGAGCGTCGGCCTGGGCGTCGTCGTCGTCGAGACGACCGACGAACACGGAGTCCAGCAGGGTCACGAAACCCTGGATCTTCAGGAAGTCCGCCGGGATCTGGGACGACAGCAGCACGCGGACGTTCCACTTGCGCGAGTCACGCGCGAAGCGGTTCATCAGCACGCGCCCGGTCGGGACCTCGGACAGGAAGAACGCCTCGTCGATCCAGACGCCCTTGCGCATCTCCTTCGGCTTCTCGTACACCGACCGCTGGGTCAGCCACGCCGCCAGGTTCAGCATCTCGACGCCGAGGGATTCCGCGTCCGTCCAGTACTCGCGGGGGACGCCGTCCTTCGGCAGGGTCAGGCCGGCCATCGTCAGGACCGTCAGGCGGTCGTCACGCGTTTCCGAGTACGGGTCCGCGTCCGTCTCCGGGATGAGCAGCGCCATCCGCTCGCGCATCTCGTCGAGGAAGTCCGCGACGACGCCGGCGTGCTCGTGGTGTTCCGAAGAATCCCGGCGCAGGGCATCGATCACCTGGCCCGGATCGGCGTCGAAGCGGCCGCCGACGGCGCGGACCGCGCGCAGCAGCACGATCCGCGTCTGCGCCATCCGCGACACCTCGTACGGCAGCACACCGCTCAGCACGTCGAGCACCAGACGGCGTCGCGTCGCGCCGGCAAGGGCTTTCTCGCGGCGCCAGGAGCGCTCGGGGTCGTCCTCGTCCATGAAGTGCTCGATCAGCGGCTCGGCGACCACCCGGTACGGGTTCAGGATCCCGGGCTGGGCGTTGAGCAGGTTGATCGGGCGCGCGTACGGCCGCAGCTCCGGCAGGTCACACAGCCGCGACAACGGGCCTGACGGGTCGAGGATCGTCCAGTTGGCCCCCGCGCGCAGCGTCTTGTAGACAATGCCGCCGCCGAGGAACGACTTACCACCACCCAGGCCCGCCACCATGGCCGTCAGGCCCGAGCCGTCGCGGATCTCCTGGGCCATCCACGGGTCCCAGGCCACCGGGCGCCGGGTCGCCGTGCACGTCTCGCCGAGCAGGATGCCGCGGCGGTCGCCGACCTCCGCGGTCGCCGTCGGGACCGCCGAGGACGCCCAGACGACCGAACCGCGGCGCATGTACGCCGCCGAGGCCAGCGGCTCGCCCGGGATGAACTCCCGGGCCATCGCGTACTGGGCCTCGGGGTGCTCGATGGCGATCTTCGGCTTGTACAGGTCGAGCAGCTGCTGGGCCAGGCGCAGCGCGTCGCGCTCGGTCGGGCCGGACACCGCCAGCCGCCACCAGGAGCGGACGCGGGTGGCGAGCGCGGTGAAGCCCGACGTCATCTCGTCGTCGATCTCCAGCACCCGGCCGGCCTGGCGCGACAGCGACTGCGGCGGTTCGAGCTCGTGCTCGTCGGTGTAGTGCTTGACCTGCGAGCGCACCTTGTTCATCTGGCGCTGCAGCTCGCTGGCGACCTCTTCGGGACGCCGGACGTAGATCCGGGCGGACACCTCGACCGCCGCCGGCAGCCGGTCCGCGTGCTGGATCCACGGGTCGTCGACCTCGGGGATCTGCAGGCCGTGCATCTGCCCGACGGTGAGCACGGCCAGGTGCCGCGAGACGCCGGCGTTGGAGCCGGTGCGGCCGCGGACGGTCACCGTCGGCGCGTACGGGTCGGCGTAGTAGTCGGCGGCGTCGGTGAAGCTGGCCAGGTCTTCCGGCTCCCAGGCCGCGCCCGGCACGGCGGGCATGTTCCGCGGCGCGGGCAGGCCGAGGGAGCACGAGCGGTGCATCAGCCAGGACATCTCCTCGGCGTGCACCGGACGGCCTTCCAGCCCGGCGCTGCCGATGACCTGGTCGAGGTGCTCGACTTCGGAGTCCAGCGCGGTCAGCTCGGCGTCGACGGCCTCGGGCAGGATCTTGCGCAGCACCGGCGCGGCCCGCTCGACCGCGCGGTCGACCATCCGCCGGGTCTGCACCTGGACGCCGATGTAGACCTCTTTTTCGGCCATCGAGCGGCCCATCAGCTGCTGCTGCTCGCCGATCAGGTAGTCGTCGAAGGACAGCGCGCCCGGGACGTCGTGGGGGCGGCCGTGCGCGTTGTAGACGTGCGCCTCGGCCCACATCCGGATCGGGTACGGGCGGTTCGTCACGCGCAGGTGCAGCCAGCGGCCCTGCAGCTCGGCGTACTGGCCGGCGATGGCGGCGATCAGGTCGCGCCGCTGGGAGTCCGAGCGGAACGACCAGCGCTGCGGCGCCAGCCGGTACCAGGCGTAGACCTCGACGCCGGTGCGGACCAGGTGCCCGTCGATGCTGCGCACCGCGATCGACGGGGTGTACGCGGGAATCGCCTGCTCACCGGGCAGGCGCGCCTTGTTCCCCGAGCCGTTCCGCGACGCGCGGACCTGCTCGGGCGGTTGCCATCCGCCCGAGTGGGTGTCCCGACCCCGTTTTCCTCGGCTACCGCCGCGACCGAACAACGACTACCTCCCGGCCCGAGCCGAGTTGCCCCGGCTCCGGCGCGCTCGTGGTGCTCCCTGGTAAACCGGCGCAGTGGCGCGAAGCGCCCCCGTTGAGGGTGGTGGCGGGGGCATGGGTGGAGTGGCACCCGGCGGGCCGCCGTGGTGCTGGTACTGCCGCCTGCGGCGGTGCTTCGGCAGCGGGCGCTCGGCCCGCACCCGGACGCGGCTGGCGCTGACCGCGCCTCCGGTGCCCGTGGTCCGTACCCGGGGGGTGTTCAGCTCGCGGCCCGCCATCGCGACCACGGTGCCGAGCGGGCGCTCGTGGCTGATCTTGGCCGTGAGCAGCCGGGTGATCGCGATGGTGGCGATGAAGCCCCACGCCGTCGAAAAGAACCCGAAGCTCCACCCGGCCCAGCGTTCGACGCCGAGGACCACGAAGAACGTCGGGATGCCGATGAGCCACGCGACGTACCGGGCTCTCCAGGGAAAAGTCGCTTTCGGCGGGCCGAGCCACACGGCGTCGACCCGGTACACCTCGTCGTCGGTCCTGATGCGCACGCGGACCCCGTCTCAGCCGGTGAACAGGCCGGCGATCCACTGGCCCACGTTCACGCCCGCGCCGCTGACCGCGAGACCGATGATGGCGAGCGCGATGACCACGCCGGCGAGCCGGCGCATGACACCGGCGTTGTCGCCCTTACCGCCGCCCAGCCACAGGAGCAGGAGTGCGACGGCCAGCAGCACCAGGGGGATGACGTTGTCGAGCAGCCACTGGCGCACGTTGCCCGTGCCCAGTTCGCCGGCGGCCAGCGTGTCGAGGGTGGTCAAGGTCATCATCGCGATACTCCCGGTGCGCGGTGGAGCCCGCGCGGTTCTGGCTCAGGCGGTGCTTCGAACAACATCATGGGGGCTACGAGGGGTAGTGGTCAAAGTGCACAGCGTAGAGACCGGCTGGCTCGTCAACCGGCGTGGCGCGGGTGGCACACGAAATCTCCACGCCCACCATCATCGCGGCAAGGGCCCTCGGGTTGAACCCCGGCCACCCATACTTCTCAGTGTGCTGACGAACTCACCCCATTGCTCGGGATTTGCTCACTGTGGGTACTGGTGCTCTGGCCGTTGTGCGGCCTGGAACAGTGTTGCATGACACGAACGGCCGCGTCCCCCGAGTCCGCTCTGTGACAACGCTTGGCCGGTCGGCGGCCATGTCGATCTTCGACGCGAGTGCTGTCCGTCACGGGGTGCCCGAAACTTCACAACTTTTTCACTACATAGCGTGATCTTGACTGGTCGATCAGCTCATCGGCCGGCGGAAGACGCCGTCCGGGAAGGCGCCGGCCTGGACGATCCGGCGGCTGAGCCCGCGGCACAGCTCTTCGAGCCGGGCCGTCCGCTCGGCACCGAGGTGGAGCCACGGCGCCCGCGCGGCGGACTCGGTCGCGATCTCGACGGCGGCCCGGATGGTGGTGCCCGCCTCGGTGAGCCCGCCCTCGGCGTCGAGGATGCCGCGGCCGGTCAGCGCGGCCTCGGCGGCCGCCCACTGCTCGTCGCTCCAGCCGCGGGTCAGCTTGGCCGGGGCGGTGGCGAACCCGCGACCGGTGGCGACGTGGGTGACCAGGGCGTCCAGGCCGCTCAAGCCGTTCAGGAGGAGGGCGGCGATGTGGCCGTCGCCGCGGTGCTCGCGGAGCAGGGTGATCGCGTGCCAGAGGACGAGGTGCGGCTCCCCCGGCCAGGCGAGCCCCGCGTGCGCGGCGTAGAGGGGACGTCCTTCGCCGGTGCACCCGTTGCTCGCCTCGCGCGCGAGTTCGGCGGCTTCGGCGACCTCGTCGCTCTTGACGTGGTCGCCGAGCAGGCGGGTCAGCGCCTGGTCGACGCCCTCGAGCCGCGCGTCCAGGACCTGGTCCGGCGTCGCCAGGGTCCAGGCGCGCGGGATCACGCGGGCGACGACCTCGGGGTTGAAGTTGTAGAAGGTGGCCGCGACGACCTCGGGCCCGACGGCCCCCATGGCCGCCGACCGGCTCGCGAAGTACGGCATCCGGCCCGGCCGCAGGCCGATGCCGGTGAGCGCGGCATCGACTTCGGGCGCGAAGTACGAGAAAGCGTGCAAAGAATCGAAAGCCGCCTTGAACCGCTTCTCGTCACCCGACATACCGGCACCCTACTACCGAGTAACCACCCGGCGGAACCACGAGCCAGGTACCCGGAGGGTCGGCCCGCGCACCTGAAGGGTCGGTTGGCGTACCTGCAGAGTCGGCTTGCGTACCTGGCAGGTCGGCTTGCGTACCTGGAGAGTCGGCTTGCGTACCGGCGGGCGGCTGGAGAGCCGACCGTCCGAGTACGCGAACCGACCGGCTGGGTACGCAGGCCGACCCTCGGGGTACGCGGGCCGACCGGCTGGGTACCGGGCTGGAGGCGGACGAGCTGGCATGTAAGCCGGATCCTGTTCCCCGGTCGCCTTGCGGCTCGCGGGGCGGCGGCCATCCATCTCGGCCTGCCGTCGCCGGCAGGCTCCAGCGGCCTACCCGCAGGCTCGGACGGGCCGTCCTCGAACGCCTGCGCAGGAGCCCGGGGGCTCCCTCTTGGCCTTGCTCCGGGTGGGGTTTACCTAGCCGTCCCGGTCGCCCGGGACGCTGGTGGTCTCTTACACCACCGTTTCACCCTTACCCCCGTCCGAATGAAGCACGGCCGGGGGCGGTCTCTTCTCTGTGGCACTTTCCCGCGGGTCACCCCGGGTTGCCGTTAGCAACCACCCTGCCCTGCGGAGTCCGGACTTTCCTCGGGCCGGGTCGCCCCGGCCCGCGACCGCCCTGCCAGCTCGTCCGCGTGCTGGATCGTAGCTCAGTAGCCGGCCACCGCCCCGGTGCGGTGGCGGGGCCGGACCTCGGGCGGGGGCTCGGCGGGCGCCGGGTGCTGGCGGGCCAGTTCGGCCGTCCAGTGCAGGACGGCGGCGGGGCTGTCGAGGCCGATCAGGCCGACGAGCCGGCCCTGGCGGACGAAGCCGGTGATGGGCCGGGTGCCCGGGACCGGCGACTCCAGCAGCACGGTGTCGGTGGCCAGGGACGGCCGGCCGGCGACCTGGATGCGGACGCCGTGCTGTTCGGACCAGTAGCGCGGCACCGGCGTGTAGGCCGGCGAGCCCTGGGGGCCGGCGAGGAGGTTCTGGGCGGCGGCGCGGCTCATCTCGACGGCGTTCAGCCAGTGCTCCTCCCGGTGGGGCGCAGGGTCGAAGCGGAGGTTGGGCCAGCGGGCGACGTCGCCGGCCGCGACGATCGTCGACGAGCCGACGACGTGGCAGGTGGGTCCGCAGACGACGCCGTCGTCGAGCGGCAGCTTGGCGCCGCGCAGCCAGGACACCGCCGGGACGCTGCCCACGGCGACGACGACGCAGGCGACCTCGAGCGCGCGGCCGTCGGCGAACTCCAGGCCGACGTGCGTGGGCGCGGGCCGCCAGCGGCGGATCGTGGTGCCGAGTTCGAGGCGGACGCCGCGGGCGGTGTGCAGCGCCGTCAGCCATTCGCCGATGTCGGGCCCGAGGACGTCGGCCAGCAGGGACCTCGCCCGGCCGAAGAGGACGACCTCGCGGTTCATCTCGCGGAGGCTGGAGGCGACTTCACAGCCGATGAAGCCGTCGCCGATCACGGCGACCGGGCCGGGGTTGCTGGCGAGGGCGCGCTGGAGGGCGATCGTGTCGGCGAGGGTGCGGACGACGACCACGCGCGGGTGGCCGTGCGGCGCGCCGGGCATCCGGCGCGGTTCGACGCCGGTGGCGATGATCAGGCCGTCGTAGTGCAGTTCCTCGTCGCGGAGGTGGACGACCTGCCGGTTCGGCGAGAGCGCGGTGACCGGCGTGTCGAACCGCCATTCGGCGTCGACCTCGAGGGGGTCGGCGAGCAGCGTGTCGGCCCGGCTGACCGCGCCGGTGAGCAGCTGCTTGGACAGTGCCGGCCGGTGGTAGGCGATGTCGGGTTCGGCGCCGAGGACGACGACTTCGCCGTCGAACCCGAGTTCGCGCAGCCGTTCGGCCGCGCGCAGGCCGGCGAGGCCGGCTCCGGCGATGACGATGCGTTCGCTCATCGGGTGGCTCCCAACAGGTGGATGGCTCTCATGGGGCAGGCGCGCGCGGCGGCCTGGACGTGCGGGACGAGCTGGGCACCCGGGCGCTTCTCGTAGGCGAGCTGCCCGTCGAGGCCGAGCTGGAAGACCTGGGGCGCCTCGGACTGGCAGACCCCGTAGGCGTGGCAGCGCTCGCTGTCGACGTCGACGCGCACGGTGGCCGGCTCCGGGTCGTCCCCGGCGGGCGGCGGTGTCACCAGGCCCGCGCGGGCCAGCACCGCGGCGGGCAGCACGCGCAGGACCGACAGCAGCACCGGCGGGACGAGCAGCGTGATGCCGGTGAGCCAGACGACGGCGAGGTGCCCGCTCGCGATGGCGCCGAGCCAGGCGTGCACCGCGAGCAGGCCGATGGCGAGGTACCCGGCCTGGTGGAAGCGCAGCCAGCGGCCCTCGCCGGCACTGCGGCGCAGCCCCGCGGTCACGGACACGGCGATGACGAGCTCGAGGCCGGCGATGCCCAGCGCGTGCCGCGGCGTGCCGTCGTAGAAGGGGAGGAGCAGGTCGGCGACGCCGAAGGGGTCGTCCTCCAGGAAGAGGAAGGTCAGCCCGTGCATGGTCCCGGTGGCGAGGGTGAACGCGGCGAGCACGACGTGCCCGGTGCGGATCGCGTCCTGGCCGCTGAACCGGCGGACCCAGCCGGTGGCGGCCAGCACGCCCCAGCACAGCGTCAGGCACATGCAGAGGTAGGTGAGGCGGCCGGACAGCGCGGCGGCCTCGGCGATCCCGGTGTCGTGCGGCGACACCGGGATCAGCGCGGCGGAAAGGGACATGGGGCGGCTTACCTCCGGGTGCGCGGCGAGGGCCTGCCGGGGGTTCCGAGCAGGCGGAGCAGGCCGAACGTGGCGACGGCGGCGAGGGCCACGAGAACGGCGCCGGCGGCGAGGGCACCGCCGCCGAGGGTGTCGTCCTCGGTGGCGGAGACGAGCAGGGACGTGGTCTCGGCGAGCCCGGTGCTCTCCAGGAGCGTCAGGTGCCCGAGGGAGGTGTCGACGGCGGTCTGGGCGAACGCGCGGACGTCGTCGTCGCGGGTGCCCGCGCGGACGTCGGAGGCGAGCCCGAAGAGCGTGCCGTACTCGGCGCGGAGGCGGTTGACGTAGGCGCGGTCGAACGCGTCGCCGGAGTCGGCGGCGATCTCGCCGGCCCAGCCGCGCTCCTGGTCGGTCGGCTCCCCCGGCAGGGTGACGGCGAGCCGGTCGGCGACCGCGCGGAGAGCGACGTCGAGGCGGGCCTGGTCGTCGGCGATGCGGACGGCGACGGCCCGCACCCGCCGGTTGGTGGCCCGGTCGGCGGCGAGCCTGCTCGACGGCACGGACCACAGCGTGTGCTGCTTGAGCCGGGTCAGCAGGGCGCGGTCGGACTGCTGCAGTTCCCCGGCCGACGCCGGCACGGCACAGCCCAGCACGAGCGCGGTCGCAGCGGCCAGCAACGCCACGAATCGGAGCGGCATCCCCGTTGTCCCTTCGCAAAGAAGTCCTCACCTCCTGTTACGGGGAGAAGGTGTGATCCGGTTCTCGCCGTCACCTTTTAGTGACCTGTGATGTGTATCACAACACCCATTGTGAACCGGTCTGCGGCGGCGCGCGCCCACACTGCATCGAATTGAGGCGTGAAACTAATGCATATGGCCTATTAAGTGATTTTGCGCTACGCTCCGATGACCCCACGGTCCGCCAGTCAGGTGAGGTTGCGAGCTTTATGGAAGCACCGGGAAGAGAAGGTCGCGGCCACGTCGGCTACGCGTCGTCCGCGACCGCGGTCGACACCGGCCCCGCCGCGCGAGACGACCTCGTCCCGCTGCTCTACAAAGACTTCCGCGCCACGCTGTTTGCGCAGGTCATGAGCCTGACCAACCATGATCGGCAGTGGGCGGAAGACGTGGTGCAGGAGACCATGATCCGCGCCTGGCAGCACTCCGACTCGCTCGAACGCGAGCCCGGAATGCTGCGCGGATGGCTGCTCACGGTGGCCCGGCGGATCGTCATCGACGGCTGGAGGAATCGCCGCGTCCGCCCGCAGGAGGTCGCTCTGGAGATCCCGGAAAACGCCGAGTCCACGGACCGCACGGACAGCTCGTTAGCCGCGCTAACGATTACTGGGGCATTGCGGGAACTGGACGCCAAATATCAGTCCGTCATCTACGAGACTTATCTCGCGGGAAACACCGTTCGACAGGCGGCGGAAATTCTCGGAATTCCCGAGGGAACTGTCAAATCGCGGTTGTACACGGCGATGCGGCAATTGCGGAAGGCGCTCGGGGAAGTGACGATCCGATGAGGGAGCGGAAGGGGGACGCCGCGGCCTACGGGCTCGGCGTCCACGATGATCCGGAAGAGTTCGAAGCCCACCTGCTGGGCTGTGCCCGCTGCCGGACCCGGGTCGCCGGGTTCACCCCGGTGGCCGGCGCACTGGCGGAGGCGGTGCGGCTGGGCTACCTGCCGCCGGGGGACGGTGCGGCCCGGCGCCGGAAGTCGGCCGGGGCGGCGGCCCTGCGGGGACCGGTGGCCGGCCCGCTGCTGCTGCTCGCGCTCGGCGTGGCGACGATGGCCCTCTGCGGGGTCCGGCCGGTCGCGGGGAGGACCCGGTTCGCATCCACTGCGTCCATCGTCTCCCCTGGTCAGGTCGTGGCCGGTACCGGCCGCGGTCCGCGGTGTCTCCCGTGGTCGGCCGGTTTCCAGTAGTCTGCCCCAACCCAACATGAAAGTCCTTACGGTGGATACCGAAGTAAATCCCGAGCACCCCGCCAGCGGGGCTTCGGTACCGAAGCGTCCCGCCCCGCGGCTCCCCGGCCGCGAGCCCGAGCTCGGCCGCCTGACCGGGCTCTTCCCGGTCGTGCTGGGCGGCACGGCCGCCAGCGCGGTGCTGGCCGGCGAGTTCGGCATGGGCAAGAGCGCCGTGCTGCGGACCGCCGGGGCGCTGGCCGCGAACGCGGGCTTCACCGTCGCGACGGCCACCGGGTCGCGGCTGGAAAGCCACCTGGCCGGCGGGCTCGTCCGCCAGCTGGCCGACGCGCTCGATGGGCCGGAGGCACCCCCGCGCCCGCCCGTCGCCGAGCTGTGCGGCTCGGCCGGCG
The DNA here is from genome assembly GCF_040681595.1 of Amycolatopsis sp. NPDC051716. Classification (NCBI taxonomy): domain Bacteria; kingdom Bacillati; phylum Actinomycetota; class Actinomycetes; order Pseudonocardiales; family Pseudonocardiaceae; genus Amycolatopsis; species Amycolatopsis sp. NPDC051716. The sequence goes on along the minus strand of NZ_JBFAZA010000004.1, from coordinate 295,852 downwards.
AGAGCGAAGCGCTCGACCTGTTCTTCCGGATCGTCCGCGACGCGGCCGAGCGGGGTCCGCTGTTCCTCGGCATCGACAACATCCACCTGGCCGACGCCTGGTCCATGCGCTGCCTGGCCTACCTCCGCAGCCGCGTGCTCGACCGGCCGGTGCTGCTCGTCCTGACGTCCGTCATCGGTTATCCCCCGCACCGCGAGGTCGCGCTGCTGGACATGGTGGGGAGCACGCCGGTCACCATCACGCTGAACGGCCTCGGCGACGCGGCCGCGGCGGAGATCCTCAGCCTCGCCCCCGGGGAGCTGGCCTCCGCCTGCCGCGAGGCGACCGGCGGCAACCCGGTGCTGCTGCAGGCGCTGCGGCCGCGGCTGCTGCCCGGCGCGGACCCGCACGAGCTCGGCTCGTCGCTGATCGGGCAGGTGCTCACCACGCGGGTGCAGGAGTTCCCGCACGCGCCGGCCATCCTGCACGCGGCGGCGATCCTCGGTGAGGACGCCGGCTTCGACCTGCTGGCCCGGCTGGCCGGTGTCGACGAGCTCGACGCGCTGCAGGCGATCGACACCCTGGTCCGGCTGCACGTGCTGAACAACAGCGACCAGCCGACGCTGACCTACTCGTTCGTCCGCAACTCGCTGTTGAAGGACATGCCCCAGACCACGCGGGCGGTCAACCACTCCCGGGCGGCGAAGCTGCTGACGGAGGCGGGTGCACCGCCCGAGCGCGTGGCCGCCCACCTGCTGGAAGCGACGTCGATCCGGATCCCGTGGGCGGTGGACGTGCTGCGGCTGAGCGCGCGCGACGCGGTGTTCTCCGGGCGGTCCGAGCTGGCCGCCCGGCACCTGCGCCGGGCCCTGGAGGAGCGGCTGACCTCGGGACGCCGGATGGCCGTGCTGCTGCAGCTCGCGCACGCGGAGTTCCAGTTCGACCCGCCCGGCGCGGCGAAGCGGGTGCGGGAAGCCGTCGACACCGTCGGCAACCGCGAGACGGCCGCGTACATCGCCACGGCGATGCTGCTGTCGCTCTGCGGAGGCCAGGACGCCCGGCTCGGGATCAGCGCCGCGGGCCAGATCGCGGCGCGGCTCGACGCGGGCGGCCCGGACGCCGTGTGGCCGCTGCTCTGCATGACCTACCTCGCCGAGGCCGGCAGCCGGCTCGGCCCGCCCCCGGAGTTCCGCGACTTCGAGGAGCAGTGGGCGCCGCTGACCGACCCGGCGGCCCAGCGGAGCCGCTCGGCGCTGCTGGCCCTGGACGCCGTCCGCAGCGGCGAGTCGGCGCCGGACGCCGTCGGGCACTTCGCGGACGCGCTGAGCCAAGCCGGGGCGCCGCCCCGCGCCGGGGCCCCCGACACCCGGAGCCCCCGGGAGCTGGATCAAGCCGGGGCGCCGCCCCGAGCGCTGAATGGCGACGACGGCGGCGAGCTGTTCGAGCAGCACTACTTCTTCACGCTGGCCACCGCGGTGCTCGCGGACGAGCCGGCGCACGTCGACCGGCTGTGCCGGGTCCTCGACGTCGAGCGCGAGCCGTGGGACGTGCACGTGCCGCACGGGGCGCTGCCCACCCTGGCCCGCGGGATCGCGCTGCAGGCCAGCGGCGACCTGCAGCGGGCGAGCGTGCACTTCGAGTCCCTGCTGCGCCGCTTCGACGAGCGCGGCGGGACGACGACCTGCCCGGTCGGCGTGCTGTGCGCGGCGAAGCTCGTCGAGTGCTGGGTGGACCTCGGCCGGTTCGAGGCGGCGACGTCCCTGCTGGACCGGATGGACTTCGTCGCGAGCCAGGGCCTGTTCACGCACACGTACCTGCTGTACGCGCGGGGCCGCCTGCGCGTCGCGACGGGGTACACGCGTTTCGGGTTCGAGGACCTCCTCAGCTGCGGGCGGCGCCTGGCGCACCACGGCATGCGGTTCCCGGGGTTCGTGCCGTGGCGCGCGCACGCGGCCCGGGCGGCGCTGGCCCTCGGCCAGACCGACGACGCGGCCCGCCTGGCCGAAGAGGACATCAACGCCTCGGCCCGCTGGGGCGCGGCACGGCCACTGGGCACGGCGCTCACGACGCTGGGGCTGGTCCGCGAGGACGACGAGGCCGAGCGGGCGCTGCAGAAGGCGATCACGACGCTGCGATCGTCCCCGGCCCGCCTGCAGCTGGCGACGGCCCTGACGGAGCTCGGCACGCTGCAGTCCCGGCACGGCCAGTCCGAAAAGGCCATCGAAACGCTCCGGCAGGCGGTGGAGCTGAGCGAGCAGTGCGGAGCGCGCCCGCTGGCCCGCCGGGCGGCGGAGGAGCTGCGCTCTTCGCGGCGCGCGCTGACGCCGGCGAAGGACAACGAGCACGGGCTGACCCGGCAGGAGAACCGCATCGCGGTGATGGCGGCCCAGGGACTGACCAACCGGGAGATCGCCACGGCCCTGCACCTGACGCGGCGGACGGTGGAGCTGCACCTGTCCGGGGCGTACCGGAAGCTGGGGATTCCCGGGCGGGCGGAGCTCGGCGGGGCGCTGGCGAAGTCTTCGCAGCGGGTGGATGGTCGCTGAGCTCGGGTTTTGGGCGGTGTGCGCGGGCGGGCGATGAGCCGTTCGCGGGTCGCGCAGGTTCGGCTGGTGCAGCACGCGGGTGGGGCTGAGCCGTTCCCGGATCGCGCAGGCTCAGCCGGTGCAGCACCCGGCGGCCGCTGAGCTGAGGCAGCGGAGGTTGCGGGCGTGGGCGAGCGCGAGGGGGCGCTGAACCGTCTCGGATCGCGCAGCCTCGGCCGGTGCACCACCCGGCCGCTGAGCCTGAGGCAGCGGAGGGGTGCGCACGGTGCAAGCGCGAGAGGGCGCTGAGCCGCTTCCGGACCTCCGCAAGCCCCGCCGCGCAGCCCCGCGGAGACCCTCTGAGCCAAGGCCGCGCAAGCTCGCACTTCGGCCCACCGCTTCGGGCGGCTATGTCCAGTTTGGACTCCCGCCCGCGGGGGCGCCCCCCGTTCTCCACGCTACCCGGCGGCACCGACAAAACCGGGCCGCGGTTAGCGTGAACGCGTGAACCTCCTCGCGGGCGCGGCCAGCCTGCTGCTCCTGGCCGGTGTGCTCGTCTTCGCCATCGTCCGGCCGCGGGGGTGGCCGGAAGCCGTCGCCGCCGTGCCGGCCGCCGGGGTCGTGCTTCTGCTCGGGCTCGTGCCGCCCGCCGCCGCCGGGGCGCGGGCCGTGGAAATCCTGCCCACTCTCGGCTTTCTCGCCGCGATCCTGCTTTTGTCCTTTTTGGCCAGTGTCGACGGCGTCTTCACCTGGCTCGGCAACCGGCTCGCCGAGGCGTGCCACGGCCGGCCGCGGCGGCTGCTCGTCCTCACCTTCGCCGCCGCCGCCGGGGTCACCGCGATCCTCAGCCTGGATGCCACCGTCGTGCTGCTCACCCCGGTGGTCCTCGCCACCGCCGGCAGCCTCGAACTCCCCGCGCGGCCGCACGTCTACGCCTGCGCGCACCTGGCCAACTCGGCGTCGACGCTGCTGCCGGTGTCCAACCTGACGAACCTCCTGGCCTTCGCCGCGTCCGGGCTGACCTTCGCCGGGTTCACCGCGCTGATGGCGTTGCCGTGGCTGGTCACGATCGCCGTCGAGCTGGTCGTGTTCCTGTGGTTCTTCAAGACCGACCTGCGGCCGCGCGAGACGCCCGAACCGCGGCAGCACCTCGAGACGCCGACCTTCGCCCTCGTCATCCTCGGTCTCACGCTCGCCGGGTTCGCGGTCGGGCAGCTCGGGCACGTCGAGCCGGTCTGGATCGCCGCGCTGGCGGCGCTCATCCTCGGCGTGCGGGCGGTGGCGCGGGGCAAGATCCGGCCGTGGCAGCTGGTCACCGAGGCGGCGCCGCAGCTGTGCCTGTTCGTGCTGGGCCTGGCCGTCGTGGTCGAGGCCGTGTCGGAGCACGTCCTCGGCGGGGTGCTCCGCGAGGTCCTGCCGTCCGCGACCGGCCTGGTCGACCTGCTGGTGGCCGCGGGCGTGGCGGCGCTGCTGGCCAACCTGGTCAACAACCTGCCGGCGACGCTCATCCTGCTGTCGGTGCTGGGCCCGCACCCGGCGCCGGGCGTGCTGCTGGCGGTGTTGCTCGGCGTCAACATCGGCCCGAACGCGACCTACCTCGGCTCACTGGCGACCCTGCTGTGGCGCCGGACGCTCCCGAAGCCGCCCTCGCCGAGGACTTTCCACGCCCTGGGGGCGCTCACGACCCCGCTGAGCCTGGCCGCGGCGACCGTCGCGCTCTGGCTGAGCCTCGGGTTCGCGACCTGACGGCCGATAACCTCAGCTGGGCGTCGTGATCGTCTGGCCCGGCTTCATCGTCGCGCCGCAGTCGTCCAGCGGACCGCCGAAGCGGTCCGCCGCCACGGCCGGGATCGTCTTCGCCGCGTACTCCTGGGCCGCCTTCAGCTTCGCCGGGTCCGTCACCGCGTCACGCCGGACCCAGTCACCGTTGCGGAGGCCCTCGATCGGGGAGCTGTAGATCAGCACGTAGTCGCGGTCGAGGCGGGGGTCCAGCGCGATCCCGTTGCCCGCCGCCCAGGGGCCCCACGAGTGGATGAACGTCGGCTTGACCGTGTCGAACACGTAGTTGCGCAGGCCCGCCAGGTCGTTCTCGTGCACCAGGTCGGCGATCGGCTTGTTCACCAGGCCGGCCATGTCGACCAGCTCGAGCCGGCTGGTCATCGACGAGCCGCCGAGGTCCGGCAGCAGCAGCGACGCCTTCTGCACGCCGAGGATGTCGGCGTAGGTGTTGAAGCCGCGGCCGAAGCGGTCGGCCACCAGGCACGCCGTGATGTTCGGGTTCTTCGCGAACTTGTCCGCCGCGGCCGCGAACCCGATGGCCGACGGGACGAACGCGCCCACCAGCACCACGACGACGCCGACGCGCAGCAGCGCCCGCCGGTGGCGCAGCAGCTCACCGGCCGAGAGCGTGCCCGCGATGACCGCCAGCGGCCAGATCGGGCTGGCGAACCGGTGCTGGTACATCCAGTCGGCGACCATCACGCCGTAGGCGACGATCCCGAGCCCCAGCGGCACGAGCAGCGCGATCAACGGACGCCGCCACGGCGCCTTGACCAGCGCGAACACGATCACCAGCGCCAGCGCGATCACGCCGGCCCAGCCCGCGTAGCCGACCAGCTCGAACGGCCGCTTCACCGCGTCGAACCCCGGCAGGCCCTGCTGCTTCGCCACCGAAGGGTTGGCCAGCAGCCGCCCGAACTCCGAGTGCCGCCACAGGACGTACGCGCCGAACGGCACGGCGAACGCCGCCACCGACAGCAGCGCGAGCCGGAAGCTCTTCCAGAACAGCCCGGACCGAAGCAGGAACAGCGCCGCGAGCGGGTACGCGCCCGCGTAGATCAGGCCTTCCGGGCGGGTCAGCGCGGCGAACGCCACCAGCACCCCGGCCCACACCGCGACCTTCGGCGTCAGCAGCTTGTCCCGCCGCACCGACACGAACAGCGTCACGCCCAGCGTGACGACGACGAACGCGAACAGCGAGTTCTCCAGGCCGGACACGACCCAGATGACGTACGACGGGATCGTCGCCAGCGTCAGGCCGACGACCAGCGTGGCCAGCCACGCGAAGCGGGTGAAGATCTGCTTCGCGGCGATGTGGCAGGCCGTCAGGACGCCGCCGGTGAACAGCAGGCCCAGCGCCTTCGGGAACAGCACGTAGTCCGGGAGGCCGAAGAGGGCGCCTTGGTCGAAGAGGCCGACGAGCTTGCCGAGGCCGAGCAGCACCATCCACGTCGGGTCGGAGAAGCCCTCGACCGGCGGCGCGCCCGGCTGCAGCACCGGGCCGAGGCCGTCGGCGAAGCTGCGGGCGTAGGAGAAGGTGATGGCGGCGTCGTCGACGATCCAGTGGCCGTAGCGGGTCGCGTGGACGGCGACGGCCGCGACACCGGCGAGCACGGCCAGCACCGGCGCCAGGCGCGCGCCCCAGCCGCGGGCGGCCGTGGTGGTGGCCGGGTCCTCGGGGACGTCGCTCGGGGAGGTCTCGGTGAGTGCGCTAGCCGTCATGTCCTCGTCACTGTTCCGCCCGCAGGCTTCTGCCGGTGGGATACGCGCGAGCCGGCGCCCCCTTGCTGGACCCGGAGGCCGGACCCGACACCGCGGCGACGCGGTCGAGACACTGTAGCCAATACCCCATCCGGGGTCCGCCAGGCGTCGGGGTCGAGCGTGATCCGCCCCACACTTCTGTAAATATCTCAGCGCCGGTCAGGCCAGGTGCGAGGTGTCGTTGACGAGGCGGACCGACGCGTTCCCATCGGGGTAGAACTCGACGATCGACAGCGACGCCAGGTCCAGGTGCAGCCGGAACAGCAGCTGCGGGCCGGCGTCGAGGCCCATCCGGAGCAGGGTCTTGATCGGCGTCACGTGGCTGACCAGCACCAACGTCCGGCCGCCGTGCTCGGCGATGAGCTCGTCGCGGGCCTTGCGGACACGCCGGTGGACGACCTCGAAGCTCTCCCCGCCGGGCGGCGCCACCGCGCTGTCGCCCAGCCAGGAGCGGTGCAGTCCGGGGTCGCGGTCGGCCGCTTCGGCGAACGTCAGGCCTTCCCACTCGCCGAAGTCCGTCTCGATCAGGCCGGGGTGGGTCTCGACGCGGCCGCCGAGCGCGTCGGCGACGGCCTGCGCGGTCTGCTTCGTGCGGGTGAGCGGCGAGGAGATGATCGGGACGGCCTCGCCGTCGACGACCAGGCCCTCCATCGCGGCCAGCCGCTTCGCGGCCGCGGCGGCCTGCGTGCGGCCCACTTCGGTCAGCGGGACGTCGCCGCGGCCGGAGTAGCGGCGCAGTGCCGACATCTCGGTCTGGCCGTGGCGCAGCAGGAGCAGCCGGGTCGGGGTGCCCTGGGCGCCGGTCCAGGGCACCGCCGCGCGGTCGGGCTTGCGGGTCGGCAGCTTCGGCGGGTCGGCCGCGGCTCTGGGTTCCCGTTCGGCCGTGGCGGGTCCGCGAACGACGGTTTGCCGGGCGACCCGGCTGGCCCGGCCGGCCGTGGCGGCGCCGGGGCGGCCGGCCGCGGGCTTGCCGGTCGCGGCGTCCATGGCCTCGTTGGCCAGCCGGTCGGCGTGGGAGTTCTGCGCGCGCGGGATCCACTCGTACTTGACGCGGGAGAAGCCCCCGGCCAGCTCCTTGGCCCGCTCGGCCAGCGGCTGCATGTCCGGGTGCTTGATCTTCCAGCGCCCGGACATCTGCTCCACCACGAGCTTCGAGTCCATCCGTACGTCCACAGTGGACGCACCGACCTCGGCCGCGGCGGCCAGGCCGGCGATCAAGCCGTTGTACTCGGCGACGTTGTTGGTGACGACCCCGAGACTTTCCTTGCGCTCGGCGAGGACCTGGCCATCGCTGTCCTTCACCACGGCGCCGTAGCCGGCGGGACCGGGGTTGCCCCGCGAGCCGCCGTCGGCTTCGACCACGACATGCGACGTCACAGACCCGACTCCAAGGTCCGGACCAGGATCGCGCCGCAGTTCTCGCACTGGATGACGTCGTCCTCCGGCGCGGCCTTGATTTCGTTGACCGTGTTGCGGTCCAGCTCCAGCTGGCAGGCGCCGCAGCGGCGGGCGCGGAGCAGCGCGGCCCCGATGCCCTTGTGCTCGCGGACGCGCTCGTACAGCTTGAGCAGCGGCTCCGGGAAGCGCGGCACCAGCTTCACGCGGTCTTCTTCGCGGCGCGCACGGGTGGTGTCGAGGTCCTTGAACGCTTCGTCGCGGCGCGCGATCGCGGCGGCGACCTCGGCCTCGGCCTTGTCGACCTCGGCGCCGGTGCGCTGCGCGTCCAGGCCGAGGGCCTCGCGCTGCTCCATCAGCTCCAGCAGGTCGTCCTCCAGCGCGCTTTGGCGCCGCTCCAGCGACTGCAGTTCGTGCTCGATGTCGGTCATCTGCTTCGAGTTCACCGAGCCGGAGGCCAGGAGCTTGCGGTCGCGGTCCTCGCGGGCGCGCACCGACTCGATCTCCTTCTCCTGCCGGGCGATTTCACGGTCGAGGTCGGAGGCGGCGGTCTCCACCGAGACGAGCGCGTCGCGGCGCTCGCGGGCGGTCTTCTCCCCCGCGTCGATCTCGGCCAGCTCGGGCAGGGTGCGGCGGCGGTGCGCGGTGCGCGAGAGCTCGGCGTCCACCTTGGCGAGCTCGAGCAACTGGCGCTGCACGGCGGGTTCGGCCTTCACGGTGCTCCTCTAAATCGATGTGCGCTCGGCGCGGACGTTCCACGGGTCGGTGCGCCGCGTGGAGACGTGAACGTCGACGTTACCCGCAAAGGCCCGCGCCACGAGCGCCGAGGCTTGCCCGCACCAGGGCCACTCGCTGGCCCAGTGCGTCAACCCGACCAGCGCGGGCACCGGGCCGCGGCCCGCGAGGTGCTCGCCGGCGGGGTGATGCCGCAGGTCCGCGGTGACGAAGGCGTCGACGCCGGCCTCGGTGGCCTGCTTCAGGTAGGAGTCCCCGGCCCCGCCGGACACCGCGACGGTGCGGATCGGGCGGCCGGCGTCACCCGCGCCGAGCACGCCGGGCACGGTCGCGGGCAGGGCGTCGGCGACGCGCTGGACGAACACCGCGAACGGCTCCGGCTCGGGCAGTTCGCCGAGGCGGCCGATGCCGGTGACGCCGTCGGCCTTCGGTTCCAGCGGGCCGGTGACGCGCAGCCCGATCGCCTCCGCGAGCGCGTCGGAGACGCCGGGGTCGGCGGAGTCGGCGTTGGTGTGCGCGCAGTAGAGGGCGATGCCTTCGCGGATCATCCGGTGCACGAGGGCGCCCTTGGCGGAGTCGGCGGGGACGCCGTGCACGCCGCGCAGCAGCAGCGGGTGGTGCGCGACGATCAGCTGCGCGCCGCGTTCGACGGCTTCGTCGACGGTCTCGGCGACCGGGTCGACGCAGAACAGCACCCGGCGCACGGGTTCGGCCGGATCGCCGCAGACGAGGCCGACGGCGTCCCACGACTCGGCGAGCTCGGGCGGATAAGCCTGTTCCAGCACGGAGATGACTTCGGAAAGGGCGGGCACGCGGTGATTTTCGCATGCACGGTCGGGAGCCGTGCGCCTTCGGTCGTTGCTCGTCACGGTGACAGCGGTCCGGGCCTGCGCAACCCGCGGCCGCCACGAGCGTCCGTACGGCGTGACGAGGACGAAGTGGATGATCGCCGCGGTGGGTGCGGTCGCGGCGCTGGTCGCGGCCGGCGTGTTCGTACTGGGCGGTGCCGGTTCGGCGGACGGGATCGTGACGGCGATCCACCCGGACGGCCGGGTGGAGTGGACGGACGCCCGGTTCGTCAAGGCCGAGGAGCAGGGCCGCATCGCCGAACAGGTCCCGGGCACGGCGCACAAGGCGGTCCTGGCCGGTGACGTGCAGATCTTCACGGGAGTCGGCAGCTGGTGCGCGTCGGCGGCCGCGGGCCTCGCCATCGGCTCCGACGGTGCGGGCGCCAACCCGTGCACCCGCGCCGAGTTCCTGGCGACCACCCCGGACAGCCTGTACGCGGTCAAGATCACGGCGAAAGGCGACGTGGTCACCCGGATCGCGGAGTACTACCACCCCTGACCCGGGACGGGAGGCGCCCCGGCGGCACCAGGCCGCCGCGGGCGCCGGGAACGGTCAGTTGCAGTTGCCGCAGCAGCCGCAGCCCTGGCCGGTGCACTTCGAGCAGCACCCGTGCATGATCGCTCTCCTTCCGGTTCGCGTCCTCGCCCGATCGACGCTAAGTGGGCGCCGTGGGCCGCGGATACCGCCGTGTGGGCGGGTGACCGGGTGAATGCGGTGGTTACGCTCGGGGCGCTCGAGGGTGGTGCTCGCGGCGGGGGATGCTTGGTGGGGCGGGTTATCGCCAGGCTGATGGCGGGGGTCACCTCCGCGCGCGGGTCGATGGGGCCGCGGCGCATCTCGCCCATCCGAACTCCCGGGCCAAACGGGGCGGCCTCCACGCGCGCCGCCTGCCGGGCTGCGGGGATCGCACCCACCCCGTCCGACTGCAGCGAGCCAAGCAAGGAACGTTCGCGCCCGCCTACCAGGCCGCGGAGGGCATCGCCCCGCGCGCGGGGAGCAGTCTCCACGCGTGCCGGCCGATAGGCCGCGGGCCATCGCGCCCTTCCAACGCGCGCCCCTCCGGGCCGAGCGGGCCAGCCTCCATGCGCCGCCTGCCGGGCCCGGGCATCGCACCCACTCCACCCGACCGCGGCGAGCCAAGCGAGCAGCCTTCGCGCGGGTCGATGGGGCCGCGGGGCATCGCGCCCATCCGAACTCCCGCCTCTCCCGTCGAAGCCGGGCAGCCTCCACCGCCCAGAACCACGTGACCGGTCACCTGCTGACCCCGGCCACGTCAGGCGGACGGGTGACCAGGCGAACCCGGTGGTTACCCTCGGCGCGTGACGCACATCGTCTTCGTCTGCTCCGGCAACATCTGCCGCTCCCCGATGGCCGAACTGGTGTTCCGGGCCCGGCTCGACGACGCCGGGCTCGGTGACTCCGTCCGGGTGACCAGCGCCGGGACCGGTCCGTGGCACGCCGGTGAGCCCGCCGACAAGCGGGCCCGTGCCACGCTGAAGGCGCACGGCTACCCGACCGCGCACGTCGCGTCCGAGGTGTCCGGCGAGGACCTCGCCGCCGATCTGCTGCTGGCCGCGGACGAGGGGCACCTCGAGTTCCTGCGGTCGCGGGTCGAGGACCCGGCGAAGGTGCGGCTGCTGCGGTCGTTCGACCCGTCGGCACCCGAGGACGCCGAGGTCCCGGACCCCTACTACGGCGGCGACGACGGCTTCGAAGACGTCCTCGGCATGATCGAACGCTCGGTGCCCGGTTTGCTGGATTGGGTGCGTTCGCGGAGGTAGCGGTCACAGCCCGCGAAGGCCCGCCGGGGGCACGGGCTACCGTGGTGGGGTGCGGTTGCGGTTCCTGCTCCGGCCCGGGTGGCTGGCTCTGACGGCGGTGGTGTTCACCTTCGCCATCTGCTGCTTCACCCTGCTCTCGCCGTGGCAGTTCGGCCGGAACACCGAGCGCGAGCAGCAGAACGCCGCGCTCGAGACGTCGTTCACCGCGGCCCCCGTGCCGCTGGCGCAGCTGCTGCCGCCCGGGAGCGTGCCCGGCCGGTACACCGAGTGGCACCTCGTCACCGTCACCGGCCAGTACCTGCCGGACAAGGAAGTCGTCGCGCGGCTGCGGACCGTCCAGGGCGAAGGCGCCTTCGAGGTGCTGACGCCGATGCGGACCACCGACGGCACGATCGTGGTGATCGACCGGGGCTTCGTTCCCCTGGACAGCAAGTCGGCCGTGCCGCCGTACCCGCCGCCGCCGGCCGGGACCGTGCAGGTCACCGCGCGGGTGCGGGCGGACGAGACCGACCCGAAGCACCGCGACGCGTTCGCCGACGCCTCGACCGGCGGGCGGCTGCAGAGCTACGTCGTCGACTCCCGGGTGGTCGCGCGGGCGGGCGGGCTCGACATCCGGCCGGGCTACTTCCAGCTCGACGCCGGCCAGCCCGGTGTGCTCGGCGCGCTGCCGCTGCCGCAGACGGACTCGGGGCCGTTCCTGTCGTACGCGCTGCAGTGGATCGCGTTCGGCGCGATGGCGCTGCTCGGCTGGCTGTACTTCACGGTCCGCGAGCTGAAGCCGGGCGGTGCGCTGGACGCGTCCGAAGCCCCTTCGCGCCGGAAGTCCGTCGCGGAGATCCTCGCGGAAGACGAGCTCGCCGAAAGTGGCCATCAGAAGTAGGCCGCAAATGGCCCTGCGGTGAGGCCACTTGCCCGGGTGATACTCGGGTCATGCTGATCCACCCGTGGGACGCCGCCACTTCCGACCCGGAGTGGCGCGAGTGGCTGTCCGGGCACGACTTCGGCCAGCTGATCGCCGGCGGCCGGGGCCGCGACCTGCCGGTGGTGACGCCGGCGCACTTCGCGTTCGACGGCGACCGCACGATCGTCACCCACCTGGCCCGCCCGAACCCGATCTGGCCGCTGCTGGAGGAGCACCCGCGGGCCCTGCTGACGGTGATCGGCGACTACACGTACATCCGCGCGGACTGGAACGCGACCGCGGACCCGGCCTACGGCGTGCCGACGTCGTACTACGCGACGGTGCAGCTCGAAGGGGACGTCCGGCTGGTCGACGACCCGGCGGCGAAGGCGGCCCTGCTCGACGAGCAGCTGCGGCACTTCGAACCGGACGGTTCACGGGCGCCGGTGAGCGCCGCCCCGGACGCGCCCGACCGGCGGCTGCTGCCGGGGATCCGCGGGATCGAGTTCACGGTCACCGGGGTCAGGGCGAAGTTCAAGTTCGGCGGGAACCGGACGGCGGAGGACCGGGAGCGGATCGGGGCCCGGCTGGCGGAGCGGGGTGGGCCGCTGGACGCGCAGGCCCTGGAGCAGCTGCGCCGCCGCGGCTGAGGGACCCCAGCCGCGGCGTGCGGTTCAGCCGCCGCAGCGCGGGACCGGCAGCACGTCCAGGAAGCCGTGGATGGTCTCGCCGGTGGTGTGGTTCAGCGCGTCCGCCGTCATGTGCTGGGTGACGCCCGGCTGGTTGGCGGTCGGGTGCTGCTCACGAATCCCCGTGGTCGCCGAGACGTCGTCGCCGGTGAAGAAGACCTTGCCGTTGTCGGCGAAGGTGATGGTCCAGACCTGGCCCGCGACGTTGGTGTGGATCTCGAACTCCTCCCCCACGACGAACGGCGACCCGGCGGGGCCGTCGTCGTCGTGCTTGGACTTCAGCGTGAACGGCGTGCCCAGGCTGCCGAAGCCGTCCTGCTCGTAGGTGGGGCCGCAGCGCCGGTCCTTGGCTTCGGCGGTCCCGGTGACGACGAGGGTGAGCAGGCTCGCGGCGACCACGCCGGCCGCCATGTGCTTGTACCGCAAGGTTCCTCCCAGTTTTTCGGCGAAACGTTTGCCTACGCTCGTCGATACGCGGGAGAGTTACAGATCCCGGCGCCGGAAGCCCGTCAGCACGGCGACCACCACCGAGGTCGCCCCGGCCAGCCAGCCCACGACCCGGGACAGCTCCACCGCGCGCGTCACGTGTCCCGCGTCCGGGTTCCGGCCCACCCCCAGCACCGGCAGCTCCAGCACGCCGTGCGGGTACACCGTCCGGCCCCCGACGCGGACTTCCAGCGCGCCGGCGAACGCCGCCTCCACGCGGCCCGCGTTCGGGCTCGGGTGGGCGATCGTGTCGCGGCGCCACGCCCGCCAGGCGCCGCCCGCCGAGCCGCCGACCACCGGGGCCGCCGCCACCGTCAAGGCCGCCGCCACGCGGGTGGGCAGCAGGTGGACCAGCTCGTCGGCACGGTCCACCGCCCAGTGGCCGCGGCGGCCCGCGCGGGATCGGCGCAGCAAGCTCACCGCCCGTGCGCCCAGCAAGCCCGGCACGCCCGCCAGCGCGCCCCACACCAGCGGGGCCACCACCGCGTCGGACGTGTTCTCCGCCAGCGTCTCCACCGAGGCCCGGGACAGCGCGATCGCGCCCAGGCCGCCGGCCACCCGGGGGTCCAGTTCGGACAGTGTCGCGCGCGCCGGCTCGAAGCGGCACTCCTCCAGGTCGCGGGCCAGTTCCGTGCCCTGCTGGGCCAGGCCCGCCGCGCCGAGGACAGCCCACGTCGTCACCGCCGTCGCCGTGGCTTGCGCCAGGGGGCGGCCGCGGCTCGCCCGCTCGAGCAACGTCCCGCCCACAACGAGCGCGCCCGCGACGAGGACGCCCGAGCGGTGCGGGAGCCGGCGGAACGCCGTCACCGGGAGGCGGCGGCGGGGGTCGCCGAGGGCGCCGTCGGCCGCCACGCCCAACACCAGTCCGATCGCGCGCGCCGCGCTCACCCGTGCCCCCCGGCGGAAAGAAAGTCCAGTTCTCCCGCGGAGGCTACTCGCCCTCGGAAGGCCCCTCGGCCACCAGGGCGGCGATCTCGTCACGGGCCTGGACGACGATGTCGCGCATCGCCCGCTCCGCCCGGTCCGCGTCCCCGGCGGCCACCGCCGCGGCCACCTCGGCGTGCAGCGCGACGGCCTCGGGCTGCGGCTCCGGCGGCATCAGGCCGTGCCCGGTCCGCCCGGTGAGCACCTCCGCGACGACCTCGGACAGCTGCCCGAACATCGGGTTCCGGGACGCGGTGAGCAGCAGGTCGTGGAAGGCGATGTCGAACTCGAGGAACGCCGGAAGGTCACGGGCCCGGGCCGTCCGCGCCAGCCGCTCCCCCAGCGCGCCCAGGCGGCCGCGCTCCTCCGGCGTCGCGCGCAGGGCCGCGAACCGCGCCGCGCACGGCTCGATCGCCGAACGCAGTTCGTTCAGCGTGGCGAGCGCCGCCGGGCGGGCCGGGCCGTCGAGCTGCCAGCGGATCAGCCGCGGGTCGTAGTGGTTCCACGCCGCCGGCTCGCGGACGATCACCCCGACCCGGCGCTTGCTGGTGGTCAGCTGCATCGTTTCCAGCACGCGGACGACCTCGCGGGCCACGGTTCGCGAAGCGCCGAAGCGTTCTTGAAGGTCTTCCGAGCGCAGCACGGTGCCCGGTTCCAGGGAACCGTTCGCGATCGCCGCGCCCAGGGCATCCAGGACCTGCTCGTGCCTCACCTGATCAACATAGCGCTCTGATTCGATTAAGTAGTACTTCATCTTGAATAAGTAGTACTTTTAAGTTTGACTCGCCTGGGCACAACGAAGTGGGAGGTGCGGATGACCGTCATCGTGGTGATGGGGGTGTCAGGCTCCGGGAAGACGACGATCGGCACGGCGCTCGCCGAGGCCCTCGGCGTCGAGTACGCGGAAGCGGACACGTTCCATCCGAAGGCCAACATCGACAAGATGACCGCCGGCACGCCGCTGACCGACGAAGACCGCGCGCCTTGGCTCGAGGCCATCGCCGGCTGGATCCGCGAACACGAGGCCTCCGGCGGCGTCGTGACGTCGTCCGCGCTCAAGCGCCGGTACCGCGACGTCCTGCGCACCGGCGGCGACGTCTGGTTCGCGCACCTGCACGGCGACCGCGCACAGCTGGCCGAGCGGATGAAGACGCGCACCGGCCACTTCATGCCGGTGTCGCTGCTGGACTCCCAGCTCGCCGACCTCGAACCCCTGGAGCCGGACGAGGCCGGGGCCGTCTTCGACAACACCGGGGGCACGCCGGCCGAGATCACCGAAGCCGCGCTGGCCGCCTTCCGGGAGCACGCGTGAACGCCGTCCTCGCCGCCGGCTGGACCGGCCACGACACGCGCCTGATCATCGCGACCGTCGTCGCGATCGCCGTCATCGTCGTGCTGATCACGAAGGTGAAGCTGCACCCGTTCCTGTCGCTGGTTCTCGGCTCGCTCACGCTCGGGCTGACCGCCGGGATGCCGGTCGACAAGCTGCTCAAGAGCTTCACGACCGGCGTCGGCAGCACGGTCGCGTCCGTCGGCATCCTGATCGCCCTCGGTGCGATGCTCGGCAAGCTGCTGGCCGACTCCGGCGGCGCCGACCAGATCGTCGACACCGTGCTCGGCCGGGCCCGCGGCGGCGCGCTCCCGTGGGCGATGGCGCTCGTCGCGGCCCTGATCGGGCTGCCGATGTTCTTCGAGATCGGGCTCGTCATGCTGATCCCGGTGGTGCTGCTCGCGGTCAAGCGCACCGGGAAACCGTTGATGCTGCTGGGCATTCCCGCGGTGGCCGGGCTTTCGGTGCTGCACGGGCTGGTCCCGCCGCACCCCGGCCCGCTGGCCGCGGCCGGCGCGCTGAACGCGAACGTCGGCATCACGCTGGCGTTCGGCCTGCTCGTCGGCATCCCGACGCTGGTCGTCGCGGGCCCGCTGTTCGGCAAGCTCGCGGCGCGGCTGGTGCCGGACGCCGCGCCGCCGGAACGGCTGATCCCGGAACGCGCCGACACCGACAAGCCGCGTCCGAGCTTCGCCGCGACGCTCACGACGGTGCTGCTGCCGGTCGTGCTCATGCTGGCGAAAGCGCTGTCGGACATCCTGCTGGCCAAGGACAACCAGGCCCGCAAGATCCTCGACTTCGTCGGCGACCCGCTGATCGCGCTGCTCGCGGCGGTCCTGGTGGGCATGGTCCTGCTCGGCCGCCCGGCCGGACTCGGCCGGGACAAACTGTCCACAGTGGTCGGTGACTCGCTCGGCCCGATCGCCGGGATCATCCTCATCGTCGGCGCGGGTGGCGGGTTCAAGCAGACCCTGGTCGACGCCGGCGTCGGCGACGTCATCACCGGCCTGGCCAAGGACGCGAACCTGTCCCCGCTGCTGCTCGGCTGGCTGGTCGCGGTGGCGATCCGCCTGGCCACCGGCTCGGCCACGGTCGCGACCGTCTCGGCGGCGGGCATCGTGGCCCCGCTGGCCGCGGGCATGGACCCGTCCCACAGCGCGCTGCTGGTGCTGGCGATCGGCGCCGGGTCGCTGTTCTTCTCGCACGTCAACGACGCCGGGTTCTGGCTGGTCAAGGAGTACTTCGGGCTCTCGGTCGGGCAGACGCTGAAGAGCTGGTCGGTGATGGAGACGCTCATCTCGGTGGTCGCCATCGCGCTGATCCTGCCGCTGTCGCTGATCGTTTAGGGGACGACGCGCATGGGACTCATCCGGAAGACGCTGATGGTCGGCACGATGGGTGCCGTCCGCGGCAGCAGCAAGAAGCAGCGTGTGGCCAAGGCCCAGCTGAAGGAGCTGCGTGTCCGGACGAAACTCCAGCAGTCCCAGCTCCAGCAGCAACCGGCGGCTTTCGCGCCGGCGACGTAACCGGGCAGCGCCACCCGCACGACAAGGCCGTCACCCCACTCCCGGGGTGGCGGCCTTTTCGCGCCCGTTGACATGTGACCTTTTGGTCACCTATTCTCGCTGACGTGCCCGACGACGACCTGGTGTTCAAGGCGCTGGCGGATCCGACCCGCCGGTTCCTGCTCGACCTGCTCTTCGAGCGTGACGGCCGCACGCTCACCGAGCTGGAGACCCAGGTGGAGATGACCCGCTTCGGCGTCATGAAGCACCTGAAGCTCCTGGAAGAGGCCGGGCTCGTCGTCGCACGGAAGGAAGGCCGCGAGAAGCGGCACTTCCTCAACCCCGTCCCGATCCGCCAGATCCACGACCGGTGGATCGACAAGTACACCGAGCGCCGGGTCACCGCGCTCCTCGACCTCAAGAACGAGCTGGAAGGCGAAGAACCGTGACGAACACCGTGCAGGTCTACCGCGTCTACATCAAGGCGTCCCCGGAGCGCATCTGGGACGCCATCACCAAGCCCGAGTGGACGCAGAAGTACGGCTACACCGGCCTGGCCGACTTCGACCTGCGGCCCGGCGGCAAGCACCGCACCCGGCCGACGCAGCCGTTCATCGACGCCGGGATGACCGGGGACCTCGTCGACGGCGAGGTCCTGGAGGTGGACCCGCCGCGCAAGCTGGTCATCACCTGGAAGCTGCTGATGGCCCCGGAGGACGTGTCCGACGAGCCCTACACGACGCTCACGTACGAAATCGAGGAGTCCAAGACCGCCGGCACCCGGCTGACCGTGACCCACGACGTCACCGGCGCCCCCACGATGGCCGCGATGGTCAGCGGCTCGCTCGAGCGGCTGGACGCGCCGCCGAACGAGAACGCGGGTGGCGGCTGGGCCTGGATCCTGTCGGACCTCAAGTCGCTGCTGGAGACCGGCGAAACCATCGTCCCGGCGCCGTGAGGGGGTCTGGCGTGGCCCGTCCCGCGCCGCTTCGGGACGGGCCACGCCAGAGTTTTCAGACGCGCTGGGTCGCCGCCTTGAGCGCCGCCTTGGCGGCCTCGGGCGCCCCCAGCGTGTCGAGTCCGAACAATGCCGCGCCCACCACGGGGTTCACGTCGACGACGCGGACCACCGCGCGCGGCGCGACCTTGAGGCACCGGCGTTCGATCTCCGCGATCACCGGCGCGCCGACACCGGTCAGCACGCCGCCGCCGAGGACGATCTCCGGGGCGTCCGCGGTCAGGTCCAGCTCGCGGAGGATCACCGCCGCGAAGACGCTGACCTCTTCGACGAACCGCGTCACGATGTCCTGGGCGACCTCGTCCCCCGCCGCCGCGACTTCGAACAGCAGCGGGCACAGGCCGTGGATCGACGCCGGGTCGATCTCCTCGAAGTGCAGGCCCTGCACGACGTCCAGCAGCGCCGGCTTCCCGAAGTAGGCCGCCACCGCCGGCATCAGGGCCGTGCGCGGACCGCGGCCGTCCTCGGCGCGCACGGCCCACCACAGCGCCTCTTCGCCGAGCCGGTAGCCGCCACCCCAGTCGCCGGAGATCTTGCCCAGCGCGGGAAAGCGGTGGACGCGGCCGTCGGGGCCGACACCGGCGCCGTTGATCCCGGCGCCGCAGACGACCGCGACGCCGACCCCCGCGCTGCCCGCCCGAAGCAGCGCGAGGGTGTCGTTGCCGACCGTCAGGGTGTCGCTCCACCCGCGCGCGGACAGCGCCGCGTGCAGCGTCTCTTCCTCGCGCGGGAAGTCGAGACCGGCGAGGTACGCCGAGGTGTGCACCGCGCACGGCTTCTCCCCGAAGTCCGGGAACGCCTCCAGGACCAAGCCCTCCAGCGCCGTGACGCAGGCCGCGACGCCGATGTTCTGCGGCGAAGCACCGGGGCCTCTCGACTTCCCCAGCACCACGCCGTCTTCCGAGATCACCAGGACCTCGGTCTTGCTGTTCCCGCCGTCGATAGCGATGATGGCAGGCTTCATCCGCGGGCCCAGGGCAAGTACTCGCGGTTGATCTGCACGAGCGAATCGGCCAGGGTGTCGGCCTTCGAGTACTGACCGACCAGCGGGTGCGCCAAGAGAGCGTCGGCCACGCGGTCGCGGCCGCCCTTCAGCGCCGCCTCCAGAGCCAGGAACTCGTATGCCGTCGTCGCCGCGATGAGGCCCGAGAACCGAGGCTCCACCGGCGGCTGCGGAATCGGCGTCGCACCCTTGGAGTCCACAATGGACCGGGCTTCGATGACGGCGTCGTCCGGCAGGAACGGGAAGGTGCCCTCGTTGCGGACGTTCACCACGTGCTCCTCGGCCGGGCCGCCCGCGGTCAGCGCGTGCACCAGCTGCACGGCGGCCTCGGAGTAGTACGCCCCGCCGCGCTTTTCCAGCGACTCCGGCTTGGTGTTCTGCTCCGGGTCGAGGTAGATCTTCAGCAGCTCTTCCTCGACGTCGCTGACCACGTCCGCGCGCGGGCGTTCGGTGCGCTGCTTGGTGACCTGCTCGTCGTGCGCGTAGAAGTACTTCAGGTAGTACGACGGCACGACGTTCATCCGCCGCAGCCACTTCTCCGGCACGCTGACTTCGTTCGACAGGTAGTCCAGGTGCTGGTCCAGCAGCTCCGGGAGCCGGTCGACGCCGCCGACGAGCGCGCCGCGCTCCCAGCTCAGGTGGTTCAGCCCGGTGTGGACGAGCTTGACGTCGTCCGCGCCGACACCCAGGAGCTTCCCGAACTGCCGCTGCAGGTTGATGGCGACGTTGCACAGCCCGACCGCGCGGTGCCCCTCGTTGAGCAGGGCGCGGGTGACGATGCCGACCGGGTTCGTGAAGTTGACGATCCACGTGTCGTCGCCGGCGATCTTCCGGACGCGGTCGGCGATGTCCAGCACCACCGGCACCGTGCGCAGCGCCTTTGCCAGGCCGCCCGCACCGGTCGTCTCCTGCCCGACGCAGCCGCAGGCGTGCGGGAACGTCTCGTCCGAGCGCCGCGCCCGCTGCCCGCCGACGCGCAGCTGGATCAGGACCGCCGAAGCGCCATCGACGCCTTCCTCCAGCGACTGCGTCGTGCGGACCCGGGCCGGGTGCCCGGCGTGGTCCAAGATGCGCCGGCTGAACCCGCCGACGGCCTCGACGCGGTAGGCGTCCGGGTCGACCAGCACGATCTCATCGACGTCCAAAGTGGACCGGCGGCCGGCGATCCCGTCGATCAGCTCCGGCGTGTAGGTGGACCCGCCACCGACGACTGCCAGCTTCATCCCTTGACCCCCGTGAATGTGATGCCCTTGACGAACGACTTCTGGGCGAAGATGAACAGCACGATCACCGGCGCCATGATCAGCGCGGTCGCCGCCATCGTCATGTTCCACTCGACGTGGTGCATGCCGCGGAAGGACGCGATGGCCAGCGAAAGCGGCCAGTGGTCCTGGTTCTCGCCGGTGTAGAGCAGCGGCCCGAAGTAGTCGTTCCAGGTGAACAGGAAGCAGAACATGGCGGTGGCCGCGATCCCGGGTTTGGCCATCGGGATGAGCACGCGGTACATCGCCTGGAACTCGTTGCAGCCGTCGATCTTCGCCGCTTCGAGGTAGTCCTTCGGAATGGTGAGGAAGAACTGCCGGAGCAGGAAGATCGAAAACGCGTCGAAGAAGAAGTACGGCACGATCAGCGGAACCAGCGTGCCGGTGAGGCCCAGCCGCACCCACAGGTCGTACAGCGGCACGACGGTGACCTGCGGCGGCAGCAGCATCGCCGCCACGGTCAGCATGAAGAACAGGTTCTGCCCGCGCCACCGCAGTTTCGCCAGCGCGTACGCCGCCGGGATCGCCGAAAGCAGCGCACCCGCCGTCGCCAGCGCCGAATACAGCAGGCTGTTGCCGAAGTATTCGAGTAGCGGCGCCTTCTGGAACACCTTGACGAAGTTCTCGAAGTGCCATTCGGTCGGCCACAGGCTCGACGTCATCGCCTGGTCGCTCGCCATCACCGCGGTGAGGAACACGAACAGCAGCGGCAGCACGAAGATCACGCCGAGCGCGAACCCGATCGCGTGCGTGGCGATGAAGCCCAGCCGCTTGTCCCAGTTGCGCTTGAACCGCACCTTCGGCGGTACGCCCGCCGCTTTTTGCGGCGCTTCGGCCAGTGCGGTCATGCCCCCTCCTCCTGGTGCTGGGACTTCCGAAGCTGCCGTACGAGAATCCAGGTGAAGCCCGAGCTCACGATGAACAACAGGACAGCCATCGCCGCCGCGTACCCCATGTTGAAGTAGCGGAAGCCCTGGACGTACAGCCAGATCGGATAGGTCAGCGTCGAGTTCTGCGGCGCCCCGATGAGCTTCGAGTTGCCGGCGACGTCCGCGGTGCCCGCGCTCGCGGACGCCGCGACGATCGCCTGGGTGAAGAACTGCAGCGCGTAGATGATCGAGTTGACCACGCCGAACAGCAGCACCGGCGAGATCGACGGCAGCGTGACGTGCCAGAACCGGCGGACCGGGCCGGCGCCGTCGAGCTCGGCGGCCTCGTACTGCTCGGTGGGGACGTCCAGCAGCGCGGCCAGGATGATGATCATCAGCTCGCCGGAACCCCACAGCGCGAGCAGCGTCAGCGCGGGCTTCGACATGGCCGGGCTGTTGAACCAGAGCCCGCCGTCGATGCCGACGAGCCGCAGGAACCGGTTGACCGGGCCGAACTCCGGGTTGAACACGAAGACGAACGCCAGCGTGGCCGCCGCCGGCGGGGCCAGCGTCGGCAGGTAGCAGAGCGTCCGGACCAGGCCGACGCCCGACTTGAGACGGGAGATCACCGACGCGATGCCGAGGGAGAACACCACGCGGCAGACCGTCAGGACGACCACCAGCCACAGCGTGTTGTACGCGGCCGTGCCGACCAGCGGCTCGGTGGTGAACATCCGGATGTAGTTGTCGAACCCGATGAACTGCGGCGGGTTGATCAGGTCGTAGCGGGTGAAGGAGTAGTAGACCGTGGCGATCAGCGGGTAGCCGAAGAAGATCAGGAACCCGAGGAAGGCCGGGGCCATGAAGAACAGGACGGTCCGGCGGCGCTTGGCCCGGCGGGCCCCCGCCCGCGCCTTGGCAGGCGCGGAGGGGGAGCCGTCGGTCTTGAGTGGGACGGCGGTGGAGGTCATCCGCCCGCGCCCTTTTGCTTCAGTTCGTCGTCGATCTGCGCGTCCACCTTCTTCAGGCCTTCGGTCAGGTCGGGCACCGAACCGGCCTGCCACTTCTCGGCGAAGTCGTTGACCGCCTTGAGGTGCGCGTCACCGATCGGCGTGGTCTGGTTCGACACGAGCTTGCCGCTGTCGTACATGTCGAGGAACGTCTTGAACTGCGGTTGCAGGTCGAGGCGCGGCGACGTCAGCGAGGCCTTCGTGCTGGGCACGTTCTTCAGGCCGTTGGCCATGTCCACCAGGGTGTCGGTGTCCAGGGTGACCTGCTTGATCAGCTCCCACGCGGCGCCGGGGTTCTTGGCGCCCTTGGGGATGGCGATGATCGTGCCGGTGGTGAAGGCACTGCCGTACTTGTCCGCCATGGTGGTGAGCACCGGGGCGGGCGCGGTGGCGTAGTTCAGGGCCGGCGCCTGGTCTTTGATGAACGCGGTGCGGAACTCACCGTCGTAGATCATCGCCAGCTTGCCCTTCTGGAAGCCGTTGTCGGCGGAGTACTCGTCACCGAGACCGGCCTTGAACTGCTCGACCTTGTCGTGGCCGCCGAGCGCGTCGATCAGCTTCTGCTGGAACTCGAACATCGCCTTCCAGCCGGGGTTGGTGGCGAGGTCCGACTTGCCGTCCGGGCCCAGGAACGGCGCGCCGAAGTTCGGCGCCCAGTACTGGGCCTGGTTGGCGTAGAACGGCATCGACGGCAGGAAGCCGGCGACCTTGATCGAGCCGTCCGCGTTGTACTCGGTCAGCTTCTTGGCGGCCTCGAGCAACTCGTCCGTGGTCTTCGGCGGCGAGGTGACGCCCTTCGCCGCGAACATGTCCTTGTTGTAGTAGAAGCCGTAGACGTCGGCGAGCATCGGCATGGCGCACCGCTTGCCCTGGTACTCGGTGTAGTTGCGGACCGCCTCGGGGATTTGGTTCAGGTCGATCTTGTCGCGGTCGATGTAGGGCTTGAGGTCCTGGAAGCTGCCCGTGGAGCACCAGGCACCGAGGTTGTCGGTGTAGAAGGAGATCGCGACGTCGGGCGGGTTGCCGCCGCGGATCGACTGCGTGAGCTTGTCGTCGTCCTGGTTGCCCTCGTGCTTGATCTCGATGTTCGGGTACTTCGCCTTGAGCTTGTTCAGGCCCGCCGTCACCACGCCGTACTCGCGGTCGGTGAACTTGCTGTAGACCGTGATCGTGATCTTGTCGTCCTTGCCGGGCGCGGCGGCCGCGTCACCGCCGCTGGGGGCGGCGGCGCCGGAACAGGCGCTGGTCAACAGGACGGACGCCGCGGCGGCGGCCACCAGCAGGGCGCCGCGGCGGGTCCGGGTGGTCGGGGGCATGGCCCTCCTCCTCATCGGTTGGGGCTACTCGGTCGGGGACGGGTGCTGTCGCCCTCGGGCCTGCGCGACCCGAGGAGCGTGGGGGGTGACGACGCCGAAGACGTCCTCACGGGTGGTGGCGAGCGCCGACTGCAGCGCGCCCGCGCGAACGGCGTTGCCCTGCACGGAAGCGCAGCCGACGGGCGTGCGCGGCAGGACGAGTTCGTGCAGCTTTTCCTGGACGAGCGCGGCGAAGTCCTCCCCGCCGGCCCGGCTGGTGTCGCCGCAGAGGAGCACGAGCTGAGGGTCGGCGACGGCGACGAGGTTGGCGACACCGCCGGCGACCCGCCTGGCGAGATCGTGTCGGAAGGGATGGTCCGATCCGGTCTTCGCCACGGCTTCCCAGGCGGTGTCGGCCTGGATGCCGTGGGCGGCGGCGAGGCGGCAGATGGCGGGCGAGTCGACCAGGTTGCCGAACCGGGCGCCGGCCTCGGGCCAGACGTCCCCGGTGTCCACGGTGGCCGGATCGGGCACGCGCATCCAGTCGATCTCGCCGCCCCCGCCGGTGGCCCCGCGCAGCAGCCGCCGTCCGATCACGACGGCACCGCCGACGCCTTCGGACAGCCAGACCATGACGAAGTCGTCGACGTCCTGGGCCAGCCCGGCGGTCATCTCCTCGACGGCGACCAGGTTGACGTCGTTTTCGATGAGGACGTCGACGCCGAGTTCGTCGCTGAGCTTCTGCGGGACGTCGAATCCCAGCCAGCCGGGGATGTGCGGCGCGGAGGAGAGCAGGCCGGTCCGCGGATCGAACGCCCCCTGCGCGCCGATCACGACGTGGGCCAGGTCCTCCCGCTGGATCCCGGCTGCTTCGGCGACTTTCTGGAGAGCCTCGCCGAAGGCCCCGACGACGTCGGCACCCGCGTGCACGGGCAGCGGCGTCCGGTACTCGGCGAGGACGACCCCGGCCACATCGGCGACGACGAAATCGGCGACGTGCGGCGTGAGATCGACGGCGGCGACGAAGGCGAGGCCGCCGTTGGCCGCCCAGAGCTGGGCCCGCGGCCCGCGACCGCCACCCCGCACCCCGGCCTTGACGACGAGATCGTCCAGTTCGAGCCGGGTGAGCAGCTGGGCGGTGGCGGGCTTGGAGAGCCCGATGGTGAGCTCGAGTTCGGCCCGCGTCAGAGGCCCCTCCCGGAGGAGGACCTCGATGGCCGCGCGATCGTTGATCTCGCGCAGCATCCGCGGGCTACCGGCTCGCACTCGTTCCTCCGGACTTAATTAGGATACTTTACAGACGGTTTCCGGGGACTGTAGTGAGCCGGGGCACAGCCGTCAACGGCCTCGTGAAACGGCCAGGTAACGCTTGGGGCCGTTGGGCCAGGTGGCGGCCGTACCGGTGAACCAGTTGCGCCGGGGTTGGCGGGCTTGGTCAGGGAATTTCGGGTTGCGTCGCCGGGGATGCTGGTCGTTGTGGACGTCGTGGCACAGCGGGTGCGAACCACCTGGACCAAGCGATCCCGGGGCGGGCCTGCGGCTGCGGTGCGCAACCGGGTGCCGGACGCGTTCCCGCTGCCTCCGGGCGTGGAACTCCACGACGTGCAGATCGACGAGTCGACCGGCTTCGAGCCGCGGTTCGCGCTGCGCCCGCTCGGCGAGCTCGAGGACGTCACGCTTCGTGAGGCGGAGGGTGGTCTGTCGGTGCTGGTCACCCCATCGCCGTGGGGGATGCCGAAGCGCGGCTGGCGGCGATTGCCGGTCCGGCTCGAACCCGGCGAGTGGCTCCGTTGGCAGTTCAACCTGCGTTTCGGGGCAACGTGCGGCTGCGGCAGCGACTGGAGCTACCGGCTGGAGACGCTCAACCTGGCTTACGGCCGGCCCGCGGGCTTCTCGGGGAAGCCGGCCCGCTCGGTGATCGAACTCGATGACCTGCGCTGAGCTTCGGACGTACTACTCCGCATCCGCCCATGCCTCGAGCTTCACTCGTGTGGAGGGTGCTTCGGTGGCCCCAGTTCGCTGTGCCCCTCCCCTTCCCGGCTGCCTGGCACCGCCGGTTTCGCCACCCCGTCTGCCCACTGCTTGAACCGGGTCGCCAGCCACTGCTTCGTTTCGTCCGAGATGTAGGCGCGCGCATCTCGCAGGAGCGGGTCGATGGCGTGCTCCTGTACTTCCTTGTGGTTGTTGGGCGCCGGGCAGATGAAGATGGCGATGATGCGGAGATTCCTCAGCAGTTCTTCACCGCTGAGCATGCCGAACAAGGGTGAATGGGCGATGGCGGCGGCTTTGAAGGCCGACCACGCCTTGTCCACGACCATGTCCACGACCTGCTCGGTGAGCTTCGACCGCTTTTTCTGCTTGCTGGAGCCGCAAATGGCTTCGGTGATGATCTCCTTGGCCTTGTCCGGAACCTTTTCGACCACCTTGCCGAACGCCTCCAGAGCCTGCACGAACCCGATGAACAGGTCGCACCAGCAGTGATGAGCGAATTGGAGGCGGATCGCCTTGATCTCCTCAGGGCTCCCTTGGAGCTCCCCGAGAACGTCCTGCCAGATGTCCTTGGTCATCGCTTGGGCGAAGGCGTCAACCTGCTCGACCGCGTCCGGCCGATCCGGGTCGACCTCGTATGGAACCCGTGCGACCTCGGCTTCGGAGGCCGATCCATCGGGCTCATCGGCAGGTGCCCGCGAACCGGGTTGATCGCCCGCGGCCGGTGGCTCGGCGGACGTTTCCCCGGACTCGGTCCGCGCGTTGTGGCGGGGTATCGGGGCGGAATCGGGAGCGGCGCCGGCAGCGCTCCACGCGAGCCAACCGGCGCAGTCGATCCGCAGCAAGTCCACGGTCGCTTCCTTGGGATACACCTTCGCCTTCGGCTTCTCCCCGCGCTTCGCCGACCAATCGGTCAGCATCCGGATGAGCCTCATCCGTCTCTCGGTGCGCACCGGCTCCGGTTCGCGGGCGATCGCGACCCAGTTGCTCCAGCCGTGTTGCGTGCCACCGCAGTTGGTGCATTCGCAGCCGGGCCGCGTCGCTTTCGCGCAGCTCGGGGGATGCGTTTTCGTCGCTGCCATCGGCCGGCCCCTCGCTCGGCAATCCACCCTGCTCGATCTTCCGAGGGGGCCCGAGCGAGCAATACCGCCACGCTGGTAATCAAGAGGTCACGAATCGTGACAAGGCTTGGTCTCACAAATCCCGATCACCGCAGCCGCAGGAATCGCCGGTTGCCGCGGCAGCCGGGTGAAACGGTGTGAGAGCAGACCGGCAATGCCTGCCCTCACACCGTCGGGATCACTCCTCCGCGTCCGCCCAGGCCTTGAGCATCACGCGGGCGATCGACGAATTCCCCGGCAGGATGATCTCCGCCGCCCCATTCGCGATCGGGGTCGGCTTCGAACCCTCGCCCCGCGCCGCGCTGTTCTCGAACGCCGTGCGCACCTCGGCCCGCGACACCCACAGCGCTTCTTCGATCTCCCCGTCCGCCGGGACCAGCGGGGCGGCACGATCCGCCCGGGCCGTGAACCCCAGCATGATCGACCTCGGGAACGGCCACGGCTGGCTGCCCAGGTACCGCACGTCGGACACCGAAGCGCCCACCTCTTCGTGGATCTCCCGGACCACGCACGCCTCGAGGGACTCCCCCGCCTCCACGAACCCCGCCAGCACCGAATACCGGCCCGCCGGCCAGATCGGCTGGCGGGCCAGCAGTACGTGCGAGCCGTTGACGCCCTCCTGCGAATGGACCAGGCAGATCACCGCCGGGTCCGTGCGGGGGTACTCCTCGCGCCCGCAGCCCGTGCACTTGCTCGCCCAGCCGAACTGGGTCAGCTCCGTCGGGCTGCCGCAGCGGGTGCAGAACTTCGCCTGGCGACGCCAGAAGCGCAACGCCTGTGCCGTGGTGAACAGCCCGGCCGACGTGTCGTCCAGGAGGTCGCCGTAGCCGCGCAGCTCGACCCAGACCTCGCCGTCCGCGCGCGGGACCTCCTCCACGAAACCCCAGCTGCCCGCCATCTTCACCGTGTCGGCCTCGCCCGACGGGCCGCCCGGCAGCGACCAGTAGTCGACGTCCTGCCACTCGCCGAGGAACACCGCGTCCGCGGGCGGCGAAGTGCCGAAGTCGACGGCCTTCCGGAACGCCAGCGTCGACGCGCCTTCGGCCACCGGGGTGCGCCCGGCGTCGTCCAAGAGGACGACCCGGGCGTCGGCCCAGCGCGACACCAGCCGCGACGGGTTGGTGCGCAAGTCCTCCTGGCGGTCCACTGTGGACCGGGACAGGGTGGGCAGGGCACCGAGGGTGAACGGGACGGACATCAGGCCGGCTCGCCCACGACGACGTCGCCGAGCGCCAGGAGCTTGCGCTCCAGCACCGCCGCGTCGCCGACCACCACACCCGTGAACCGCTTGGGCGCGAAGTACTTCAGCGCCGCTTCCGCCACGTCCTCGGCCGTCACCGCGGCCACCCGCGCCGGGTGCTCGGTCAGCCACTCCAGGCCGAGCCCGGTCGAAGCCAGCGCCAGCACCTGCCCGGCCAGCCCGGACTGCGACGACGTCGAAGTCAGCAGCGAGCCGATCGCGTACTGCCGCACCGACTCCAGCTCGTCACCGGACGGCGGGACCTGGCCGAGACGGCCCAGCTCGTAGCGCGTCTCCAGCAGCGCCGGGGCCGTCGCGTCGGTCGCGGTGTCCGCGTCGACGTTGACCACCGCGGTGCCGTCGGTGAACTCGAACCCCGAGTGCGCGGAGTAGGTGTACCCCTTGTTCTCGCGGATGTTCTCGACCAGCCGCGACGAGAAGTACCCGCCGTAGGCCAGGTTCGCCAGCTGCAGCGCCGCGTAGCCGGGGTCCGTGCGCGGAACCGCCTGCGCCGAGAGCCGGATCTGCGACTGCACCGCGCCGGCGCGCGGCACCAGCAGCACGTCCGGCCCGGTCAGGTCGGGCAGCGACGGCAGCCGCACGGCGGACCGGTCCGACGCCCAGCCGCCGAGCACCTTCTCCAGCTCGCCGATCACCCCGGCGGGGTCGAGGTCGCCGACCAGCACCAGGGCCGAACCCCGCGGCAGCACCGACGCCTCGTGCAGCGCCCGGACCTGCTCCGGCGTCACGACGGCGACGTCTTCGGCGCGCGGGACCTCGCGGGTCGCCGGGTGGTCGCCGTAACGGTGCTTCTGCAGGGCCTCCCGCGCGATCGTGCGCGGCTGGGTGCGCGAGACGGCGATCCGCTCGACCAGCCGCTCCTTCTCGCGGGCGATCTCCTCGTCGGCGTAGGTCGCCCCGGTGAGGACGTCGCCGAGGACGTCGAGGAACGTCGGCAGCTTGTCGGCCAGCGCGGATCCGGTGAGCACCAGGCGTTCCGGGTCGACGCCGGCGCCGATGTCGCCGCCGATGAGCGCCAGCTCGGCGTCGATCTCGATGCGGTTGCGGCGGGCCGTGCCGGTCAGGATCGTCTCGGCGAGCACCTCGGCGATCGCCGGGTGCAGCGCGTCGTCACCCGCGAACGGGATCCACAGCCGGGCCTCGACCATCGGCACGGTCGCCTTGCGCACGGCCACCACGCGCAGGCCGTTCGCCAGCGTCGTGTCCACATGGGACAGTTCGGCGGCGGCCCGCTGCTCGCCGAGCGGCGGCAGCGGCCGCGGCCCCCGCGCGGTGCGGCCGATCTCCTCGGCGCTGCGGTGCGTTGCTGAAGTCACTGCTCGTTGTTCCCTTCCGAAGCGGGCTTGACCACCAGCACGGCGCGCGCGTCCGGGCGCAGCGCCTTCGCCGCCGCCGACACGGCTTCCGAGGTGACGGCGGACATCCGGTCCGCGAGCCGGTACACCAGCGACGCGTCGCCGTAGAGCAGTTCGAACGAGCCGAGGGCCAGGGTCCGGGACACCAGCCTGTCGTGCTCCGAGTGCAGGCTCGCCGCCCAGCGGGCGGTGACCTTGCGCAGCTCTTCCTCGCTCGGCGGGGTCTCGGCGAGCTTCTCGAGCTCGTCGTCGAGCGCGGCGAGCACCCGCTCGCGGGACACCTCGTGCGGGTGGATCAGGGTGATGGTGAACGTGTCGGGGTCGCGGGCCTCGAACGGCCCGAACAGCCCGGCGCCGGCGCCGATGTCCACGACCAGGGGCTCGCGGTGCACCAGCCGCTGCTGCAGGCGGGAGCCGTCGCCGTCGGTGAGCACACCGGCCAGCACGAGGTAGGCCAGGTAGCTGTCGACGTCGTTGATCGGGTCCGGCATCCGGTAGCCGATCCCGAGCGCGGGCAGCGGGGCGTGCGCGTCTTCGACTTCGCCGTGCAGCTCGGTGGTCGGCAGCGGCTCGGCGAACGAAGGTCGCTGCGGCGCCGGCCGGTGCGGGACGTCGCCGAAGTGGTCCTCGATCAGCTTCTTGGCGTTGTCGAGCTCGAAGTCGCCCGCCACCGTGAGCACCGCGTTCGCCGGCGAGTAGTAGGTGTCGAAGAACGCCGCGCAGTCCTCGACCGTGGCGCTTTCCAGGTCCTCGAAGCCGCCGTAGCCGTTGTGCGCGTTGGGGAACGTCGAGTACAGCACCGGCGGCAGGGTGATCCAGGGGAACCCGCCGTAGGGCCGGTTCAGCACGTTGAGCCGGATCTCCTCCTTGACGACGTCGATCTGGTTCGCCAGGTTCTCCGCCGTCAGCTTGGGCGCGCGCATCCGGTCCGCTTCGAGGAACAGCGCGCGCTCGAGCGCGGCGCTCGGGAGCACCTCGAAGTAGTCGGTGTAGTCGGGGTGGGTGGACCCGTTGAAGGTCCCGCCGCTGGACTGCACGTGCCGGAAGTGCGCGAGTTTCTCCAGGCTCTCGGAGCCCTGGAACATCAAGTGCTCGAAGAGGTGCGCGAAACCGGTGCGCCCCTCCGGCTCGGAGCGGAAACCCACGTCGTAGTGCACGCTGACGCCGACCACCGGCGCGGTCGCGTCGGGGGCGAGAACCACCCGCAGACCGTTGTCGAGGGTGTATCGGACGAGCTCGGGATCGGCCATGACCCCACCCTACGACGGCTCGGCCGTTGCCTGCGTCCCGGCTCGTGAGTGGTAAAGAGCGTTAGAACCCTCCTTACCACTCACGAGCTCGATCAGGTGGCCGCGGTGGGCGCCCGCGAAGGTGCCCGACACCGCCGCCGCGAAGGCTCCGGCCTGGTCAGGGCTGATTTCGCCGGCGTGCCAGTAGACCGGCGGCGGGTGCTCGAGGCGATCGAACGCGGCCACCCACGGGGCCAGTTCGCCCAGAGCGAGCGCGTACGGCAGGCCGCGGGAGAAGACCAGTTCGCGTTGCGGCTTGTCCAGGTCCCCGACCTCGACCGACGCGAGCGTCTCGCCGAGGCCGCGCAGGCGCCGCGCCACGTCGGCACCGGCCCGCCGCCGCGCGGGCAGCGCGGCCGAGGCGGCGACGGCGGCGGCCCCGCCCAGCACGACCATGACGCCGAGCTGGGCGTAGCCGGCGGTCAGGGCAAGCAGGACGGTGAGGAACAGGCCGTAGCAGGCGATCCGGACCCCGGCGCGGCCGAGCCGCCGGGGCCGCGGGGCGAGCCAGCCGCGGCGGACGACGTCGGCGTACAGCTCGGCCGGGCCGACGGTGACGTGCCGTTCCCGCAGTTCGGCGAGGGTCACCGGCTCGTCCGGGACGACGGCCGTGTAGACGGCGGTTTCGAAGGCGGTGAGGTGCTCGTCGGGTGGGTTGCGGCGGGCCAGCCGCCAGCCGCCGTCCCCGGCGCTCACCCAGAGGTAGTTGCGGACGGCCAGGTCGAGCACGGTCGCGGCGAGGTCGGCGGCCCCGGGGCGGCCGCGCAGGAGGACGCCGGCGTGGCCGGGCAGCACACCATCGGGTGAGGCGAACTCGCCGTTCGGGGCGACCAGGCTCGTGCTCTCCGGCTCGCCGGTGCCGGACTCACGACGCCGGGCCGTCCAGACCAGCCCGGCCATGAGGAGCAGCAGCGCGCCGAAGACCGCCCAGGCCCAGCCGACCGGGGCGGTGAGCACGAACGCGCCGGCGATCGTCTTCGCCGGGACCAGGACTTCGTTGGCGGGGACGGTGCCCGCGGGCAGTTCGACGGTCGCCGTCATCCGCTGGCCCGCGGCGAGGTTCTGCTGGCTGAACCGGGTCAGCCCGGCGTGGTCGATCTGCGCGGCCGCGCAGGAGAAGTCGGAATCCGGCGGCCCGGCGAGGCAGTCGACGGCGGTGGGGATCTTCGGCGCCGCGAAGGAGGCGCGGAGGAACTTCAGCTCGGCGTTCCAGCCGCCGGCCAGCTCCCAGGTGACCCGGTCGCCGGCGACCGCACCGTCCACTGTGTACCGGACGATCGAGGTCCCGGGCGTGAGGTGGACGGTGAAGAAGTCCTTGTCCACGTTCGCCGTCCCGCTGCCTTCCAGGACGACGTCGCGGACGCCGTAGACGCGGTCGCGGTGGTGCGGCGCCGGGACCCGCAGCGCGACCCGGCGATCCATCGTGACACCGCCGGGGACCGAGATCGCTTCGGCGACCGACAGCGAGCCGTCGCGCTGGACCTTGAGCTGGATCTCGGCGCTCTGCGGCACGGTGGGCAGGGGCGGCTGGTCGGCGGGGCCGGCGGCCAGCGCGAGCGCCAGGAGCGCCCCCGCGAGCACGGTCAGCGGGCCGCGGCGGCGGTGAGCACGCCGTCGAGCGCGGTCAGGAACGACGGGAAGTGCGCGCCGAAGCGGCGCAGGTCGTGCTCGGCCTCCATGCCGCCGTACCAGTACAGCCCGGCCGAGCCGTCCGCCGAGGGGTTGAGCGCGGCGAAGGCGCCGAGCCAGCGTTCGGTGTCGCCCAGGACGACCGCGTACGGCAGCGAGCGGGAGAAGACCAGCTCACGGTCGGCGGGCGGGATGTCCTCGGCCTTCGCGGTGTGCAGGTAGTCGAGCAGGCCGCGGACCTGCCCCACCAGGGCGCGGCCGCGGGCGGTGCGGGACGGCAGCAGCGCGGCCACCGCGACGACCGCGAGCCCGGCCAGCGCGACGGCGACGCCGAGCAGCGCGTACCCGGCGGTGAAGGTGAGCACCGCGGTGGTGACCAGGCCCAGCGTGAAGATCCCGGCGCCGAGCCAGGTCAGCCGGCCGCGGGCGGTGTCCGGGCGGCGGGAGAACCAGCGCTTGGTGACGACGTCGGCGTACATCGCGTCGCTGATCCGGCGCAGGTCGAGCCCGCCGCGGGCGCGCAGCTGCGACACGAGCACGGTGTCGGTGCCCGGCGGCAGCAGGGTTTCGCAGACGGCGCGCTCGAAGTCGTGGAGGTGTTCGTCCGGCGGGTTGCGGCGGGTGAGCTGCCAGTCGGGCCCGGGGACTTCGGCCAGCCACAGGTAGTTGCGGACGGCCAGGTCGACCACGGTGGCGCTGATGTCGACGACGTCGACGGTCTCGTCGACGACCGTGCCGACCTGGCCGGGCAGCACGCCGTCGGGGCTGGCGAAGAAGACGCGGTCGCCGTCGCGCAGGAGGACTTCGACCGGGCCGGTGGCGGTGCGCAGCGCACCGGCGTCCTGCTTGCGGCGCCGCCGGACGAAGAGCGCGGCCGCGACGAGGAACGCGAGCAGGACGGCGAAGGCGATCCCGGTCGGCGGCGTCAGCGCGAAGGCGTTGGCGAGCAGGCCGATGTCCGCGAACTCCGCGTTCGCCGGGGCGGTGCCGGCGGGCAGGCCGACGAGGAGGTCGACGCGCTCGCCGGGGCGGACGTCGTTCTGTTCGAGCCGGACGACCCCGGTGTGGTCGACCTCGGCGAGGGTGCAGCGCTGGCTGGAGCCGACCGGTCCGGCGAAACAGTCCACAGGGGACAATTGGGTGCTCGGGGCGAGCAGCGAGGCGGTGAGCTTGGCCAGCGGGGAATCGAACCCGCTGGCGACCTGCCAGCGCGCCTGCTGGCGGCCGTTCTGGTCGGCGACGGCGCCGTCGACGGTGAACGTGGCGCTCCCGGTGCCGCCGGCGAAGGTGAGGACGAGCTGGTCACCGGTCAGTTCGCCGGTGGCCGCGCCGTCGGTCTTGACGTCGCGGACGGCGAAGACGCGGTCCTGCTCGTCGCTCGCGGGGACCTTGAGGGGGACGCGTGAGACGAGCTGCCGGCCGCCGGGGACGGTGACGCGTTCGGTGACGGAGAGGGTGCCGTCGCGCAGGAGCTTGAGGGCGACGTCGGCGGTGGCCCCTTCGGGCGGCTGAACGTCCTGCCCGGTGAGCAGCTGGGGTTTCTTGACCTGGTCGGCGGGCAGGTTCGGCAGGACGGGCCCGGCCGACGGCCCCTGCGCGGCCGCGGGCCCACCGGCGGCCAGCACCCCCGCGACGGCGATCGCGGCGGCGGTCCCCCATTTCATCGGCACAGCACCACACCCTAGAGCACTCGATCTATGCTGACGCCCGGAACGGCGCGATCATCGCAGGTACGCCGCTTCCGACGGGGAAATCGCACGGGGGGTTCCACTCGATGACGCACGGCCCGCAGGGTCCTGGTCCCGGTCCGCAGGACCCGCGCCGCCCGCTGCCGCCACCGGGAGCGCGGCCGCTGCCGCCGCCGGGGGTGCGGCCGTTGCCGGGGCAGGGGCAGGGTGGGCCGCCGAACCGCTTCGGTGCGCCTGGGCAACAGCCGCCGCCCGGTCCCGGCGGCACTGGCACTCCCCGGCCGCCGAACCCCTCCGGTGCGCCCGCCCAGCAGCCGCCAGGTCCCGCGCCCGGGCAATCCAGGCCGCCCGCAGCACCCGGGCCGCCAACCCCCTCCGGTGCGCCCGGCCAGCAGCCACCAGGTCCTGGCCGCCCGCCCGGGCAAGCTCCGCCGGCCGCACCCGGGCCGCCCAACCCCTTCGGAACGCCCGCCCAGCAACCGCAAGGCCCCTTCGGTGCGCCGCCGCCTACCCAGTACGGGCCGCCCACCGGGCCGTACCGCCATCCCCTTCCGCCGCCCGCGCGGGCCCCTCTGCCGCCGCCGGCCGCCGCCGCTGCGCCCGTCTTCGTCCCCGGCTATGCCGGGCCGCCCTCCTTCGGGCCGCGGTTCGCGCCCGGCTACACCCCCTACGTCGCCAAGAAGTCGACCGCCGGGGTGATCGTCGCGGTCGCCATCTTCGCGATCGTCGTCGTCGCGGGTGGGCTCGTCGCCGCCGTCGCGCTGTCCGGGAAGCACCAGCGGCACGTCGCCGACGCCGGCTACTCCAGCACCTACCTCACCACGACCGACGAGACCACCACCGAGGCGAGCACCACCGCGACCACATCCTCCACCGAGGAACCGACCACGCGTCCGGCCCGCACCACCGAGCGCGAGACACCGACGTCGCGACCCCCGGCCGGGCCGCGCTCGGTCGTGGCCACCGGGGACAACCCGCTCTTCGGCGGCGCGGACTACGGCCTGCAGAACGTCCCGTGCTCACTGAGCCGCTGGGCGACCGACCAAAGCAGCGTCACACGCTTCTTCCAGTCCGGCATCGCCTGCCTCGACGCGATGTGGTCGCGCATGCTCGGCGCCGTCGACCTGCCGTTCCGGACGCCGAACCTGTCGGTGCCGCGGTCGCTGTCGGAATCGTCGACGCCGTGCGGCAGCGGCGGCACCACGACCGGCGTCACGCCGTTCTACTGCTCGGCGAACAACACGATCTATATGCCGATGGACCGGATCGAGCTCGACGTGTGGGGCAACCACCCCGGCCCGTACCTGTCGATCCTGGCCCACGAGTACGGCCACCACGTGCAGAACATGTCCGGCATCACCGAGGCGTTCGCCAACCAGCGCTACGACGCGGGCGCCGACTCGGCGGCCGGCCTGGAACTGTCGCGGCGCCTGGAACTCGAGGCGCAGTGCTTCTCCGGGATGTTCCTCGGCTCGGCCTCGGTTTCCGGCGGCTCGGTCGACAAGAACATCTACAACGAAGCCTGGAACGCCCAGGACCGCGGCGACGACTACGCCCGCAACGGCAAACGCGACCACGGCAGCGCCAAGCACAACATCAGCTGGTGGCAGCACGGTGCTTCGAAGAACCGGAACCAGCAGTGCAACACGTGGCTTTCGCCATCGGGTGACGTGTCGTAGCGCCGGTCAGCCGCGGTCGTGGAGCGTGACGTGGTAGCCGTCGGGGTCGGCGAAGGTGAACGTCCGGCCGAAGGGACCGTCGATCGGGGCGGAGACGATGGGGTGCCCGTCGGCGGCGAGAGCGTCGTGGATGGCCTGGACGTCGGTCGCGTGGAGCCAGATCGCCGCGCCGATGCCGGGCTGGGCGGCGGAGGCGAGATCGGTGCCGGGGACGATGTCGCGGAGCGCGAACGCGATCGGCTTCGTCTCGAAGACGACGGCGTGCGGCGGTCCGGCCGGCGAGCGGACGAGGCCGAGGTACCGCTCGTAGAACGCCTGCGACGCGGTGAGATCGCGCGCCTGGAACGAGATGAAGTCGGGGCCGGTGGCGGGCATGGTGTGCTCCTTTTTGGCTCATGTCAGGTTCCTGACATGAGCCACCTTATGTCAGGAACCTGACATGAGTCAAGACGGCCTCGGCTCACTGCTCTCGTCGCGAAGGAGCGCCCGTCAGCTGGGCGGGGTGAAGGGGTTCTCCACGGGCACCGGCGTGCCGGACGGCGGCGTCGGGGGCTCGGGCTGCGCGGTGGGCTGAACGCCGGCCGGGTGCGGCCCCGCCTGCGGCCATGGCGACGCCGCCGGCCCCGGATAGGGCGCCACCTGCGGATAGCCGGGCCGGTTCTGAGCCGCGTACGCCTGGAACGCCCGGGCGTGGTCACGGTTGCGCCGCTCCGCCAGCACCGCCGCCAGGAACGCCCACGGCGGCACCTCGGGCGGCACCGGCGTGCCCAGCGCGTTCCCCATCTGCTGCGCGAGCCCCCAGCCCAGCGCGTGCGACGCCTCCGGCCGCAACTCCCGGAACCGGGCGAGGAACTGGCGGCTCGCCAGCGCGAGGTCGTCCGGCAGCCGCGTCAGGTCGAGCTGCGCCGCCCAGCCCTCGAGGCCCGGCGGCATGGCGACCGCCGCGTACCCGGCGGTCGACGGGGCCCGGTCGCGGACCACCAGCGTCCCGGCCAGGAAGTCGCCCACGCGACGGCCGTTCGACGAGCACAGCGACACGATCACCGCGACCGCGCCGAACAACCCGAGCGCCCAGAAGTCCACGACGAAGCCGGCCAGCCCGCGCACCAGCGCGTGCCGGAACCGGATCGGGCCGCCGTCGACGCGCACCACCCGCAGGCCCACCGCCATCTTGCCGAGCGAACGGCCGCGCGAGAGCGTCTCGAACACGACCGGGTAGCCGACCATGACCAGCACCATGAACACCAGCAGCACCGTCAGGACGAGCGATTTATCGGCGCCCGGCATCACGAACGAGAGCACCATGATCGCCGCCAGCAGCAGCGCGAACTGCAGGAGCACGTCCAGCGCCATC
Source organism: Amycolatopsis sp. NPDC051716 (assembly GCF_040681595.1). Taxonomy (NCBI): domain Bacteria; kingdom Bacillati; phylum Actinomycetota; class Actinomycetes; order Pseudonocardiales; family Pseudonocardiaceae; genus Amycolatopsis; species Amycolatopsis sp. NPDC051716. The sequence goes on along the minus strand of NZ_JBFAZA010000004.1, from coordinate 259,391 downwards.
GCCAGTGCGCGGCTGGCGAGCTTGGCCACGCGCAGGTCCAGGACGACCGCTTCGCCGGTGACCAGCTCAGATTCCTCGTGCACGCTGCCCAGCGTATCGACGGATAGGGTGGTCGGCGTGGATGTGGACGTGTTCGTCGCCGCGCACGCGGCGGAGTGGACCCGGCTCGGTGAGCTGATCCGGCGCGGCGGCAAGCTGACCGGGCCGGAAGCCGACGAGCTGGTGACGCTCTACCAGCGGACCGCGACGCACCTGTCGATCGTGCGGTCGGTCGCGCCGGACCCGGCCCTGCTCGGCCGGCTGTCCGATCTGGTCGCCCGCGGCCGGTCGGCGGTCTCCGGGGCGCACAACCCGGCCTGGCGCGAGGTCGCCCGCTTCTTCACGCACCGGTTCCCCGCCGCGGTCTACCTGTCGCGGCGCTGGTGGATCCCGGCCGCGCTGGCGTCGATCGCCGTGATGGTGGTGATCGCCGTCTGGGTCGCGCGCGACCCGCTCGTGCGCGCGTCGCTGGGCACCCCGGACGAGCTGAGCGAGCTGACCAAGCCCGGCGGCCAGGCGGAGAACTACTACTCGACCGGGCCGGCGGCGTCTTTCGCGGCGCACGTGTGGACGAACAACGCGTGGGTGGCGGCGACCTGCCTGTTCCTCGGCGTCGCGCTGGGCCTGCCGGTGATCGGCGCGCTCTGGCTGAATTCGCTCAACGCCGGGCTGATCATCGGCGCGATGAGCGCGGCCGGCCGCGGCGACGTGATGATCGGTCTCCTGCTCCCCCACGGCCTCCTGGAGCTGACGGCGGTGTTCGTCGCGGCGGGCACCGGCTTGCGGCTCGGCTGGACGGTGATCGACCCGGGCCGCCGCTCCCGCACGGCCGCGCTCGCCGAACAGGGCCGGTCGGTGGTGGTGATGGCGCTCGGGCTGACGTGCGTGCTGTTCGTGTCCGGGGTGATCGAGGCGTTCGTAACCCCGTCGGGCTGGCCGACGGGGTTGCGCGTCGGCATCGGCGCGCTGGCCGAAATCGCCTTCCTGACTTACGTTTTCACCCTCGGCCGCCGGGCGGCGAAGGCCGGCGAGGTCGGCGACCTCGACGCCCGCGACGCGGGTGACGCCCTGCCCGAAGCCGCCTGAGCGTGCGGGAAGGGTCGACTCGCGTGATCAGGGAGCCGACACGCGTGATTGGCGGGTCGACACGGCGAAGCATCGTGTCGACCTCCGGATCACGCGTGTCGACCCTTTGATCACGCGAGTCGGCTGTCCGATCACAGCCGTCCGGCGGCTTTCAAAGCCAGATAACGGTCCGCGAGCGCCGGCGGCAGCTCCTCCGGGACCGCGTCCACCACGCTCACCCCGTGCCGCACCAGCCGCTCGGTGACCCGCAGGCGCTCGGCCGTCGTGCGCGCCGCCGATGCCGCGTCGTAGACCGCTTCCGCGTCGCCGCGGGCCGCCAGCATCTCCGCCACGCGGGGGTCGGCCACCGACGCCACCACCAGCTCGTGCCGCCCGGTCAGCGTGCTCAGCACCGGGAACAAGCCCTCCTCCAGCGGCGCCGCGTCCAGCCCGGTCAGCAACACGACCAGGGCCCGGCGGCGGGTGCGCCGGAGCACTTCCGCGATCATGCCGCGCGCGTCCGTCTCGACCAGCGACGGCTCGAGCGGCGCCATCGCGTTCACCAGCGACGTCAGCAGCGAAGCGCCGGACGAACCCTGCACCGCCGCCCGCAACCGCCGGTCGTAGGCCAGCAGGTCGACGCGGTCGCCGGCCCGGGAAGCCAGTGCGGCCAGCAACAATGCCGCGTCCATCGCCGCGTCGAGCCGGGGCGCGTCGCCCACCCGGCCCGCCGAGACGCGGCCCGTGTCGAGCACCAGCACGACGTGCCGGTCGCGCTCGGGGCGCCAGGTCCGGACCATGACGTCGTGCGCCCGCGCGGTCGCCCGCCAGTCGATGGACCGGACGTCGTCGCCGATGACGTACTCGCGCAGCGAGTCGAATTCCGTGCCCTGGCCCCGGATCAGCACCGCGTTGCGGCCGTCGAGCTGCTGCAGCCGCGCCAGCCGGGACGGCAGGTGCTTGCGGCTGTGGAACGGCGGCAGCACCCGGACCGTCCACGGCACCGCGTGCGAACCCTGCCGCGCGGCCAGGCCCAGCGGCCCGACCGACCGGACCGTCACCCGCGCCGCCGTCCGGTCACCCCGCCGCGACGGCCGCAACGCCGTCACCAGCGCCCGGCGCTCCCCCGCCGGGACGCGCAGGGCATGGCGGTCGGACGCGCCGGCGCTCGGCGGCCACGCGTCGCGCAGCTGCCCGCGCACCGCGCGGCCACCGGGGTTCGCGACCACCAGCGTCACCTCGCACGGCTCGCCGAGCCGGACCGAAGTGTCGCCCGAGCGCGAAAACCTCAGCGCCCGCACGCTTCCCGCCAGCACGAGGTCGACGACGACGAGCACCAGCAGCACCGCGGCGACCGCCAGCATCCCCGTGCCCGACGGCAGGAGCAGCCCGACCACCAGCGCACCGAACAGCGCCAGCAGCCCGAGCCTTCCGGTGACGGCCATGTCAGCGCGGCACGGGCACGGACGCGAGCACGCGGTCCAGCACGCCGTCCGCGGTGACGCCCTCGAGCTCCGCCTCCGGCCGGACGTCCAGACGGTGCCGCAGCGCGGGCCGGGCGAGAGCCTTGACGTCGTCAGGGGTCGCGTAGTCGCGCCCGGCGAGCCACGCCCAGGCGCGGGTCACCGCGAGCAACGCCGTGGCACCACGGGGGGAAACGCCGATCCGCACCGACGGCAGCTGCCGCGTCGCCCGGCACAGGTCGACGACGTACCCGATCACCTCGGGCCCGATCGTCACGCGGGCCACGGCTTCGCGCGCCGCGGCCAGTTCGGGGGCACCGGCGACCGCGCGCAGGCCCGCCGCGGCCAGGTTGCGCGGGTCGAAGCCCTGGGCGTGCCGCCACAGGATTCCGATCTCGTCTTCGCGCGAGGGCGCCGGCATGGTCAGCTTGAGCAGGAACCGGTCCAGCTGCGCCTCCGGCAGCGGGTAGGTGCCCTCGTACTCCACCGGGTTCTGGGTGGCGATCACGATGAACGGGTCGGGCAGCGGCCGTGACTTGCCGTCGATCGAGACCTGCCGCTCCTCCATCGCCTCCAGCAGCGACGACTGCGTCTTCGGCGGGGTCCGGTTGATCTCGTCGGCGAGCAGCAGGTTCGTGAACACCGGCCCCTCCCGGAAGGAGAACTCGCCGCTGTGCGCGTCGTAGACGATCGAGCCGGTGACGTCGCCGGGCATCAGGTCCGGGGTGAACTGCACGCGCGTGGTCTCCAGGTCCAGCGCCGCCGCCAGCGCCCGCACGAGCAGCGTCTTCGCCACGCCCGGTACGCCTTCGAGCAGCACGTGCCCCCGGCAGAGCAGCGCCAGGATCAGCCCGGTGACGGCGGCTTCGTTGCCGACGACGGCCTTGCCGACCTCGGCGCGCAACGCGATCAGCGCGTCGCGGGCCCCGGTCGCGTTCTCGGTACCGCTGGTCAAGTTCGCCCTGCCTCTCGTTCCACCTGATCGAGTTCGCCGGCCAGCCGGACCAGCGCGGGGTCGTCCGGCACCGGCGGGCCGTAGAGGATCGCGCCGACGTCGTGGGGCGGCCTGCCGGTCCGCGTGCTCACCGACTCCACCAGCGCCGCCGGGTCGGCGTCGCGCGGCAGGCCCAGCGCGGTCCGCAGCCGGCCGCGCGCCGCTTCCCGCAGCGTCTCGCCCGCGTGCCCGGCCGCCTTGGCCCGCCGGTACAGCCGGGCGCGGCCTTCCGCCGTTTCGGCCGCGCGGACGACGATCGGCAGCGGCTCGGTGACCACCGGGCCGAGCCGGCGGGCCCGCCACAACGCCAGCAGGGCGACGGCGACGAACGCCTGCGCGGCCCCGAAGTACCAGCCGTCCGGGATGAGGTCGAAGATCGACCGGCGGGAGGCGTCGAGCGCCGGGTCCGCTGTGGTCGGCAGGTACCAGACGAGCTTCGGGTGCGCGCCGAGCAGGCGCAGCGCCAGCGCCGCGTTGCCCTGTTCGGCGAGCCGGGCGTTGGTCAGCGGGGCCGGTGAGCCGAGCAGCGTCGTCGTGCCGCCGCCGTCGGCGAGCTGCAGCAGCGTGCCGCCGCCGTCCTCGCCGGGGTAGCACGAGCGCGCACCGGGCGAGGCGTAGCCGATCCCGCCGAGCGTGACCTCGCCCGCCGCGACCGCCGCGGCGACCGTGCACTGCGGCGGCAACGTCCCGACGTCGCTGTGGCCGGCCTGGTGCACCAGCGGCAGCGAATCGTGCAGCGTCGGCTCCCCCGGCGTCACCAGGACGACGTCGGCCGCGCGCTCGCGCAGGGCGTCGAACCGCTTCGCCGGGGCCAGGTCGGGTGCGGTGACGAGCAGCGTGGCGTCGTCGCCGATTTCGGCGTCCGCTTCGGCGGCCGTGTGCACGGTCCGGACGTCGACGCCCTGGTCCTCCAGCAGTTTCGCGAGTGCGTGCGCGCCACCGGGTTCGTACGAGCCGGGTTCGAGGGCGCCGTGGGTCTGCTCGCCGCGGCCGAGCAGGAGCAGGGCACCGGCGATGAAGATCAGGACGAGAAGCGCCAGGGGAACGCGGGCACCGCGCCAGATCCGGCGTACGTCGGGCGAGACCGAGGTGCTCACTGGGCCGCCATGGCGACGGGTCGCTCGCGGCGGCAGCGTTCGTCCAGCTCGGTCAGTGTGCGGTACGCCGCTTCGGTGCCTTCGCGGCCGCCGTAGTGGACGTCGTCGAAGAGCCGGGCGCCCTGCCGCAGCTGCTCCGCGACGTTCGGCAGCAGCAGGCCGGCCTCGGCGGCGGCCTCGTCCGCCGTCCGGCCGGAACGGGAGTCCAGCAGCGCGCGTTCCTCCAGAGCCCGCACGACGGCGCGGAACCGGTCGCGGACGGCGTCGCCGAACCGCCCCGCGGCGGCGGCTTCCTCGGCCGCCCGCCGGTAGTCGGCCGCGTTCTTGCGCTGCCCGCCGAAGACGACGCGATCGGCCCGCGCCGAGCCGGCCATCTTGCCGGTGCGCAGCCGGATCACCACGACGAGCACGATCAGCAGCGCGACGACCAGCACCACCCCGAAGATCCCGCCGGGGACGTCCGAGGACAGGCTGTTCAGCAGCTTTTCCAGCTGCTCCCCGAGCCACTGGCCGATCTGCTGCAGGAAACCCGGCCGGGCGTCGCGGTACTTCGGGTCCGACAGCTCCTGTTCGGCCGCGCGGCGGGCCGCGTCCCGGTCGATGTCGACCGGGACGTCGATGAGCCGGAAGGTCACCACGCCTGGGGCGGCTGCACCCCGGCGGCGCGGGCCAGCTCGATGTCCATGCCTTCGCGGCGCATCCGCTGGTCGAGGTACACGATCACGGTGACCAGCGAGATGAACGGGATCGAGATGGTGCCGGCGATGATCTGCCCGGCCGAGGCCAGCAGCAGGTCACCGGTACCCGGCACGGTCACCTTGGTCGGGTTGAGCAGCTGGCCGAACGCGCCGCTGCCGAGGGTGAACGGCAGCTGGATGATGCTTTCGAAGAACGACCCGATGATCCGGGCCAGCAGCAGCACGCCGAGCACCCGCCAGAAGGCGCCGCCGACCAGTTTGACCGACCGCGCGAACGCCGCCCGGAACGTCCCGCGCTCGAGCACGAGTGCCGGGGCGGCCAGCGCCCAGAACACCCAGGCGAGCACGCCCGGGATGATGCAGAGCATGACACCGATGGTGGTCAGGAGCGCGTAACCGAACGCCACGCCGAGCAGCGGCAGCAGCCGCGGCTGCACCTCGCGCCAGGCGAGGCCGAAGCTGACCTCGCGGCCCAGCACGGCGCGACCCATCACCGCGGCCATCAGGCCGGTGGTGACGGTCAGCAGGAACGTCGAGACCAGCGTCTGGGAGACCAGCACCAAGACGGCGTCGCCGAACGTGCCGAAGACGGCGTTGCGGAGCTCCTCCTCGGTCGCCGCGGGACCGAGCCGGACCGTCGACGTGAAGCTCTCCAAGTCCGTGAACAGGTACTTCTGCAGGACGAACGTGACGGCGGCGCCGATCACCGCCATCACCGCGCCGATGCCGAGGACCAGCAGCGCGTGCCGGCGGATCGTGGTGATCGCGCCGTCGAGGATGTCGCCGATGTTGAGCGGCCGCAGCGCGATCACGCCGGGCTTGCCGAGCCCGTGCGGGTTCCAGCGCGACTGCTGGAACTGCGGCTGCTGGAACTGGGGCTGGGCGCCGAACGGCGGCAGCGCCTCCGGCCGGTAGCCCGGCCCGTGCTGCCAGCCCGGCGGCGGGCTCGGCGGTGCGGCCTGCGCGTCCGGCGCCTGCCAGCCTCGCGGCGGCGTCGCCGGTGACGCGGCGTGATCTTCGAGCCGGTTCGGCTCACCCGATCCGGGGGCGGGAGCCTGGGGGATGCCCTGGCTCGGAGTCGGCGTGTCGGCGCCCTCGCCGCCGGGCGCGCCACCGGTGTCTGTCATCGAAGCCCCTCGCCTGCAGTACCTGCTTGCGTTCACTCTCTCAGAGCCGGTTGCACCCGGCCAGACCTGGGGTGACGTCGGTGCGCCGTGACCGCACGCGCACGGACGGGTGCGAGCCGACCCATTCCCCCGATATGCTGAATGGCGGGATCGGGTACCCCCGGTCCGTACCGAGACCCTTCGGGACTGCCTAGTGACGCAACCGCCCCCCGGCCAGGTACCGCCTCGCGGGACCGTCCAGCCGCCGCCGGTGCCGGATGCGCAACCGGATCTTCCGTGGCTCGGCCGCCCGCACACCGTGTCCGCACCGAGGCGCCGGTCGCCGGCGGCGGTGATCGGCGTGTGCCTCGGCGCGGTCGCCGTGCTGGTGCTCGGCCTGGTCGCGATCGTGGCCCTGAACCGCGACAACACCCCCCTGGCCACCCCGAACCTCCGCGACGTCCCGTCCTCGCAGGACGTCCCCCCGCAGCAGCTGCCACCCGGCGGCGCGGGTGCCCCGGCGTCGGCGTCGAGCCCGGCGACCGAGCTGTCGACGCCCAGCCCGACCGGCCCGCAGAAGATCCTCAAGCTGGCCGACCACCCGATCCTGCAGGACCCCAACGCCGGGCTGCAGAACCGCGTCTGCACGCTGCCGGCCTGGCAGAGCACGCAGGCCGGCGCGGAAGCGTTCTTCACCGCGGCCAGCAAGTGCCTCGACGCGGCGTGGGGCCCGTTCCTCACGGCCTACCAGCTGCCGTTCACCCCGCCGTCGCTGCACTTCCCGACCGGCGCGAGCTTCGAGACCGAGTGCGGCACCATCCAGGTGGGCATCGCGACGGCCGCGTACTACTGCGAAAACAACCTGTACGTCCCGTTCCGCGGCCTGCAGACCGACCAGTACGGCAACAACCCCGGCGTCTACCTGGCCCTGTTCGCCCACGAGTACGGCCACCACGTGCAGGAGGTCGCCGGGCTGATGGACGCGGCCTGGCAGAAGATCTACGAGGCCGGCCAGAACAGCCCGGCCGGGCTTGAGATGTCGCGGCGCAAGGAACTGCAGGCCCAGTGCTTCTCGGGGATGTTCCTCGGCGCGCACGTCGACCAGGGCGGCACGGTCACCCGCGACATGTACAACAAGGCCTGGAACGACCAGGAGACCCGCGGCGACAACACCTCCCGCAGCCACGACCACGGGACGAACGCGCACTACGCGTCCTGGTGGCGAGCGGGCGCGACGAGCAACCGGATCTCCGACTGCAACACCTTCGCGGCGCCGTCGTCCGAGGTCAGCTAGCGGTTTTGGGCCTGACTGCCGTGGGCCTGGCCGTCTTGGGCCGCAGCGGGATGCTCAGCCAGAGGTAGACGAACATCCCGCCGGAGAAGCACGCGAACACCAGCAGCGCCAGGCCGAGCGGGCGGCGGGCGTCCGACGCGCCCATCGACGTGTCCGCGAGGGTGACGGCGACCGGGCCCTGGTCCGGCACCACGTCCGGCACGGCGACCTCGACGCGTTCGCCCGGGCCGTGCCCGCAGCCGTCGAGCGTGCCTTCGTGGGCCTTCCCGCCGACGGTGAACTTGACGGTTTCCTTCGCGTCCGGCCGGTCGCACGGCGCCGGCTTGGTCACCTCGGCCTGCACCGGCGCGCCCAGGACTTCGTTGCCGATGCCGAGCAGCCCGGGCCCGGCCAGCCAGGCGAGCAGCACGACGAGCACGCCCGCCGCGGCGGGGATCGCCACCGTGGGCCACTTGAGGGCGAGAGGTCGCGGGGGCACCTGGTCATGGTTCCAGATCCCGCGGGCAAAACCCAGGTGCCCTGGTCAGCGCTCGATCTTCTCCGCCTGCGTGACCTTCTTGACGTAGAGCAGCTTGTCGCCGGGCTCGATGGCGTCGGCCTGCGGCGCGTCGACGCGGTAGAGAACGCCGTCGCGGACCAGGCCGAGAACGAGGTCGGACAGGTGCCGCGGCGACCCGCCCTCTTCGGACGGCTCGACCGCCCGCTCGGCGATCGCCAGGCCCGATTCGGGGGTCAGCAGGTCCTCCATGATGTCCACGACCAGCGGCGTCGACGTCGCCATGCCGAGCAGCCGCCCGGCCGTCTCGCTGGAGACGACGACCTGGTTGGCCCCGGACTGCTTGAGCAGGTGGACGTTTTCCGCCTCCCGCACCGACGCGACGATGTGCGCCTTCGGCGCCAGCTCGCGGGCGGTGAGCGTGACGAGCACCGCCGTGTCGTCGCGGTTCGGGGCGACCACGACCGCGCGGGCGTGCTGCACCGCGGCGACGCGCAGGACGTCGGACCGGGTCGCCGAGCCGTGCACGGCGACGAGGCCGAGCGCGCTGGCCGCGTCGAGGGCCTGCTGGTCGGTGTCGACGACGACGATCTGGCCCGGGGCGATGTTCTCGTCGCCGAGCAGCGCGTTGACGGCGGACCGGCCCTTGGTGCCGAACCCGACGACGACCGTGTGGTCGCGCACCTTCGTCCTCCACTTCTGGATCTTGAACGCCTGGCGGGAGCGCTCGGTGAGCACCTCGAGGGTGGTCCCGACCAGGACGATGAGGAAGAGCACCCGCAGCGGCGTGATCACCAGGACGTTCACCAGCCGGGCGGACGACGTGGCCGGCGCGATGTCGCCGTAGCCGGTCGTCGACAGCGAGACCGTGGCGTAGTACAGGCTGTCCAGCAAGGACAGGCCGTCGCCGTTGGCGTCGCGGTAGCCGTCCCGGTCGACGTAGACGATGATCACCGTGGCCAGCAGCGCGAGCGTCGCACCGATGATCCGCTTGACGATCGCGCGGAGCGGGCTGACCGTCAGTTCCGGCATCCGCAAGATGCCGACGAGCTCGTGGTCGGGCCGATCGGTGAGACTGCCCAGCGGCAACCGTTTGAGGGCCCTCATGCTGGCTCGTGTCGAGCGTCACTCACGCCCGGAGGATAGCCGAACCGGAGACCGCGCCGCCGCGTGAAACGATGAGTTCATGGCAACCTCGCAACGGCCCGCCCACGTCCTGGCCGGCGTGCTGGGCACGATGGGCGTCCTGCACTTCGCCGTCCCCAAGCCGTTCGACGGCCTGATCCCCGCTTCGCTGCCGGGTTCGCGCCGGGCGTGGACGTACGGGTCGGGCGTGGCGGAACTGACCATCGCGGCCGCGGTGGCGGCCCCGCGCACCCGCCGCCTCGGCGGCCTGGCGGCGGCGCTGCTGTTCCTGGGCGTCTTCCCGGGCAACGTCAAGATGGCCGTGGACGCCCGGCGCGCCCCCGCTCCCCGCCGCGCGATGGCCTGGGCCCGCCTCCCCCTCCAGTGGCCGCTGATCGCCTGGGCCCTGAAGGTCCGCGACAACGCCTGACCCGGAGGGTCGGTTCGCGTACCCAGACAGTCGGCTCGCGTACCTGGAGAGTCGGTTGCGAGCCGACCGTCCAGGTACGCGAACCGACTGCTCAGGTACGCGAACCGACCCTTCGGGTACGCGGATCACGCCTCGGGGAGGTCGCGGAGGAGGCGGCGGAGGGCTTCCGGGTCCAGGAGGTCGGCCGGGCGGATCGTGCGGTTCGCGCGGACGTAGTGGAAGGCCGCGCGGACCTGCTCCACCGGGACGTTCTTCAGGGCCGCCCAGGCCATCCGGTAGGCCGCGAGCTGGACCGACAGGGCCGGGATCCGGGACTCCGGCGGGACCGCGCCGGTCTTCCAGTCGACCACCGTCCAGCCGCCGTCGGGGTCGGCGAAGACCGCGTCCATGCGGCCGCGCAGGGTGAGGCCTTCGACGTCGGCCGAGAACGTCACCTCCACCGCCACCGGGACCCGCGACGCCCACTCGCTCTTCTCGAACTCCGTCTGCAGTTCCTCGAAGTCCGCGTCGGGGGCCTCGCCGAAGTCGGCCGCGCCCGGGAGGTCGTCGATCTCGATGAGCTGGTCGCCGGCGAACCGGCGTTCGAGCCAGCCGTGGAACTCCGTGCCGCGGCGGGCGAAGCTGTTGGGTTCCACCGGGAGCGGCCGGCGCAGGTCGGCGGCGAGCCGGGCGGCGTCGTCGGCCAGGGCGACCAGCTGGCTCACCGAAAGCCGCGACGGCAACGGGACCAGCTTGACGTGGTCGTCCTTGCGCGCCCACTCCTCCAGCAGGACGTCGGTGTCGGTCAGCCAGCCGTCGGGGTCGTCGTCCTCTTCGGACACTTCCTCGTCCGGCGGCGAGGCGAGCGCCTCGGACACGAGCTCCACGCCGGTCTGCACGCCGGTGCGGCGGTCGGAGAGGGGGTCGACCGGCCAGCGCGCCGCCCGCGAGTCCGAGACGAGCGGGTTCTCGTCGTCCTCGGTGGGTTCCGGCGCCCACTCCGCGAGCTGCCCGGCGCCGGTCTCGCGCACGACATCGGCGATCTCGGTGAGGAACTCCGACGGCCCCTTCGCCCGGCTGCTGCTTTCGTTCCACCAGTGCCCGGAGACGAGCAGCGCGTGCTCGGACCGCGTCAGCGCGACGTAGCAGAGCCGCCGTTCCTCCGCCTGCTCCCGCTCGACGAACCCGGCTTCGTGCAGCTCGAGTCCTTCTTGGACTTCCTTGCGGTCGTAGCCTTCGGCGATCCGCAATTCGGGCAGGTCCTCGGCGTCACCCCGGAGTTTCGCCGGCAGCGACGTCGCGGTCCGCAGCCACGACGACGACCGCCGCCGCCCGGGGAACACGTCGTGCACCAGGTGCGGCACGGCGACGACTTCCCACTCGAGCCCCTTCGCCGAGTGCACGGTCAGCACCTGCACCCGGTCCGGGACGACCTCGACCTCGCCCGGGGTGAGCCCGTCTTCGGCGTGCGCGGCGGTGTTCAGGTAGTCCACAAAGGACAGCAGGGTCGCCGTGGGCGCCGTCTCGGCGTAGTCGGTGACGACTTCGGCGAACGCGTCCAGGTGCGCCCGGCCCGCCGAGCCCGGCCGGGCCAGGGATTCGACGTCCAGGAGCATCGTGCGTTCGACGTCGGCGACGAGCTCCGGCAGCGACTGGTCGAGCCGCCGCCGCAGCGCGGCCAGCTCCCAGCCGATCCGCCGGATGCGTTTGTACCCCTCCTCGGAGTACCGCGCCGGGTCGCCCGGCTCGTCGACGGCGTCGATCAGCCCGGCCTGCTCGACGCGCTCGACGACCAGTTCCGGCGTGTCCGGCTTCTCCGGGCTGGACAGCTCGCCGGCCCGCCGCCACAGCGCGGCGACGTCGGCGGCCGAGAGCCGCCAGCGCGCACCGGTCAGCAGCCGGGCCGCGGCGCTCCCGGACAGCGGGTCGGCCAGCACCTTCAGCGTCGAAACGAGGTCCGCGACCTCGGGCTCGTCCAGCAGCCCGCCGAGCCCGACGACCTCGACCGGCAGCCCGCGCGCCCGCAGTTCGGCGGCGATCGGGGCCATGTCGGCGCGGCGCCGCACCAGCACCGCGGCGGTCGGCGGCTTGCCGGCCTGTTCCTGGTGGGCGTACCAGCGCCGGGCGAGCGCGTCGGCGACCCACGCGCGCTCGGCGCGGATGTCCGGCAGCAGCGCGCACGCGATGTCCGCGGGCCCGGCGCCTTCGCGCGCCCGCAGCCGTTCGACGCCGAGGCCGCGGGCGCGCAGCGGTTCGGCGATCGCGTTCGCGAGGTCCAGGATTTCCGGTGGGTTGCGGAAACTGGTCAGCAGCCCGAATTCGTGCGCCGGGACGAGCCGTTCGCCGTCGAAGCGCGGGAAGTCCGTGGTGAACCGGGGCAGGTTGGCCGCGCTGGCCCCACGCCAGCCGTAGATCGCCTGCGCGGGGTCGCCGACGGCGGTGACCGGCATCGGCGGGTTCTCGACGCCGCCGAACAGCGCCCGCAACAGCACGCGCTGGGCGTGCCCGGTGTCCTGGTACTCGTCGAGGAGCACGGCGCCGTAGCGCTCACGTTCCCCGCGCACGACCGACGGGTAGCCGCCGGCCAGCTGAGCGGCGAGCGACATCTGGTCGGCGAAGTCCAGCGCGCCTTCGTTGCGCTTGCGGCGGTGGTAGTCGTCGACGAGCGGCAGCAGCGCGAGCCGGAAGTGCTGCGCGGCCATGATTTCGGTGAGCTTCTGCGGCAGCGCGGCCCGCTGTCCCTTGGCGCGCGGGGCGTTCTCGATGACGCGGCACAGCCACGTCGTGTATTCGGCGAGCTGCTCGGTGGAGACGAGGTGCTCGCCCAGCTCGCCGGCCAGGGTGAGCACGTCCGCGGTCACGGTCGGCGGGACGCGGTCGGTGTCGAGTTCGTTGTCCCAAGTGGACACCACCCGGTGCGCGATCTGCCACGACGACGTTTCGGAGAGGAGCCGGACACCGGGCTGGACCGGGAGGCGGAGGCCGTGTTCGGACAGCAGGCGCCCGGCGTAGGCGTGGTAGGTGAGGACGGTGGGTTCACCGGCGACCACAGTGGACCGCAGGCCGCCGGTCGGGTCGAGCCGGTCGAGCAGGCCCGAGCCGGCGAGGCGGCGGAGCCGGGCCCGGACGCGTTCGCCGAGCTGGCGCGCGGCTTTGCGGGTGAAGGTGAGGCCGAGGACGCGATCGGGGCTGACGATGCCGTTGGCGACGAGCCAGACCACCCGCGCGGCCATGGTTTCGGTCTTCCCGGCCCCGGCCCCGGCGACGACGAGCGAGGGTTCGACGGGCGCGGCGATGACGGTGGCCTGTTCGGGCGTGGGGCGGTGCAGGCCGAGGGCATCGGCGAGTTCGGCGGGCTCGACGGGGTTGGCGATGAGGAGCGGGCTCACGGACGCACCCCACCGCGGCTCGGCACTGCCGCGAATGACTCATTCGGGTCTTCGGAGGTCCCGAATGAGTCATTCGCGACACCGGGGCGACGGCTCGGATAGTTCACGGCCCCGGCACCTGCCGCCCCTCGGGGCGCAGCGGGCAGCACCCGCGCGCGGGACACCGGTCGCAGTCCGGGTTCTCCTGAGCCTGGTAATCCGGCCCCGCCGCCGACGCCGCCGCCTTCTGGACCAGCTCCAGCCACTGCTTGCCGCCCACCTCGTCGAGCGGTGGCTGCGACCGCTCCGTCGCCCCCGTCTTGTTGTTGGCCTTCGCGACGTACACCAGCCGCGCGCCGCCGGCCTCGGTGCGGCCCTCGATCGCCCCCAGCAGCACCGCCAGCTGGTACGCCGCCAGCTGCGGGTGCGCCTCGGCCTCCGCGCCGGACACCGGGACCTTGCCCGTCTTGATGTCGACGATCACCGGCCGACCCGAAGCGTCCAGCTCCACCCGGTCGACCCGCCCGCGCAACAGCACCCGCACCTCGTCCGAACCGCCCGCCGGCAGCTCGACCTCGATGTCCTGTTCGACCCCGGCTTCCTTGAGTTCCTTCCGGCTCTGCTCCAGCCAGGTCGTGAAGTTCCGCAGCATCTGTTCGACGCGACGCCGTTCCCGCCGGGAAAACCACGGCGCACCCGCGTCGACGCGCACCCAGGCCTCGTCCAGCGCGGCCTGCAGCTCCGCGTCCGTGCTCCCCGAAGCGACCGCCTGGGCGAGCCCGTGCACGAGCGTCCCCGTCACCGCCGCCAGCTGGGCTGGGTCGCTGCCGCCGTGGCGCTCGATCATCCAGCGCAGCGGGCACTTCGTCAGGATCTCCACCGTGGACGGTGAGATCCGGATGAGGTCGCCCGGCGGGTGCACCGGCTCGTCGCTGGACGCCGGCAGCAGGCCGTACCACGTCGAAGGGTGCGCGCCGGGGACGCGCGCCTCGGCCAGCCGTGCCAGCTGCTTCGCCGCCCGGCGACGGCGTGCGGGGTCGGCCTTGTCGTCGCAGACGACCTCGCGCAGCTCCCCCACCAGCTCGGCGAGCACCAGCGACCGGCCCGGCGGCTTCATCCGCGAGTCGAGCCCGCCGTCGTCGGCGCCGTTCTCCTCCAGGTCGTCGAGGAACCGGGACGGCCGCTCGTCCTCGCCCGACACCGCCGTGACCAGCAGCGTCTGCTTCGCCCGGCTCATCGCGAGGTAGAACAGCCGCCGCTCCTCGGCGAGGATCGGCGCGGTCTGGGAGACGGCGTCGTCGTCGACCCCGGCCATGAGGTCCTTCAGCCGCTCCACGCCGAGCACGGACCCCCGCAGCCGCAGGTCCGGCCACGCGCCCTCCTGGACGCCGGCGACGGCGACGACCGTCCACTCGCGACCGGCGGCGGCGTGCGCGGTGAGCAGCGAGACACCGTCGGACGGGACGGCCGCCGGTGCCAGCGTGTCACCCGCGATCCGTTGCGCGCCAAGGTAATCGGCGAAGGAGGCGACACTCGCGCGCGGCAGCCGGTCGACGTACCGGCCGGCGGCGTCGAACAGCGCGACGACGGCGTCGAGGTCGCGGTCGGCCTGCGCCCCCAGTGACCCGCCGCGCTCGACCTGCTTCAGCAGCTTGTCCTGGAGCCCGCTTTCCCGCCACAGCTGCCACAGCACCTGCTCGACACCCTCGCCGCGCGTCACGGCCTGGTGCGTGACGCGCAGCAGCCCGCCGACGCGCCGCACCGGCTCGGCCTCGGCGTCGGCCAGCCCGGCCAGGATGTCCCCGCCGCGCAACGCTTCCACGAGCAGTTCGTCGCTCGAGCGCTGGCCGCCGCCGGCCAGTTCGAGCCGGCGCAGGCCGCGCCGCAACCGCCGCAGCGCCAGGGGATCCGCACCGCCGAGCGACGACGAAAGCAGCATTTCCGCGAGGTCGATGTCGAGCAGTTCGGGCGACGGCGCGAGCTTCAGCACGGCCAGCAGAGGCCGCACCGCGGACTGCTTGGCCAGCGGCAGCTCCTCGGTCGCCGACCCGATCGGGACGCCGGCCGCGCGCAACGCGCGTTGCAGCACCAGGAAAGTCCGTGCGGGCGACCGGACGAGCACCGCGATCTCCGACCACGGCACGCCGTCGACGAGGTGCGCGCGGCGGAGCTGATCGGCGATCCAGCTCGCCTCGGCCGCCGGGGTCGGCATCACCCTGACCCGGACGTTCCCGCCCGAAGCACCCTCGGGCGGGACGATCTTGCGGTGCGCCGACGCGCCCGGCAGCGTCGCACCGATCCTGGCCACCGCGAGCCGCACGGCCGGGGCGAGCCGGTGGGCCGTGGTGAGCGTGACGGTCCGGCTGCCGTCCGAGTCGGCGTCGGCGAACAGGCTCGCGTCGGCGCCGCGGAAGGAGAACACGTTCTGGTCGGGGTCGCCGGCCACGACGAACTCGGCCGCGGTGTGCCCGATCATCCGGACCAGGCCGGTCTGCAGCGGGTCGAGGTGGTGGGCGTCGTCGACGAACAGGTGCCGGACGCGGGTGCGCTCGCGTTCGCGCAGCTCGTCGTCGTCCTCCAGGGCGAGCAGCGCGGAGGTGACCAGCTCGGCGGCGTCCAGCGCGGGTGCGCTCGCCACGCCGAGTGCGTTGCCGCCCGCGCCCTGCAGCTGCGTGACTTCTTCGTACTGCGCCCAGAACTGCCCGGCGGCGATCCACTCCTCGCGCCCGCGGCGGCGGCCCAGCTCGGCGAGGTCCTCGGGGCCGAGCCCGCGCTCGGCCGCGCGCATCAGCAGGTCGCGCAGCTCTTCGGCGAAGCCGGGAACCATCAGGGCGGGCCGCAGCTGCTCGGGCCAGTATCCGGCCTCTTCGTCGAGGTCACCGGCCAGGAGCTCGCGGACGACGACGTCCTGCTCGGCCCCGGCGAGCAGTCGCGGCGGCGGGAGCTCTTCGGCCATCGCCTCCAGCCGCAGCAGCGAATACGCGTAGGAGTGCACGGTGCGCACCAGCGGCTCGCGGACGGTCCGGGGCAGCGGCCGCTCCAGGTCGGGATCGGCGGTGAGCCGCCGCGTGATGTCGGCACGCAGCGCGTCGGCGGACTTGCGGGACGTGGTGAGCACGAGCACGCTCTCCGGGTCGGCGCCCTCGGCGATGCGGCGGGTGGCGGCCGAGGCCAGCAACGCCGTCTTGCCGGTGCCCGGGCCGCCGAGCACGCGGAGGAACCCGCCGGGTGCGGAGAGCACGCGCCGGGCGCCTTCGTCCCAGGTGAACGAGGGTGTGGCGGTGATCGGCGTGCGCACCAGCCGCGCGTCCGCCTGCGCCGTTCGCCTCCCGTTCACCCCGCGATGGAACCACGCCCGGTCCCCCGGGTGGCGCACCGGCACGGCTTAGCGGGGCTTCGTTCGGTGAAGGCGCCCGGCGGTGCGGCGGACGGCCACGAAAAGTGTCGTACCCGTACGGCAGAGTGTCGGTATGGACGACGTTCTGCACGAGCGCGTGCGGGAAATCATCGAGTCCGTGCCGGCCGGCACGGTCGCGACGTACGGCGACATCGCGGCCCTCGCCGGCGCGCCGTCGCCGCGGATGGTCGGCGCCATCCTGGCCGAGGACGGCCACGACCTGCCGTGGCACCGGATCCTGCGCGCGAACGGCACCCCGGCGCCGCACCTGGTCCACGACCAGCTGGAGCGGCTGCGCGCCGAGGGTGTCCTGGCCGACGGCCAGCGCGTCGACCTGCGGAAGTACCGGTGGAAACCGGACGGAGAGGACGAAACGGGGCCAGAAGGGCTGTTCTAACTCCATATTCTTAGGTTAGCCTCGCCTAATGACGACGCAGGAGGCTCTGACCTACCACCGTGCCCGGGTGAGCGCGATCCGGCCGGTCACGCCGCACATGGTGCGGGCGACCTTCGCCGCGGAGAGTTTCCGCGAGGTGCCGGCCGGGGCGCCCGACCAGTACGTCAAGGTGTTCTTCCCGCTGCCGGGACAGGAGGCGCCGGTGCTGCCGGAAACCGGCTCCGACGTCATGTCCTGGTACCGGACGTACCTGGCGATGCCGGACGACGTCCGCCCGCCGATGCGCACGTACACGGTTCGAGCCCACCGCCCGGAAGCGGCGGAGATCGACGTCGACTTCGTGCTGCACGGCGATTCGGGGCCGGCCTCGGCGTGGGCGTCGCGGGCGGCACCGGGCGACCGGGTGACGTTCGCCGGGCCGTACGGGCTGTACGCGCCGTCTGGGACTTGCGACTGGCAGCTGCTGGTGGGCGACGAGACGGCGCTGCCGGCGATCGGCGCGATCATCGAGCAGCTCCCGCCGGGCGCGCGGGCTTCGGTGTACGTCGAGCTGGCGGACCGCGCGGCGCGGCAGACGTTCGAGACGCGCGGAGCGGTGGAGATCCACTGGATCCTGCGCGGCTCGCGGCCGCTGGGAGAGGCGTTGCTGGAGGCGCTGCGGGGAGCGGTGTTCCCGGGTGGGACGCCGTACGCGTGGGTGTCCGGCGAGGCGGGCGTGGTGAAGTCGGTGCGGCGCCACCTGGTGAGGGAGCGCGAGGTCGGCAAGCGGCTGATCTGCTTCACGGGGTACTGGCGGCAAGGGATGAGCGAGGAAGCCGTGGCCCGGGAAGCCGTGCTGGCCTGACTACCCCTTGCCGAGCTTCGTGACCAGCAGCTTCACCAACGCACCCAGGCGCTGGCGGTCCGGCTGCAGCGTCTCGATGCCCGCCGCCTCCAGCGGGGCCGCCGTCACCGGGCCGACACACGCCACCACCAGCGGGCCGCGCAGCGCCGCCAAAAGCTCGTCGTAGCGGCCGGACGTGCTGGCCAGCGTCAGGAAGTTCGCCGCGGCCGGGGCACTCGTGAAGGCCAGTGCGGCCAGCTCGCCCGTCACGATCGCGTCGATCAGCTCGTGCACGGGGGTCACGTCCGGCGGCGAATGCCAGCGGTACGGCTGCACCTGCACCAGGGACGCGCCGGCCCGCACCAGCGGATCGGTGAGCTCCGGCAGCGGCGTTCCGTGCAGCTGGACGGCGACCCGCTCGCCGGCGACCCCGGCCGCGGTCAGCGCTTCGAACAGTTCCGCGTTGCTCTCCGAGGCGGCCGAAAAGGACTCGCGCAGGCCGGCACCGCGGACCGCGCCCACCGCCTTCGGACCGCGGGCGTAGATCCGGGACGCCCCCAGCGCCGCCACGAGCCGATCGCGCAGATCCCAGCCTTGGGCCGCGTCGAGCCAGCCGCGGAAGCCCGCACCCGTCGTGACCACCGTGAACCCGACCGGGGCCGCCAGCGCGCCTTCGGTGCCCGCGCGCAGCTCGGGGTCGGCGTCCAGGGGCACGATGGTGATCGTCGGCGCGTGGCGGACGTCGGCGCCGTAGCGTTCGAGGGCCGCGATGAATTCGTCCGCTCGTCGCTCGGCCGTGACCCCGATGGCGATGCCGCTCAGCTCACCCATAGAACGCGCCCATCTCTTCGATCGCTTCGGCCAGCTCCGCCCGCAGGTCCGCCGGTTCGAGGACCTCCAGGTGCGGCCCGAAGCGCAGCAGCTCGCCGATGGCCGGTTCGCCCGGCTCCACCGGCAGCTCCACGGTGAGCCAGCCGTCCGCGTCGGGCTCGTTGCGGCACTCGCGCAACGCGCGGGCGCCGACGGAACCTGCGTAGAACGGTACGAGAGCCTGCGCCCGAGGAGAAAGGCGCACCACCGCGACGCGCGGGTACATCCGGCGTTCGAACTGCTCGGACCACTCCTGCCAGTACCGCGCGAGGTCGAACCCGGCCGGCCGCTCGAACACCTCGCCCAGGTCGGTCAGCTCCAGCACCCGCGAAATGCGGTACGTCCGGTCGGTGCCGTCGCAGCGGCCCGCGAGGTACCAGTTACCCGCCTTGAGGATCAGCCCGAGCGGCTCCAGCTCCCGCTCGACGACCCGCTGCCCCCACCGTTCGTAGCGGATCCGGATCCGGTGCGACGACCACACGGCGTCGGCGATCGCCGACAGCGCCGGCAGGCTTTCGATGCCCCGGTGCCAGCCGGGGACGTCCAGGTAGAACCGCTCGGCGACGCGTCCGGCGCGGTCGCGCAGCTCGGCGGGCAGCGCCGCGTACAGCTTGAGCTGCGCCGCCGCCAGCACCGTGCCGAGCCCCAGCTCGGCCGCGGCCACCGGCAGCCCGGCCAGCGACAGCGCCTGGGCCTCTTCCTCGGTCATCCCGGTGAGCCGGGTGCGGTAGCCGTCGACCAGCCGGTAGCCGCCGGTGCGGCCGCGATCGGCGTACACCGGGACGCCGGACGCCGAGAGCGCGTCGATGTCCCGGTAGACCGTCCGCACCGAAACCTCGAGCTCTTCGGCCAGCTCCTCGGCCGTCATCCGGCCGCGGTTCTGCAGCAGCAGGAGGACGGACAGGAGGCGGCTCGCGCGCATGACCCGAATTCTGGCAGAAATACCTGACACAAGCTGACAGGTATGCCCGGCAGAGTGGTCCCCATGAACGGATTCAGCACCAAGACCTGGGAAGAAAAGATCGTCAGCGGCGTCGAGGGCGGCCCGCGGGTGGCCTACGCGCACGCCACGTTCGCGTATGAAGGCGTCATCGAGGGTGAGTCGATCTGTGACCTTCTGCTGTACTACGCGGGCGAAGGCTACGACAGCGGGCGGACGACGTCGCCGAGCTTCGAGCGCTTCGAGGGCAAAGTCGACGGTCGCGAAGGGACGTTCATCGTGCGCCACGAGTACACGTTCGACGCCAAGGGCTTCGCCTCGACGTTCACCGTCGTCCCCGGTTCGGCCACCGGCGGACTGGCCGGCCTGACCGGCAGCGGGACCGCCGGGGGCGCGACCGGCGAGGACAAGGTGGGCTACACCTTCGAGTACGCGTTCTAGGAGCCGCACGTGGACCGCCGTCAGGTACTCGCCTACCGCATCGCCGAGCACGGCCTGCACCGCTCGGCGCGGGACGTCGCCGACCTCGCCGTCGTCCGGGCCGGGCTGCAGGACAGCATGCGTGACACCGCGCTGCTCGCCCTCGCCGCCCGGCTCGACGGCCCGGTGTCCCCCGAGGACGACGAGCGGCTGGTCCTGGCCTGGACGTTGCGGGGTGCGCCGCACTACCACCTGCGATCGGAGCTGCCCGAGGCGATCCGCGCGCTGGTGCCGCTGGACGACGCGGACGCGCTGGCCCGGATGCTGTGGCAGCGCAAGGAAATGGCGGCGACCGGGCTGGCCGCGACCGAGGTGGTCTTCACGGCGGCCGCCGCGCTCCGGAAGGTCGTCACGAAGCCGATGACGAAGGGCGCGGTTTCGACGGCGGTCACGAAGGCGCTGCCGCCGACGTTCTCGCGGTGGTGCCGGGGTTGCCAGGCGACCCACATCCAGGAGCAGCTGATGCGCATCGCGACCCCGCACGCCGGGGTTCGTCTGGTCGCGGGGGCATCGCCGGCGACGCTGGCGCCGCTGGAGGGCCGCGGCCGGTTGCGGAAGACCCCGGACCCGGCCGCGGCGACGGCGGTGATCGAGCGGTACCTGCGGCTCAACGGCCCGGCGTCCCCGGGCGAAGCGGCGGAGTTCGCGGGCACGGCCCGGGCGGTGGTCGACCGCACGTGGCCGGCGGACCTGGCTTCGGTTCGGATCGACGGCAAAACGCGTTTCCTGCCGGCGGATCGCCTCGAGGCGCTGGAGAACCCGCCGGAGCCGGACCTGGTGCGGCTGCTGCCGCCGCTGGACCCGTTCATCCAGGCTCGCGACAAGGCGCTGCTGGTCCCGGATCCGGCGCGGCGCAAGGAAGTCTGGAAGATGCTGGGCAACCCGGGGGTGCTGCTCGCGGACGGCGACATCGCGGGAACGTGGCGCACGAAGGGCAGCGGCGCGAAGCTGACGTTCACGCTGACGGCCTTCGACCCGTTGCGCCCGGCGGCACGCGAGGAGGCGGAAGCCGAGGCGGCCCGGGTGGCGCAGGCGCGGGGCTTCGAGAAGCACGCGGTCACCTGGGCCGGCTGACCCCGGCCCGGCACCGCAAAGACGGCCGGGGACACAGCTTCCCGCGCCGGCCGACCACCGCCGGCGGGGGCGCCCCCCGTTTTCCACGCTACCGCAAGGCACCGACAATCCCGGTCGCCCCAAGCGCCGGCCCACCTCACAGGCTGTGGGCGTCGATGTCGCCGTAGGACGTGGTTGCCCGGATGGTCAGGGCCGCTGTGCCCTCGTTCTTCAGCGCGTTGCGGATCCGGCCGTACGTCGTCCCGGCGTCGAGCGACGCCGAGACCCCGGGAGCCACGCCGACCGTGATGTCTCCCGCCTGGGTGCTCAGCACCAGTTCGCCGCTCGCCGCCTCGGCGATGCGGATGTCGCCCTTGCCCGTGGTGATCTCCGCCGGGCCGGTCAGGCGGCCGACCGACACGTCGCCCGCGTGGGCCCGCAACCGGAGGCTCGCGGCCTCGTCGAAGCCCACCTCGCCGTGGGCGCCCGAGACCATGACGTCGCCGAGGCGGCCGACGCCCCGCAGCTCCACGCTGGCGGCCGTGACCTCCACCGACGAACCCTCGGGCAGCGAAACGGTCACGTCGAAGGCACCGGACGGACCGAAGTACTGGTTCTTGGCCTCGAGCGAAATCCGCAGGACGCCGTCGTCGAACGACACTGACGCCTGCGAAGCCGCCTTCACGTCGCGGCTCTTCGCCGGGTCGGCGGGAAGAACCTGAACGACGGTGTCCTCACGAAGGGAAGCGACGAACCGGACGCGGCCGGCGGGGATGTCGAGAACGGTGGTGATCGCGGCGGGGGTGGTGAACTTCTGCATCGGATTCTCCCTGGTGACTCGGTGTGTGAGACCACCTTCGCCGGGCCCGCTGACACCGGAAGGCCACCGCCCTGACACGGCCGCTGACACGCCGTCAGGCGTCGACAGCCAGCCGGTATCCCCGCTTCACCACCGTCTGGACGACCTTCCCGCCGCCCAGGGACGTCCGCAGCCGCCCGATCGCCGTCTCGACCGCGTGCTCCTCGCCGCCACCCGGCAACGCCGAGATCAGCTCGCGCCGCGACACCACCCGTCCCGGTGACGCCGCCAGGGCACGCAGCAACGCCATCGGTGCCGGGGCCACTTCGCGCCACTCGCCGTCCACGATGGCCGCCTGGCCGCGCAGCTCGATCGAGTGGCCGCCCGCCCGGAGGCGCGGGGAGCGGGCCACCAACGTCTCCGCCACGGTCCGGGCCAGCGCGCCGATGCGGGCGCGGTGCGGCTGGACCGTCGGCACCCCCAGTGCGGCCAGCGGGCCGGCCGTGATCGGGCCGACGCACGCCGCCACCACCGGGCCGGACAACGCCGTGACGAGGCCCGGCAGCCGGCCCGTGCGCCGGGCCAGGGCGATGAGCGACGCCGCCGCCGGCGCGCTCGTGAACGGCAGTGCGTGGATCGAGCCGTCCAGGACGCCGTCCAGGAGCCGGTCCACCGGGCCGGGGTCGACCGGGCCGACCCAGCGGTACACCGGGATCTCGATGACCTCCGCACCGGACGCCCGCAGCGTGTCCACGAAGTACGGCAGCGGCTCGCCGTGCAGCTGGACCGCGATCCGCTGCCCGTCGACCCCCGCCGAGAGCAGGTGCTGCAGCAGCTCCGCGTTGCTTTCCGAGGCGGGCGAATACGACTCCGAAAGCCCGGCCGCCCGCAGTGCGCCGGTCACCTTCGGCCCCCGCGCCAGCAGCGACGCAGTCGAAAGCCGCGAAAGCAGAGAATCCCCCAGTCCCCACCCCTCGGCCGCTTCGAGCCAGCCGCGGAAGCCGATGCCCGTCGTCGCCACCACCGCGTCCACCGGCGCTTCCAGCAGCCGCGACGTCGCCGCGTGCAGCTCGGTGTCGTCCGTCAGCGGCACGATCCGGATCGCCGGGCCGTACCGGACGCTGGCCCCCTTGCGCACCAGCAGCGCGCCGAGCTCGTCAGCCCGGCGCGCCGCGGTGATGCCGATCACGAAACCGGCCAGTGGGAGCACATCGGTCATGGACTCTCCACTTCGACCACGCCCTCTCGCACCCGCACCTCGTATACCGGCACCGAAACGTCCGAAGCGTCCAGGCACTGTCCACTGTCGAGGGCGAACCGTTCCTTGTAGACCGGCGAAGCCACCACCGGAACACCGCCCGCGTCGCCGACGATGCCGCGCGAGAGCACCGCCGCGCCACTGCACGGGTCCCAGTTGGACAGTGCGTACCACCGGTCGCCCGGCAGCCGGAAGATCGCCACCTGCACGCCGTCCAGCAGCGCGGCGACCCCCGAATACTCCGACACGACGTCCGCCGCGCACACCGCCGTCCAGGTTCGTTCGATCGACGTGGTCATCGCCGCACCTCCGGAACTCCCAGCATCACGGGCACTTTCTGCTGCCGCTCCTCGCGGAACGAGATCGCCGGGTCGGGCGCGCCCGGAGCGTTGACGAACGAGGTGAACCGGGCCAGCTTCTCCGGGTCCTCCAGGACGCCCTTCCACTCGTCGGCGTAGTTGTCGACGTGCTTGGCCATCGCCGCGTCGAGGTCCTCGCAGATGCCGAGGGAGTCGTCGACGATCACCGCGCGCAGGTGGTCGAGGCCGCCGTCCAGCTCCTCGATCCAGGGCGCGGTCCGCTGCAGCCGGTCGGCGGTGCGCACGTAGAACATCAGGAACCGGTCGATGGTCCGGATCAGCGTCTCGGTGTCCACATCGGACACGAGCAGGTCGGCGTGGCGCGGGGTGGTGCCGCCGTTGCCGCCGACGTAGAGGTTCCAGCCGTTCTCCGTGGCGATGATGCCGAAGTCCTTGCTCCGCGCCTCGGCGCACTCCCGGGCGCAGCCCGAGACCGCGGACTTGAGCTTGTGCGGCGACCGCAGGCCGCGGTAACGCAGCTCCAGCTCGATCGCCAGCCCGACGCTGTCCTGGACACCGTAGCGGCACCACGTCGACCCGACGCACGACTTCACCGTGCGCAGCGCCTTGCCGTAGGCGTGCCCGGACTCGAACCCGGCGTCCACGAGCCGCCGCCAGATGAGCGGCAGCTGGTCCACCGTCGCCCCGAACAGGTCGATCCGCTGGCCGCCGGTGATCTTGGTGTACAGGCCGAAGTCGCGCGCCACCTCGCCGATCACGATCAGCTTGTCCGGGGTGATCTCGCCGCCGGGGATCCGCGGCACCACCGAGTACGTGCCGTTGCGCTGCAGGTTCGCCAGGTACCGGTCGTTGGTGTCCTGCAGGGTCATCTGCTCGCCGCCGAGCACGTGCCCGTTGCCGAGGGTGGCCAGGATGGACGCCACCGCGGGCTTGCAGATCGCGCAGCCGCTGCCCGAGCCGTAGCGGCCGATCAGCTCGCTGAACGTCGTGATCCGGGTGGCCTGCACGATCTCGAACAGCTCCGCGCGCGACTGCGGGAAGTGCTCGCAGACGGCCTTCGACTGCTCGACGCCGGCCGCGCTGAGCAGCCTGCCCAGCAGCGGGACGCACGAGCCGCAGGCGGTGCCCGCGCGGGTGCACGCCTTCAGCTTGCCGACGGTGTCGCAGCCGTCCTCGTGGATGGCCTGGGTGATCGTGCCCTTGGACACCGCGTTGCACGAGCAGATCTGCGCCGCGTCGGGCAGCGCGTCGACGCCGACCGCGGCGCCGCCGCCCGCCGGGGCGAGGATCGCGCCCGGCTCGGCCGGCAGCGGACGGCCGACCAGCGCCCGCAGGGTGTTGTACTCGGTGGCGTCGCCGACGAGCACGCCGCCGAGCAGCGTCTTGCCGTCGTCGGTGACCACGAGCTTCTTGTACGTCCCGGCGACCGCGTCGTTGACGGCGACTTCCAGAGCGCCTTCGGTCTTGGCGTGCGCGTCACCGAAGGAAGCGACGTCGACGCCCATCAGCTTCAGCTTCGTGGACGTGTCCGGCTCCGGGAACGTCCCGCCCCCGCCGGTGAGCTGCGCGGCGACGATCTCCGCCATCGCGTAGCCGGGCGCCACGATGCCGTACACCTTGCCCTCGACCGCCGCGCACTCGCCGATCGCGTAGATCGCCGGGTCGCTGGTCCGGCAGGACGCGTCCGTGAGGACACCGCCGCGCGGGCCCAGGTCCAGCCCGGACTGCCGGGCGAGGTCGTCGCGCGGCCGGACGCCGGCGGAGAACACGACGAGGTCGACGTCGAGCTCGGTGCCGTTGCCCAGCTTGGCCAGCAGCCGCGAGCCGTCGGCCTCGATGGCGTCGGTGGACGTTCCCGTGTGGACGGTGACGTCCAGCGCCGTGATCATCCGGCGGAGCATCGAGCCGCCGCCCTCGTCGACCTGCAGCGGCATCAGCCGCGGCGCCATCTCGACGACGTGCGGGGACAAGCCCATGTCCCGCAACGCCTTCGCGGCCTCCAGGCCGAGCAGGCCACCGCCGATGACGACGGCCGAGCGCCGGCCGCGGCCCGGCTTGTCGACGGCGGCCGCGCGGATCGCGTCGAGGTCTTCGATGGTCCGGTAGACGAAGCAGCCGTCCAGGTCGTGCCCGGGCACCGGCGGCACGAACGGCCGCGAGCCGGTGGCCAGCACCAGCGCGTCGTACGAGACGACCTCGCCGGACGCCGTGGTGACCGTGCGAGCGTCCCGGTCGACCGAAACCGCCAGCTCACCGAGCCGCAGGTCGACGTGCGCGTCGCCCGCGTAGTCCGAGCCGGGCAGGGCCAGCGCGGCCGGGTCCCAGCTGTCCACGTAGGAGGTGAGCGCCACCCGGTCGTACGCCGGGCGCGGCTCCTCGGACAGGACGACGATGTGCCAGGTACCGGAGGGGTCTTCCGCACGCACCGCCTCCACGAGCCGGTGGGCGACCATGCCGTGTCCGGCGACGACCAAGGTGGGCATCTCAGACCTCCGCTCCCGCGAGCGCCAGACCGCGCTCACTCGTGGGCTGTTCGGCGGGCTTGCGCAGGTAAACCGCCCAGGTGACGGCGAAGCAGAGCCCGTAGAAGATCAGGAATCCGATGAAGGCGGGCACCCCGCTCTTCGTGTCGGCGAACGACTGCCGGAACGCGAGGTTGATGAACAGGCCACCCTCCGCGCCGATCGCGCCGGCCAGGCCGATCAGCGCGCCGGACAGCCGGCGTGCCTTGAGCAGCTCGGCCGCCTCTTCGGCGCCGTTCGCGATCGCCACCTTCGCCTTGGCGCGGAAGATCGCCGGGATCATCTTGTACGTCGAGCCGTTGCCGACGCCGGTGAGCACGAACAGCACGATGAAGGCGATCGTGAACAGCGTCAGGGACTTCGACGTCGACGCGAGGATCAGCACGACCGTGGACAACGCCATCCCGATGAACGTGAAGAAGGTGATCTTGCCGCCGCCGATCCGGTCGGCCAGCCAGCCGCCCGTCGGCCGCGAAAGCGAACCGAGCAGCGGGCCGAGGAAGGTCACCGCGGCCGCCTGCAGCGGGGTCCGGCCGAACTGGTTCTGCAGCACCAGGCCGAAGGCGAAGCTGTAGCCGATGAACGAGCCGAACGTGCCGACGTAGAGGAACGACATGACCCAGGTGTGCGGGTCCTTGACGACCTCGCGCATCGCCTTCGTGTCGCCCTTCACGGTGGCGAGGTTGTCCATGTAGAGGTACGCGCACACCGCGGCGACGACGATGAGCGGGATGTAGACGAAGAGCACGATCCGCGGCGCGGTCGCGCCCACCGTGCCGATCACCAGCAGGCCGACCAGCTGGATCGCCGCGACGCCGAGGTTGCCGCCGCCGGCGTTGAGGCCGAGCGCCCAGCCCTTGTGCTTCTCCGGGTAGAACGTGTTGATGTTCGTCATCGACGACGCGAAGTTGCCGCCGCCGACCCCGCCGAGGGCCGCGACCAGCAGGAACGTGCCGAGCGAAGTGCCGGGGTGCAGCACGACCGCGGCCAGGATGGTCGGGATCAGCAGCAGCGCGGCGGACACGACCGTCCAGTTGCGGCCGCCGAACTTCGCCACGGCGAAGGTGTAGGGCAGCCGCATCAGGCCGCCGATCAGCGTCGGCGTCGAGACCAGGAGGAACTTGTCGGCCGGGGAGAAGCCGTAGTCCTTGCCCATGAACAGGACGATGACCGACCACAGTGTCCAGATCGAGAAGCCGATGTGCTCGGCGAAGACCGAGAACCACAGGTTGCGGCGGGCGATCTTCTTGCCGGTCGACTCCCAGAACTCCTCGTTCTCGGGTTCCCAGTGCTCGATCCAGTGCTTTCCTTGGTGGGCCACGGTGTTCTCCTTCGTGCGGCGGTTCGTGGTGGTCAGTGGGGATCGGTCACTGCGCGGCGAGCCAGTTCGCGATGCCGCCGACGGTGTCGGAGCACCCGCCGCATCCCGTGGTGGCTCGCGTGGCCCGCGCCAGTGCGGGAGTGTCGGTGGCCCCGGCCTTCCAGGCCTCGATGAGCCGGCCCTTGGTGACGTTGTTGCAGCGGCAAATCACCGCCGCGGCCGGGAGGTCGGCCGGGCTGGCCGCCGGGGTCGCGCCGGTGGGCAGCGCGCGGCCCAGCAGGACGCCGAGCCGGTCCTCGGGCAGCAGCGTCCCGCGGTCGTGGAACTGGGTGATGGTCGCGGCCGCGTCGGGCAGGCCGAGCAGGATCGCCCCGGTGACACGGTTTTCGCGGACGACGAGCTTGCCGTACCGGCCGCCGGTGGGGTCGTTGAAGGTCAGCACCTCGGCGCCGCCGTCGGACGCTTCGAGCTGGGTTTCGCCCAGCGCGGCCAGGTCGATGCCGCGGGCCTTGAGCCGGGTCACGGCCGTCGTGCCGCGGTAGCGGGCGGCCGCGTTCGTGCCGGTCAGGACGTCGGCCAGCACCGACGCCTGCTCCCACGCGGGCTGGATCAGCCCGGCCGGGGCGCCGGGGTGGCGGGCGCAGTCGCCGAGGGCGTGGATGCGGCCGTCGCTGGTGCGCAGGGTGTCGTCGACGAGGATCCCCATGTCCACGTCGAGGCCGGCTTCGATGGCCAGGCTCGTTTCGGCGCGGACGCCGGCGGCCACCACGACCAAGTCGGCTGGGACGAGGCTGCCGTCGTCGAGCTTGAGCCCGTCGCCGGGCAGGTAGCGGGCGGCGGTGGCGCCGAACTTGAACGTCACGCCCATGTCGGTGAGCTGCCGGGCCAGCACGTGCCCGGCGGCCGGGTCGAGCTGGCGTTCCATGACGTGCCCCAGCGGGTGCACGACGGTCACCTGGTTGCCGCGCCCGGCCAGGCCCCGGGCGGCTTCGAGGCCGAGCAGGCCACCGCCGAGCACGGCGACCGGCGCGCCGAAGCGAGCCGCGTCGAGGATCTTGGCGCAGTCGTCGAGGCTGCGGAAGGCGACCACGCCGGGCCCGGCTTCGAGGCCTTCGACCGGCGGGATCCACGGGTTCGCGCCGGTGGCGAGGACGAGCGCGTCGTAGTCCACGCATGCCCCGTCGTCGAGTTCGACGCAGCGCTTCTCGCGGTCGATGCGGGCGACGTCGACCCCGAGCCGCAGGTCGATGTTGTGCCGCTGCGCCCACTCGTCGTCGTGCAGGCGGACGCTTTCGGCGCTCATCCCGCCCGCGACGACGGCGGACAGCAGCACCCGGTTGTAGGCCGCGTGCTTTTCGGCGCCGAGCACGGTCAGCCGGACCCGCTCGGCGATCGGGTCGCGACGGCGGATCTCGTCGGCCAACCGGGCACCGGCCATGCCGTAGCCGACGATGACGACTTCACGAGGGCTCACGCGGCACCATCCACAGTAGACAGGGAAACGGCACACACCTTGAACTCCGGCATCCGGGAGACCGGGTCGAGCGCCGGGTTGGTGAACAGGTTGGCGCGCTGCTCACCGGGGAAGTGGAACGGCAGGAAGATCAGGTCGGGCTTCAGCGACTGCGTGAACCGGACGCGCGCCACCGTCTCGCCGCGCCGGGAGCGAACCACCGCGCGGTCGCCTTCTTCGAGACCGGCGCGCTTGGCGGTGTCCGGGTGGACCTCGACGAACGCCTCCGGCACGACGTCGTTCAGCTCGCCGATCAGCCGCGTCTGCGCGCCCGACTGGTAGTGCTGCAGCACGCGGCCGGTGGTGGCCTGCAACGGGAACTCCTCGTCGGGCAGCTCGGCCGGGCCGGTGTGCTCGACCGGCACGAACCGCGCGCGGCCGTCCGGGTGGGCGAAGGCGTCGAGGAACATCCGCGGCGTGCCGGGGTGGTCGTTCTCCGGGACCGGCCAGTGCAGCGCCTCCCCCGCGCGCAGCCGGTCGTAGCTGACGCCGGAGTAGTCGGCGATGCCGCCCTTCGACGCGATCCGCAGCTCCTCGAACACCGTCTCGGCGTCGACCGGGAACCGGTTTTCCGGCTGTCCCAGCCGCTGCGCCAGTCCGTGGAGGACGTCCAGGTCGGAGCGGACCCCCGGCGGCGGCGTCAACGCCTTGCGCCGCAGCAGGACGCGGCCTTCGAGGTTGGTGAGCGTGCCGTCCTCTTCGGCCCACTGGGTCACCGGCAGGACGACGTCGGCGAGCGCCGCGGTCTCCGACAGCACGAAGTCGGCGACGACCAGTAAGTCCAGTTCGGACAGTCGCTCTTGGACGCGCTGCGAGCGCGGCGCCGAGACGATCACGTTGCTGCCGAACACCATCAGCGCCTTCGGGCCGTTCTCCTGGCCGAGCGCTTCGAGCAGTTCGGTGGCCGAGCGGCCGGGGCCGGGCAGGCTGTTCGCGTCGACGCCCCACACGCCGGCGACGTACTCGCGCGCGGCCGGGTCGTCGAGCTTGCGGTAGCCGGGCAGCTGGTCGGCCTTCTGGCCGTGCTCGCGGCCGCCCTGGCCGTTGCCCTGCCCGGTGAGGCAGCCGTAACCGGAGCCCGCGCGGCCGGGCAGGCCGAGGCTCAGCGCGAGGTTGATCCAGGCGCCGACGGTCGCGGTTCCGGTGGCGTGCTGCTCGGTGCCGCGGGCGGTGAGGATGTAGGCGTTGCGGGCGGCGGCGAGTTTCTCCGCGGCGAGGCGCATGTCGGCGGCCGAGACGCCGGTGACGCGCTCGGCGCGCTCCGGCCACCAGCTCGCGGCGATCCGCCACATCTCGGCGAACCCGCTCGTCCGGTCGTCCACATAGGACTGATCGAGGTGGCCGCCTTCGACGACGGCGTGCAGGATGCCCAGGGCCAGTGCGAGATCCGTGCCGGGGGCGGGCGCGAGGTGCAGGCTCGCCAGCTCCGCGGTCGGGGTGCGCCGCGGGTCGACGACGATCAGGTCGGTGCCGCGCAGGTGCTGGGTGAACGGCGGCATCGTCTCGGCCGGGTTCGCGCCGGCGAGCAGCACGACGTCGGCGTTCTTCAGATCCGTGACGGGGAACGGCATCCCGCGATCGGCCCCGAAGGCCTTGATCCCGGCCGCGGCGGCCGAGGACATGCAGAACCGGCCGTTGTAGTCGATCTGCGAGGTGCCGAGCGCGACGCGGGCGAACTTGCCCAGCAGGTAAGCCTTTTCGTTGGTCAGCCCGCCGCCGCCGAAGATCGCGACCCCGTCCGGGCCGTGTTCGGCCTGGATCGCTTCGAGCTTCCGGGCGACGTGGTCGAGGGCGAAGTCCCAGCTGACCGGCTCGAGCGCGCCGTTCACGCGCAGCATCGGCGTGGTCAGCCGCTTCGGGCTCGTGAGGAGGCTCCCCGAGGTCCAGCCCTTCTGGCACAGGCCGCCGGCGTTGACCGGGAAGTCCCGCGGCGTCACGCGGGTACCCTCGAGGCTCATCCCGCACTGCAGCGCGCAGTACGGGCAGTGGGTGTCGACCTGCGGCATTCGGGCACCTCCTCGGCGGTTCGGGCTTGCCCTGACGCTAAGGAGGCCTTGTTAACCGGATTCGACCGAATGTTTCAGGCAGTTGACATTGCGGCGGTACACGCGGCGCCCGGCCGGTGAGATCGACGTCCACGGACCGGGAGTCCGGAGGTCAGCGGCACCTTTCCCGACGTGACGCCCGAGGTCTTGCGACGTGGGTCACAGGCGACCCACGCCGTCCTGCTCGAAGAACCGCCGCTCGAACCACCACTGCCCGTCGTTGAGCGGGTCGGGCACCGTCTGCGCCGCGAACCGCCGGTCGATCCGGGACAGCGCGACGCCGATCAGCGCCCGTTCCCGGCGCGGCAGCTTCTCCAGCACCCTGGCGAGCATCCAGCGGGTGCCGACCGGATCGACCAGGGGGTGCGGGGACACCGGCAGGATCAGCCGGAACGGCGGCCGGGTGCCTTCCTCCCAGTCCTGGAGCAGGTCGGCGACGCAACCGGGCGAGTAGCCGGCGGCGACTTCGGCGAAGGCGAGCTGCCGCATGGCGCGGCGGGAGACGTAAGGGATCTTGTCCGGCGGCGGTCCCGCGACATCGAGTCGCCGGGCGCGGCGCAGGCTTCCGGGGCGCCTACGCGGCATGGCCCTTTCGATAAGTGGTCATGCCGCCATCGTCCCAGAATCACAAGATTCCCGACACCTCCCGCGCCGCGGCCCGCAGGCCGTCCAGCGAGGCCTGCGTCGACCTCGGGTTCAGCGCGTTCGACGCCAGCCGGAACAGCACCGCGCGCAACAGCAGCTGCGGCCACTCCGGCAGGTGCGCCCAGCGTTCCAGGAGGTCACGGCCCGCCCCGCCCCAGGCGAGGGCGTCGACCGCGACGATCGCCGCGCCGTACTCGCCCGGGCGGTAGTACGGCACGAAGTCGACGACACCCGGGACGTCGTCGCCGTCGAACAGCAGGCCGGCCAGCAGCTCGCCGTGGGCCACCTGGTGCGGGAGGATGATGCGGCGGCGGGCGCCGGCGAGGACCTCGAACCAGCGGCCGCCCTTGGTTTCGTCCAGAGGGACCTCGAGTTCCTCCCAGGCGATGCGGTCGGCGACCGCGTCGACGTCGGTGCGCGCGTCGAGGAAGTCCGGCCGCGGCAGGCCGGCCGTGGCCCGGTGCAGCTTCACCGCCGCCAGCACCGACGCGTCGCCGCGGTGCTCCGGCGTGCCGGGGATGAACCGCGACGCCGTCCAGCCGCCGACGATCCAGCGGCCGTCGGTGGACCGGACCGGCTTTCCGACCCGCAGCCCCGGCTCGCGGACGTAGTCGAGCGCGTGGGCGGTCCACAGCGTCCTGACCTTGTCGATGGCCGGCTTGAGCACGAGGTCGCCGCAGCGCCACGCCGTCGAATCCGGCAGGCGTTCGCCGCCGTCGGCGGGGCCGCCGAAGGCCGCGCAAACGTGCGCCGGAGGACGTTCGAGGGTTGACCGCACGGCCGTGACGTTACCCGGGCGGGTGTTCCTCGATCGAGAAGACGCGCTGGTCACACACGGTTTTGCCGAGCGCCCGAAATGCCGCGAAGGCCGCCTCCGGAGCCGGAGACGGCCTTCACGGGCACCACTGTCAGTAGGTCGGCAGGCTCGGGTCGATCTGCTTGGCCCAGGCGAGCACACCGCCGCCGAGGTGCGTCGCGTCCTTGAAGCCGGCCGCGTGCAGGGCGGCGAGGGCCTCGGCGGACCGGGCACCCGACTTGCAGTGCAGGACGATCGGCTTGTCCTGCGGCAGCTCGGCCAGCGCCTCGCCCGAGAGGATCCGGTCCTTCGGGATCAGCGTCGCGCCCTTGATGTTGACGATCTCGTACTCGTGCGGCTCGCGGACGTCGATCAGCGCGAAGTTCTCGCCGCTGTCGAACTTGGCCTTGAGCTCGGCCGGGGTGATCGTGCTCCCCGACGCCGCCTGCGCCGCCTCGTCGGAAACGACCCCGCAGAACGCCTCGTAGTCGATCAGCTCGGTGATCTTCGGCGTGTCCGGGTCCTTGCGGATCTTCACCTCGCGGTACTTCATGTCCAGCGCGTCGTAGCTGATCAGGCGGCCGAGCAGCGGCTCGCCGATGCCGGTGAGGAGCTTGATCGCCTCGGTCACCATGATCGAGCCGATGGACGCGCACAGCACGCCCAGCACGCCACCCTCGGCGCAGGACGGGACCATGCCCGGGGGCGGCGGCTCCGGGTAGAGGTCGCGGTAGTTGAGGCCCTTGCCGTTCGGCGCGTCCTCCCAGAACACGCTGACCTGGCCTTCGAACCGGAAGATCGAGCCCCAGACGTACGGCTTGCCGAGCAGCACCGCGGCGTCGTTGACCAGGTAGCGCGTGGCGAAGTTGTCGGTGCCGTCGACGATCAGGTCGTACTGCTCGAAGATCTCCAGCGCGTTCGACGAGTCCAGCCGGTCGGTGTGCAGGTGCACCTTGACCAGCGGGTTGATCTCCGCGATCGACTCCTGTGCGGACGCGGCCTTGAGCTTGCCGACGTCGGACTGGCCGTGGATGACCTGGCGCTGCAGGTTCGACTCGTCCACGACGTCGAAGTCGACGATGCCGAGCGTGCCGACCCCGGCGGCGGCCAGGTACAGCAGCGCGGGGCTGCCGAGGCCGCCGGCCCCGATCACCAGGACCTTGGCGTTCTTCAGCCGCTTCTGCCCGTTCACCCCGACGTCCGGGATGATCAGGTGACGGCTGTACCGGGCCACCTCTTCCTTGGTGAGCTCGGCAGCCGGCTCGACGAGCGGCGGCAGTGCTGACATGGGTCCTCCATCTCGCGCGGATCGCGTCCATCCCACTATGCACAACGCGCTCAGGCAAATAAGCCTTCCCACGTCCGGATGGTGGGACGTGCTGTTCGGGGGGTCCGGGTGGCGAAGCCCCGGATGGCACAGCGCCCTACTGCGGGGTGGGGTTGGGCCAGGAGTTGGTCTTGCAGATGTTGCCGTCCTTGGCGACCTTGCCCTTGTCGCCGCCGGGGATGTCGTTGAGCATCGCGACGTAGTCGTCGTTGACGCCGAAGGACTGCTGCATCATCACCGGCGCCGGCTGGTCGGTGCCGGGGCAGCCGACGTGCTGGTTGCCCAGGGCGTGCCCGACCTCGTGGTTGATGGCGTACTGCCGGTACCCGGTCATGTCGGGGCCGTAGGCCTTGGCGCCCCGCACCCAGCGGGCCAGGTTGATCAGCACGCGGCCCAGGCTCTTGCGGTAGCAGGAGGCCTCGAACTTGATCTGGAAGCCGCAGGCGTCCGGCCGGTGGGTGGTCTCCGGCGTGGTCAGGCTCACCCGGAAGGAGGGGTTCGGGAAGTTGGCGTCCACCCGCTGGAACGCGATCTTGCCGTCCCAGGTCCAGCCCTGGGTCGAGTTCGACAGCGTGCCCTCGACGGTCGAAGCGAAGGCGTCGTCACCGGCGTAGCTCGCCGGGTCGACGCCGTCTTCGACCTCGATGGTGTAGGTGTACAGCTTCCCGTTGCCGATCTTCGGGCCGCTGCCCGGCACGACGTGCCACTTGCCGGCGCCGGCCTGGGTGAAGGGGATGCCGTTCGGCAGGTCCGCGGTCGGCACCTTGAGGTCGACGGGGGTGGCCGGGTTCTCCGGGATGGGCTGCTCGCCGTTGCCGTCGATGGCACCGCCGCCGGAGGTGTCGCCACCCGCGGGGTCGATGCCGGACCCGGCACCCGTGCTCTGCTCGGCGATCGGCTGGGCCGGGCTGTTGGCGGTGTTGACCACGACGAGCACGGTCAGCACGACCAGGATCGGCAGCGCGTAGACGCGCCAGCCGTAGGTCTTCGTGAGCTGGGCGATGCCCGGCTTCGGCGGTGCCTCGGCCGGCTTCTCGCGCGGGGTTTCGACGTGCGGCTTCCAGGAGGCGCTCAGCGGCTCGGCACTGGTCCGCCGGCCACCGGGGCGGTAGCGGTCCTCTTCGACGCGCTGGGCCGGCGCCTTCGACGAGGGGCGGTACTGCCCGGTGCGGGGGTGGTCCTCGGCGTCCGGCGTCCGGCGGGCCGAGGCGCGGTGGGGCGTCCGCCGATCTTCGCCTCGCGCGTCGTGCTTCACCCGGTCCACCGCACCAGGGTGCCACAGCGGCGGGGCACCGCTCTCGCCGACTGGCGGATCATCGAGTGAACTCGCCACCGCCCGATCGGGCTACCAGGTGCCCGCTTCGACGTGCTCCCACATGCCCAGCACGGCCTTCGCGACGACGACCGGACGCTCCATCTGAGCCACGTGCCCGGTGCGCGGCAGCACGAGCAGCCGGGCTCGCGGGATCGCCCGCGCGGTCCGCACGGCGCGTTTGACGGAGATGACGCGGTCCTCCCTGCCCCAGACGACCAGGGTCGGCGCCTTGACCCGCGGCGCGACCGACCACAGCGACGCCTTCCCGAGCGTCGACCAGGCCCGGAAGATGGCGAACGTGCTGCGCGCCATCGCGGGCGCGGCCCAGGCGAACCCGGCGCGGGCGCCGTGCTCCTCGGTCAGCTCGTCGAGCCGGCTCTCCGGGAACCGCGACGGATCGGCGAAGCACAGCTTGATGACCTGCGCGGCGCGTTCCCGCGGCCCGAGCGCGGCCAGCTGGGCCCGCACGCGCGCGCCGACCAGCGGCAGGTAGGCGAGCGCCATCCGCGGGTCCGACAGCCGCCGCGGGTCGAGGCGCAGGTCCGGCACGGCCGGCGAAATGAGCGTCAGCGTCTTCACCAGCTCCGGCTTCTGGGCGGCGACGAGCAGGGCGATCGCGCCGCCCATCGAGTTGCCGAACAGGTGCACCGGGCCGCCGACGGCTGTGACATCCGGGGCTTCGCCCCGGGCCGGGGGCTCCGCCACCCGGACCCCCGAAAAACCGGTTTCGATGTGCTTCACAACGACGTCAGCGTGCGCCTGGAGCGTGAAGTCGAAGCCCTCTTCGGGCTCGGAGTAGCCGAATCCGGGCAGGTCGGGTGCCGTGCCGCCGGCGACCGGCGCGAGCAGCGCGGCCAGGTCGGTCCAGTTCGTCGACGAGCCGCCGAGGCCGTGGACGTAGACGGCGGGCACGCCGTCGGGGCCGGGCGTGCGGCGGACGTGCAGCCGGGCGGTGCCGACCTCTTCGAACGCCGTCGGCCACGGCGGCGGGACCGGGTCGAGCGACGGCAGGGCCCGGTTCGACAGCGGCACGTGGGTCAGTGGCGGCCGGGCTCGCACGGGGGTGTTCACGGATCCAGAATGCCCGACCCTTGGCGCGGCACACGTACCGGCGAGTAATCTTCAGGGCGACTTCACGCGGTGGCGACCCCGCCCGTCGAAGAAGCGATGACGGGAGGATGAGCATGACGGAGATGACGCGCCTGCAGCAACGTGGGGTGCGGCTGCCCCGGACCGAGCGCCGGGCTCAGCTCCTCGCCGCGGCGCAGCGGGTCTTCGCCGAGAACGGCTACCACGCCGCCGCGATGGACGAGATCGCCGAGGTCGCGGGCGTCTCGAAGCCGGTGCTGTACCAGCACTTCCCCGGCAAGCTGGACCTGTACATCGCGCTGCTGGAGAGCCACGTCGACGAGCTGGTCAAGCGCGTCCAGAACGCCCTGGACTCGACGACGGAGAACAAGCAGCGCGTCCCGGCGACGGTCGGCGCGTTCTTCGACTTCGTCAGCAACGACGCGGGCGCGTTCCGGATGGTGTTCGAGTCCGACCTGCGTGGCGAGCCGGCGGTCCAGGAAGCGGTCGACCGGGCGACGACGGCGAGCGTGGACGCGATCACGGAGACGATCACCGCGGACGCCGGCCTCGACGAGGACAAGGCGCGGCTGCTGGCGGTCGGGCTGGTCGGGATGAGCCAGGTCAGCGCGCGGTTCTGGCTGGCCCACCACCAGTCGATGAGCCGCGAGGAAGCGGTTGCCCTGACGGCCAACCTGGCCTGGCGCGGCATCGGCGGCGGCTTCCCCCTCAAGGACGGCTGACCCCAACCGCCCCAATGTGGCCTTCGGTGCGTTGAACGCACCGAAGGCCACATTGGGTGCGTTCAACGCAACCAAGGCCACATTGGGGCGCTGGTCAGCGGGCGGCGATCCGGACCAAGGCCGAGATGCGGCGGGCCACCTCGTAGGGACGTTCCTGCGGCAGCATGTGCCCGGCGCCCGGGAACCGGACGAACTCCGCGTGCGGCAGCTCGTCCGCGATCACCTTCGCGTGCGGCAGCGGGCACAGCCGGTCCTTCTCCCCCGCCAGCACCACCGACGGCACGTCGCACAACGCGCCCAGCCCGCCGACGCCGCGGTGGGCCGCGATCGCGTCCAGGAACATCCCCGCGCTCGCCGGGTGCGCGCACAGCAGCTGCTCGACGACGCTGTCCACCTGCGCGCGCCCCGGCCGGTCGCCGAACACCAGCCGCCGGGCACCCGAGCGGACCAGGCCCGGCCGCAGCCGCAGCGTGTCCGACCGCAACCGGGCCAGCAGCCGGGCGACCCTCGGCTCGAACCGCGTCACGCTCCGGCCGACCAGCCCCGGGAACCCCAGCGTCAGCTGGTCCATGTCCCCCGACGACGTCGCGACGAACGCCGCGCCCGCCAGCCGGTCGGCGACCAGTTCCGGGTGCCGCTCGGCGAGCACCATCAGCGTCATGCCGCCCATCGAATGCCCGGCCAGCACCAGCGGCCCCGCCGGGACGCGCTCGGCGATCAGCTCGGCGAGGTCGTCGGCGAGCCGGGCGATCGTGGCGCCGCCGCGCCGGGCCGGCGCCGAGCCGCCGTGACCACGCAGGTCGTAACGCAGCACGCGCAGGCCGGGGTCGAGGTGCGGGAGCACGAAGTCCCACGTCCGGTGGTCCTGCGTCCAGCCGTGGACGAGCATCAGCGTCACCGCGGAATCGGCCGGCCCGGACTGCTCGACGTGCAGCGCGGCGCCGTCGCTGGCGACGAACCGGTGCTCGACCGACGGGTTCCGCAGCCGCGACGCGGTCGTCATCGGCCCGCCGGGAGCAGGAACGACTTGCGCCAGAAGTACTTCCCGGGCAGCCCGACCAGGCCGGACTCCTCCAGGAACGGCATGATCTTCTCCCCCGCCCACGCGATCGTCCCCTGCCAGTGCGGGTTGTTCAGCGCCGCTTCGACGCCGTCGCGCGGCCGGATGCCGACCGCCTTGTAGACGTCCGGGTTGATGAACGCCCGCGTCACGAAGTACGAGATGACCGCGATGATGAACTGCTGGTAGCCGATCTCGGCCTTCGACAGCTTCGCCATGCCGCGCGTGACCTCTTCGCGGGCGAAGGTGACGTGCCGGGCCTCTTCCAGGACGTGGATCCGGTTGACCATCCGGACCAGCGGCTGGACGCCTTCGTCGTTCATCTGCTCGCGCTGCAGCCGGTCCAGCACTTCCTCCGCGACGAGGATCGCGCCGTAGCGCGCCGGGCCGTAGGAGATCGTCGGCATGAGCTTCGCGAGGCGCCGCAGCCACGGCACCGGGCCGTAGGCGGGGCAGCCGATCCGCGACGCCATCCGCGCGAACATCGTCGAGTGCCGGCATTCGTCGGCGATTTCGGTGAGCGCGAACTGGGCGTGCGCGGACGTCGGGTCCTGCTCGTAGACCTCCTTGAGCAGCATCTGCATCAGGAGGATCTCGAACCACAGGCCGGTGGTGGCGACGCTCGCGACCTCGTGCTTGCCCAGCTCGATGCGCTGCTCGGGGGTCAGTTTTTCCCAGAGTTCGGTCCCGTAGAGCGAGGACCGCTCGTCGAGGATGAACCGCTTGCCCTCGACCAGCGGCGCGGCCCAGTCGATGTCGACGTCGGGGTCGTAGAACTTGTTGGCCGACGACTTCAGCAGGCGGTCCGCGGTCTTCTCGCGATCCGGTTCCTTCAGCGTCCGCGTCATCGCCGACACCCCTTCCGGGACATGTAACTTGAGGTAACAGTTACCTGTGCGTAGCATGACCCTCGTGATCGAACGTGTCAAGCGCTCCGGCAAGCCGTCCAGCAGGTCCTCCCGCGGCGAGGAGGCGACCGGCGACGCCCGGCGCGACCGCTGGCGCAAACACCGGATCGCCCGGCGCAAGGAGTTCGTCGAGGCGGCCCTGCGGGCGCTCGACACGCACGGCCCGGACCTCGGCATGGAGGACGTCGCCGCGGAAGCCGGCGTCACCAAGCCGGTGCTGTACCGGCACTTCGACGACAAGGCCGACCTGTACGTGGCCCTCGGCCAGCGCGGCACGGAAATCCTCTTCGAGCGGCTGATCCCGGCGATCAACGCCGAACTGGCCCCGGTCCCGCGGATCCGGATGGCGCTCGACGCGTTCTTCACCGTGATCGAGGAGCACCCGAACCTCTACCGGCTGCTGGCGCACGGACGGCCGGAGAAGCCGGTCTCGTCGGACGTCGTGGCCGAGGACAAGGAACTGATCGCGACGGCGCTGACCGCGCTGCTCGGCGACTACATGCGGATGTTCAACATGGACTCCGGCGCGGCCGAGCCGTGGGCGCACGGCATCGTCGGCATGGTCCAGAACACCGGCGAGTGGTGGCTGGACCGCCGTTCGATGAGCCGCGACGCGGTCGTCGAGTACCTGACCCAGATCATCTGGGCGGCCATCGACGGGCTGACCCGCCAGAACGGCGTGGTCATCGACCCGAACCTGCCCCTGGAAGCCAACAAGGTGGTCCAGCTGGGCCGCGCCCCGGAGTCGTTGGAGGAAACATCATGAGCGAGCACGACGAAGACGGTTACCGCGGTCCGGCCACCCTGGTGGTCGACGGCGTTTCGCTGCCGGTGACGGTCGAGCTGCGCGGCTACTTCCAGCCGATCGACGGCTATTACCGCTGGTACGGCCGGGTAGCGGTGAACGAGGAGCTGACCCGGTTGGCGGGCGGCAAGAAGAAGGCCGTGTCCCTCCAGACGGGCTCCCATTCGGCCGCGGGTGAGCTTTCCGATCCGGACCCGTGGGGCCGGTACCGGATCATGGGCACGAGCACGCCGCCGTTCCACGTCCCGACGACGCTGGAGGAACTGAACGCGTAGTGGTCCCCGCGCGGGACCGCTACGCGCGGCTGGTTCAGGGCAGGCGGGTCCCGGCAGCTCCACGCCGTACGCGATGTCCGTGGTTTCAGCCCGAGCCTCGGGTCCGGTTACCGCAGCTCGCAATAGGCGAAGGCCGCCGGACGCCCCAGCTCCGCAAGTCGGACCGGGGCCGAGTTTTCCCGAGCACCCGGGCCTGCTTGGCGAGCGACGCGACCGCGTCGGAAGCCGTCCCGGCCAAGCCGCACCGACCGCACAGCGGCCGAACCGGGTGACTCAAGGCAGGCGCGGGCCAGGCAGCTCCACGCCCGGCAGCACCCCGTTCGCGATGTCCGTGGTTTCAGCCCAAGCCTCGGGTCCGGTTACCGCAGCTCGCAATAGGTGAAGGCCGCCGGACGCCCAGCTCCGCAAGTCGGACCGGGGCGAGTTTTCCCGAGCACCCGGTCCGACTTGGCGAGCGACGCGACCGCGTCGGAAGCCGTCCCGGCCAAGCCGCACCGACCGCACAGCGGCCGAACCGGGTGACTCAGGGCAGGCGCGGGCCCGGCAGCTCCACACCCGGCAGCACGCCGTTCGCGATGTCCGTGGCCCGCCACTTCGGCACGTTCAGCCGGACCGCCGTGACCGGTGCCCCCAGGAACGCCGCGGCCTCCGGGACCTTGGCGACGAGCAGCTCGCGCACCCGCGCGTCCTCATCACCGCCGACGAGCTCGGCGAACGCCTGGGCCTGCAGGAACGGCTGCATCGGCGAGCCGGTCGAGACGACGACCGAGACCACCGGGTTCTCCCGGATCGCGGCCAGCGTCCGGCCGCGGTCCTCGAGCACCAGGTCCAGGGTGAACTCGCCGCGTTCGGCGAAGTACATCCCGCCGACCCACGGCCCGGTGTTGCCCGCGGTGGCGAGGAACAGCGACTTGTGCGCGGCGAGGGTGTTCCGCACGAGATCCGCGACGGCGGTCGGTTCGAGAGTGGTCACCGGCCGAAGCTAGGCGGCGGAAAAGCGACACTCCAAGCAGAACACCACAATCCGGTGAAACCTCCGGGCACGCGAAAGCCACCCCGGGAACGTCCCGAGGTGGCTCTTGCGGGCTGGTGGGTCAGTCGCCGACGCCGAAGCCGACCTTGCGGACGTCGGAGGGGGCGATCTCGACGTACGCGATGCGGTCGGAGGGGACGATGTACTTGCGCCCCTTCTCGTCGTTGATGCGGAAGAGCCCGTCACCGGCCGTCAGGGCCTCGGCGACCAGCTTCTCCACCTCTTCGGGAGACTGGCCACTGGACACCACCAGCTCGCGCGGCGTGTCCTTGATGCCGATCTTGACCTCCACGTGGGACCTCCGCTGGAAATTCGTAAGGGATGTGCCGGCCAAGGCTAACCGAACCGGCTCGTTCCGGTGGCGCATGTGCGCGCCCGACCGCGTTGTCACTTCCGGGTACTCCATCGGGTTCAGCCCAGGCCGAGCGCCTGCATGCGCTTCGTGTGCCCTTGTTGCAACCGCCGGAACAGCGCGGCGATTCCGGAGAGGTCGCCCGAGCCGCCGATGATGAGCTCGGCCAGCCCGTCGCGCTCGGCGACGACGTACTGGGCCTGGGTCAGCGCCTCGCCGAGCAGGCGGCGGCCCCACAGGGCGAGCTTGCCGCGGGTCTTGGGGTCGGCCTCGATGCCGGCCGCGACCTCGCGTTCGGCGAAGGCCGAGTGGCCGGTGTCGGCCAGCACGGTCAGCACCAGGTCCTTGGTCTCCGGGTCGAGCCAGCTGGCGATCTCCCGGTAGAGGTCGGCGGCCAGTCCGTCCCCGACGTAGGCCTTGACCAGCGACTCCAGCCACGACTTCGGGGGCGTCGACGCGTGCCAGGCGTCGACCTGGGCGACGAACGGCGCCATCGCGTCCTCGATCTTGACGTCCTGGGCGGCCAGGTGCTGGGCGAGCAGCCCGTAGTGACCGATCTCGGCGGCCGCCATGGTCGCCAGCGCGGCCCGGCCGGCCAGCGTGGGGGCGCTGCGCGCGTCTTCCGCCAGCCGGTCGAACGCGGACAGTTCGAGGTAGGCGATCACACCCAGAAGGTCTACTACGCCTTCGGAGATCTCTTGGGGCTCGGTCACGGGGGCAGGGTATCGCCGAAGCACCCGGGCGTGTCGGGACGAGACCGATCACACTGGTTCCGGCGCGCCGGGTACTGTCGAAAAACTGCTGACCAGGTACACTGGCGTGCGATAACAAGCTTCCGTACGCCATACCGGCGACGGGAACAGGCAGGTCACGCGGCTTGCCGACGTACTGCAATGTGCGTGCACGCCTCTTCCGGCATTCCCGGGACGGACCGGTTCCGCGCTTGAAGATCAGCGCCAGGGACCAGGGTTTACTCCCGGTCGAGTGTCGAGCGGACCCACGGCTGTGCGCGCTGGTCACGAGAGAGGCGATCACCCTGACCGCAGAAATTCCCACAACCGAACAGACCCCCGCCGTCGCGCTGGAGCACAGCGAGACCGGCCCGGCCGCGCTCGACATCTCGCACCCGCTGCAGGCGGGCGTCGAGGTCGAGCCCGAAGCCCCGACCTTCGCGTCCTTCGGCGTCAAGCCGGAGATCGTCAAGGCCCTCGGCGAGGCCGGCATCGAGCGCACCTTCGCGATCCAGGAACTCACCCTGCCGCTGGCGATGGCCGGCGACGACCTCATCGGCCAGGCCCGCACCGGCATGGGCAAGACGCTGGGCTTCGGCGTCCCGCTGCTGCACCGCGTGCAGGTCCCCGGCGACGGCACCCCGCAGGTGCTGGTCGTGGTGCCGACCCGCGAGCTGTGCATCCAGGTCGCCAACGACCTCAAGGGCGCCGGCAAGCACCTGGGCATCCGCACCCTGGCCATCTACGGCGGCCGGCCCTACGAGCCGCAGATCGAGGCCCTCCGCAAGGGCATCGACGTCGTGATCGGCACCCCGGGCCGCCTGCTCGACCTGGCCGAGCAGCAGCACCTGGTGCTCGGCAAGGTCCGCGGCCTGGTCCTGGACGAGGCCGACGAGATGCTCGACCTGGGCTTCCTGCCCGACATCGAGCGCATCCTCCGGATGGTGCCGGACGAGCGGCAGACCATGCTGTTCTCGGCCACCATGCCCGGCCCGATCATCACGCTGGCCCGCACGTTCCTGCGCCAGCCGACGCACATCCGCGCCGAAGAGAACGACGCGAGCGCGATCCACGAGCGCACCACCCAGTTCGTCTACCGGGCGCACTCGATGGACAAGCCCGAGGTCATCGCCCGCGTCCTGCAGGCCGAGGACCGCGGCCTGACGATGATCTTCAGCCGCACCAAGCGCACCGCGCAGAAGGTGGCCGACGACCTGGTCGAACGCGGCTTCGCGGCCGCCGCCGTGCACGGTGACCTGGGCCAGGGCGCCCGCGAGCAGGCCTTGCGCGCGTTCCGCTCCGGTAAGGTCGACGTCCTGGTCGCGACCGACGTCGCGGCCCGCGGCATCGACATCGACGACGTCACCCACGTCATCAACTACCAGTGCCCGGACGACGAGAAGACCTACGTCCACCGCATCGGCCGCACCGGCCGCGCGGGCCGGACCGGCGTCGCCGTCACCCTCGTCGACTGGGACGAGATGCCGCGCTGGAAGCTGATCTCGGACACCCTCGGCCTCGACAAGCCGGAGCCGGTGGAGACGTACTCGTCGTCGCCGCACCTGTTCGAGGACCTGGGCATCCCCGAGGGCACGAAGGGCCGGCTGCCGCTGGCCAACCGCACCCGCGCGGGCCTGGCCGCCGAGGAGGAAGAGGACCTGGGCGGCAAGAAGCGCGGCCGAGGCCGTGGCCGGACCGGCGAGGCCGCCGCCGCGCCGGAAGAGGACGCGCCGCGCAAGCGCTCCCGGACCCC
Organism: Amycolatopsis sp. NPDC051716; assembly: GCF_040681595.1. Lineage (NCBI taxonomy): Bacteria > Bacillati > Actinomycetota > Actinomycetes > Pseudonocardiales > Pseudonocardiaceae > Amycolatopsis > Amycolatopsis sp. NPDC051716. Next base: position 215,688 of record NZ_JBFAZA010000004.1, on the reverse strand, counting down.
GCGCAAGCGGACCCGCGGTGGCTCGCGGGCGGCCGAAGCGGTCGAGGCCGCGGACAACGCCGCCGCGTCCGCTTCACCGGACGCCGAGGCACCCGCGTCGGAGGGCCGCACCCGGGGCCGCCGCCGCACCCGCAGCGGCAACGCCCCGGAGGCGACCGGCCCGGCCGTCGAAAAGGAGGCCGGCGAGAACGCCGAGCGTCCGGCTCGCCGCCGCCGGCGTCGCCGTCCGGCCGCGACTTCTGATACACCTGCTTCGGCAGACTGAGGCTTCTCCATCGGGGGTTCGGGTACGTGAGCGACGTCGAGAAGGCGACTGAAGAGACGCCTGCCTACGGGTCCGAGGACGTACTCGAAGACGCTCCCGAGAGCACTCCGCCCGCCCCGCGGGTCAAGGCGCGTCGTTCGCCTTGGAACCGCGGGCGGGACAGGGTGATCGCCGCCCTGATCGCGGTGGCCGTGGTCGCCGTCGCGCTGGTCATCGGCACGACGAGCGACAGCGCGGCCACCGACCGGACCGAGGCGGCGCCACCTCCGGCGTTGCCCGCGGCCCCGGACAAGGTCCCCGGGTCGCTGGCGGAGATCTGGAGCGCCCCCAGCGGCGCGACCCCGATCCCGGTCGTGGCCGGCGAATCGGTGGCCACGGCGGACGGCGGCGACGTCGCCACCCGCGACCCGCTGACCGGGCAGATCCGCTGGCACTACGCGCGTGACCTGCCGTTGTGCACGCTGGACCAGGTGTGGGGGCGGCTGAACGCCGTCTACCACAAGAGCCGCAACTGCAGCGAGGTCACGCAGCTGGACCCGGCCACGGGCCGGATCACGGCGCAGCGCAACGGCAACGCGGAGCTGGGCACCCAGCTGATCGACGACGGCTCCCACGTGACCGCCACGGGCAAGACGCTCCTCACGACGTGGCGCGACGACCTGGTCCAGAGCGCCGAGTACGGCCAGGTCCCGGCGCTGGTCAACGCGGGCAAGCAGCCCCGCACGGGCTGCACGTACGGCACGGTCGCGGCGGCGTCGGGCAAGATCGGCGTGATCGAGCGCTGCCCGGGCGACCCGAACGACCGTCTCACGGTGTACAAGGCGGCCCCGGAGAAGGACGACGAGCCACAGGTCAGCTTCAGTTCGGTGCTGGCGGGCAAGCGAGCCCGCGTGATCGCGATGTCGGGCGACCTGACGGCGGTGGTCCTCCCGGACCAGAAGCTCCTGGTGACGTTCAACGGCGACGGCACCCAGCGCGCGGCGTACCCGCTGGACCTCCCGGCGGCCGACCTGGCTGCCGACCCGCCCTCCGGAGTCGAGGCAACGACCCAGACGGCGGCGAACATGTACTGGTTCAGCGGGTCGAAGGTGGTGGCCCTGTCCCGCGACGACCTTTCGCCGCGCTGGACGCTGAGCAGTGCAGTGGGCCCGGGAGTCACGTACGCCCAGCAGCTGGTGGTCCCCATCAAGGGCGGCTTGGCGGTGCTGAACGAGAACGACGGGTCCACGATCCGCACGGTGGGCGTCGAGCGCCGCGGCTATACGGGAGCGGTCCGGCTGGCCGCGGCCGGCCCGGTCCTGCTCGAGCAGCGCGGCGCCACCCTCACCGCCCTGAAGTAGCCCGCTCCGCGTGTTGACTCCCCAATCACGCGAGATGACTCTCCAATCACGCGTGATGGCCGCCTGATCACGCGAGTCGGCCTGCGATCTCGCGAGTTCCGAGCTCAGTCACGCGAGTTCTGGTCCCGAGCACGCGCTGCGAGATGAGATCGCCGAGAGCGGGGGCATCTCGCGTGTCTCAGCAGGCATCTCACGGGACTGGGCAGGCTTCTCACGTGATTGAGCGGGCTTCTCGCGTGATTGGGCGGCCATCACCCGTGATTGAGCAGGCATCTTGCGTGCGGGGAGGCGGGACTCGCGTGATGGGGGCGGGTGCGGGTCAGGTGAGCCAGAAGAGGGTCAGGGCGGAGACCGTGAACAGGACCACCGCCACGCCTGCTCCTGCTGCGGGTGGGCCGGTGCGTCGGTCGGCGACTCGCTGAGCCAGCAGGGCCAGTACCGCCGCGACCGGGTGGCCGACCAGCAGGGTTGGGCCGGGGCCGGGAGCTCCCGTGAACAGGCAGATGCCTGCCACCGCGAGCACGCCGATCGCGAGGACGGTGAGACCGGCCGCCAGGGAGCCGGTGAACCCGCGCCACCAGCGGCCGCGGTCTTTCGCGGGCTCGGTCGGCGCGCTCGCCTCGACCTCCGGGGCCGTAACCTCCGGGCCGGTAGCCTCCGGCTCGATCCGCTCAGGGGCGACCCGCTCCTGCTCGACGGTCGGCTCGCCGGCCGCACCGGGTGCCTCGGATCGGGCGCCCGCAGGCTCGCGAAGTGCCTCAGGTCGAGCGGCCGCACCCTCGCGAGATTCCTCGGGTCGGGCGGCCGCAGCCTGGTGAAGCGGCTCAGGTTGAGCGGCCGCAACCTCGCGAAGTTCCCCGGGTCGGGCGCGCTCAGCCTCGCGCGGCGCCGCCTCGGTCAGCTCCGCACCCGCCTCGGTCCCCTCCGGCCGCACCGCTCCGGCCTCGCGCGGCGCCGCCTCGGTCCGTTCCGGACCGGCCTCGCCCCGCGGCGTCGGCGCGGCTCTGCGGGCCGGCACCTGGCCGGCTTCGGGCTGTCCCGCGGGCAACGGCACTGTCGCCAGTTCGTCGGTGTCCGGTGAAGCCACGTTCCCTCCCGTTCAGGGCGCGAGCAGGTCCCACGGCTGCGCCTGCGGGGCCGCTTCCTGGCCCGCCGCGCAGCTCGGCCTGAAGTCGCACCAGGCGCAGCGGCGGTCCGGGCGGGGTGGGAACAACACGTCCCCGTCGCCGCCCGCGTCCAGGGTATCCGTGGCCAGGCGCAGGTCTCCGGCGGTCTCTTCCGCGCGCTGCAGATGCCGCTGCAAACTCTCCGGGGTGTGCTCCGCCGCCGCGATCGTGCCCGTCGGCAGGTGGTGCAGCTCCACCGCCGTGCACGGCATCCGCAACGTCCGGGCCGCCGCCACCGCGTACAGCGCAAGCGCTTGCGACGCGCGGGCCTCGTACTCGTCCGGCGGCCGGCGGCCTGTCTTGTAATCCACGATCACCAGCGAGCCGTCACGCGCGTCGATCCGGTCCGTGCGGCCCTCGATGATCATCGACGGCCGCTCCCCCGGCGTCCCGCTGACCGGCGCCGACACCCACCGCTCCAGCCCCACCGGGTCGTGCGAGACGTCGTTGTCCTCGACGTACTCCGCCACCCACCCCTTCGCCCTTGCCCGGTAGCGCGCCGCCTGCTCTTCGGTCTCGAAGCCCGCGTCCTTCCAGAACTCGGCCACCAGCGCCACCGCGCGCTGCGGCACCCGCTTGAGCACGGGCAGGTCGAACAGCGCCCGCAGCGCGTTGTGCACCACCGCACCCAGCGTGCTGTGCGCCCACGGCCCGGTGCGCTGCGGGGTCGGCCGTTCGAGGTACGCGAGGCGATACCGGCGCGGGCAGTCGTCGAAGGTCGCCAGCCGCGCCGGCGAAACCTTCGTGAGCCGCACCGGTTGCGCGACGCCGAAGTCGAAGCCCATCTGGTCCTTCACCGCGCCCACGCTACGCACCACCACCGACACTTTCCGCGCGGGGCGAGCCGCCCCGCGCGGAAAGCCCGGCTATCGCACCACAAGCACCGTGTGGGTCCCGCCGGAAACGGTCAGCGGACCCGCCGCGCGAAGCGGACGCCCGTCCAGCAGCACCAACCGGCCGCCGGGCACCACGAGCGACCCGGAGGTCCCGCGCGGGGCGGTCACCGTCAACGAGAACACCGAACCCTGCTGAGACCACGAAGCCGACAACGCGCCCTTCGGCGTCGGCACCGCTCCCCGCGCCCACGAAACCGCGCCCGGGTGCGGCGAAACCGTCCAGGTCGCGAAGCCCGGCGACGTCGGCGAGACGCCCAGCAACTCGTTCGTCAGCGCGGGCACGACCCCGGTCGACCAGCCGTGCGCGGCCGAGGTGTACCCCTGCTCGTAGTGCGAACCGCCCTCGCCGATGCCCTCCCACGCCGTGATGCCCGGGTCGTGCGTGGCCATCCAGCCGTACATCCGCTTGATCTGGTCGATCGCGGACGCCGTCTGCCCGGTCCGGAACCGCGCCTGCAGCTCGGGGAACGACGTGAACGCGTACACGCGCTTCGTGCCGTCGCCGACCAAGGTGTCGTTGTCCATGAACGGGTTCCCGTACGGCAACGCACCCGCCGCGAGCCGCGCCAGCGCCGAAGTGGCCTGCGCGGGAGACGCGATCCCGGCCAAAACAGCGTGGCTGTTGCCGTCCTGGCCGTGGCGCACCGCGCCCGTCGCCGAATCGAGGTACGCGCCGGCCGCCGGATCCCACAAATAAGCATTCACCGCCGCCGAGACGCCCGAAGCCCGCGAAAGCCACCGATCCGCGTCGGCCGGGTGCCCCGTCGCGCGCGCCAGGCCGGCCGCGCCTTGAAGCGCCCGGACGTACAACGCGTTGTAGTACGTCACCTCGCCCGTACGCGGCAGGAAGGCGTAGTCGCCGTAGCCGCCGGTGCCGTTGAGGCCCTTCGCGAGCAACCCGCGCGAATCGGTCACCGACGGATACCAGCTGTCGAGCGCCTTCACGAGGTGCGAGTAGTACGAAGCCGCGTACGCGGTGTCGCCGGAGTAGAGGACGTAGTCCCAGCTCGAGGTCACCCACCAGAGCGGATAGTCGAACAGCGGCAACGTGTAGTTGTTGATGGACGCGGGCGGGATCCAGCCGTCCGCGCGCTGGTGGTCGGCCAGGTCGGCGAGGACGTTGCGCGCCGCCGTGCCGTCCTGATGCGTCAGGTACTGCGTCAGGCCGGAGACCGCGACGTCGCCGACGTACGGGTCCCGGTCACGCTTCGCGCCGTCGTGCAGCACCAGCTTCCCGTCCAGTGACGGCGAGAACGCGCCCCGAGGGTCCACATCGGACTCCCGGAAGGTGTCCATGCCCAGCTCGTTCGTGTAGGACGCCGCGTACCAGTACTTGTTGAGGTCTTCGTCGGACGACTCGAACCAGCCGCGGTAGGTCGACGGCGTGCCGAGGAACGGCGTGAACTCGAGCGAGACGCCGCTGATGCGCACCTCGCCGGACGGCTGAGCCAACGGTGCGTCCGAGGCCAGCGCGTCGAGGCTGATCCGCAGGTAGCGGAAGCCGTGCAGGCCGTCCGCGCACACCTGCGTCCCCGACGCGCAGCCCTTGGTGTCCCGCCAGACCGTCGGCGCCGCGGGCACGGCGAACTGGTCCGTGCCCGGCCCGCCGGAGAAGTCCGAACGGGTGAAGTCGGAGCGTTCGCCCAGGTACTGGAGGGTCTCCGAGAACGCCAGCCGCACGCCGGGCCGGTTCGCCGACGCGCCCGCGAACGCGATCTTCGGGTACCCCGCGACGACCTGGCCGAAGTCGACGACGGCGGTCGGCACCGGCGGGTCGGCGACCACGCCGGGCCACACCTCGGCGACGCGGCTGAACTCGCCGGACGGGGTGCTCTGGTCCTTGGTCACGGTGATCCGGACCTGCGCCGCAGACACCGGCCGGTCGAAGGTGACCGCCCGCTGCACCGCCGTGTTGCCGCTGACCGTCGCGGCCACCCGCCACGCGCCCGCGTCCAGCACCTCGACCGTGAAGTCCTGCGGCACGCCGTCCACATTGGACAGCACCGTGACGCCCGGCAGCGTGACCGGCGCGCCCGCGGTGATCGTCAGGACGTCGGGGTAGCCGCCGATCGTGTCGTCGTTCCAGAACGTGCCGGTGTTGCCGTCGACGGCGTTGCCGGGATCGTAGGTCCGGGGCTGCCCGTTGCCGCCGTTGTTCGGCGCGTGGAACGACGACGCGGCCGCGGTGGTGCCCGCGGGCCACACCGGCTTCGGCGGCGGCGCCTGCCGCTTCAGCACGGCGACACCGCGGCCGAGCAGGCCGTTCGGGTTCGCGACGTCTCCGGTGGTGGACAGCACCTTCACCGGCCGGACGTCCCGGCTCGCCGGTGCGACGACGTACTTCTGCCAGCCGGGCGCGGCATCGGCGGGCGCGGCGACCACGCCGCTCGCCACCAGCACCGTGACCGGCAGGACTGCTCTGAGCCACTTCATCGAGGCCTCCGCAGGCGCATTGAATCGTTTCAAACACTGAGCTGAGATTCAATCTGCGATAGCGGTGCCAACGATGTCAACGGACCGGGCGCATCCTGTCCGGCAGGACAACCCGGGTGGCGGCTCAGTTCCCGCCGGCGATGAACCCGCGGACGGAGTTCGCGACGAGCTCCACGGCGATGGCCGCGAGCAGCAGGCCGGCTACCTTGGCCAGCAGCGTGATGCCGCTTTCCTTGATCAGCCGGATGACGAGACCGGAGTACCGCATGCAGAGGTAGATGACGAAGTGGGTGGTGACGATCGCGAGCGCCAGGGCGATGTACGCGCCGATGTGCCCGTCGGCCTGCCGGACGAACACGATGGTCGCGGCGATCGCGCCGGGCCCGGCCAGCAGCGGGGTGCCGAGCGGCACGAGGGCGACGTTGACGTCCTCGGCCGCCGCCTCGGGCTCGTGGCCGTTGCTGGTGAGCAGCTGCAGGGCGATCAGCAGGAGCAGCAGCCCGCCCGCGCCCTGCAGCGCGGGGATGCCGATGCCGAGGTAGGCCAGGATCGCCTGGCCCGCGACCGCGAACAGGCTGATGACCAGCAGTGACACCAGGACGGCCTGCCGGGCGGCGCGCGCCCGGGTCGCCACCGGCTTGCGGCCGACGAGGCTGAGGAACACCGGCACCGTGCCGGGCGGGTCCATGATGACGATCAGGGTGATCGTCGCGCTCATGAAGAGCTTGGCGTCGAAGACGTCGGCGAGCGCCATGTCAGCCCTTCACGACCTGGAACCCCGTGGCGCGCGAAGCGAGCTCCTCGAACTGCCCGGGGTCGGTGGTGCACTCGCCGAGCGCGATCGTCTTGTTGGTGCCGTGGTAGTCGCTGGACCCGGTGAAGACGAGCCCGAGCTCGCCGGCCAGCTCGCGGGTGCGGGCCCGCGTCGGCGCGTCGTGGTTCGGGTGGTCGGCCTCGACGCCGGTGAGCCCGCGCGCGGCCAGCCCGGCGAGGGTGTCCTCGCTGATGGTGGCGCCGCGGCTGAAGGCGAAGGGGTGCGCGACGACCGTGACGCCGCCGGCCGCGGCGATCATGTCGATGGCCTCTTCGACCGGCGTGTCGCGCCGGGCGACGTAGTAGCCGCGGCGGGGGCTGAGGTAGTCGGCGAAGGCCTCGTCGACGGACTTGACCAGCCCGGCCCGGACCAGCGCCTGGGCCAGGTGGGGGCGCCCGGGCGGGGAGTCCTCGGGCAGCAGGCCGAAGATCTCGTCGATGTCGATCGGGAGGCCGTCGGCGGCCATCCGCTCGGCCATCCGCCGCAGCCGCGTGCGGCGCTCGAGCCGCAGCCGGGTCTGCTCGGTGACGACGGGCTCGGACGTCGGGTCGAAGAGGTAGGCGAGCAGGTGGACGCTGATTTGCCGGCCGGTCTCGGGGTCGGTCGACACCGTGGACAGCTCGGCGCCGGGGACCAGCGTCAGCCCTGGTGACACCGCTTCGGAGGCGGGCGCCCAGCCCGCGGTGGTGTCGTGATCGGTGATCGCGACGACGTCGAGCCCGGCTTTCGCGGCCGCGGCGACGAGCCCGGCCGGCGTGTCGGTGCCGTCGGAAGCGGTGGAGTGGGCGTGCAGGTCGATGCGCATCGTGTCCATTGTCGACGATGCGGTGCGTCACACTGCGGCCGGGACACCCCGGCGCACGTCACCCGACCGGCTTCTTGCCCCGGGCGGCCCGCTGGGCCTTGATCATGGAGAAGCGTTCGGCCTGCTTTTGCTTGTCACCGAAGACCAGCTCGGAGATCGTGTCGTAGAACTCTTCGGGCCGCGGCAGGAAGTCGATCTTGTTCAGCGCCTGGATCTGACCGGCCGACTCGACCACCATCGTGCCGTAGCCCATCATGCGGCCGGTGGCCGTGCGGACGTAGCTGAGGTCGGTGACCTTGCTGATCGGCATCATCAGCACCTTGGTGGTGAACACCCCGGTGGTCATGACGAACCGCTTGTCGGTGACCACCAGGCGCTCGACCCACCACTCCATCACCACGTAGGCGAACCGCAGCACGACGAGCAGCGCCACGTACCAGAGGATGTTCTGGCCGATGTACAGCGCCGGTGGCAGCAGGTAGGACACCAGCACGCAGACGGCCAGCAGCGCGGCCGCCTCGAAGGTGTCCCAGAGCAGCACCGCCCAGTGGCGGCGGATCCGGATGACCCGCCGCTCGGTGTCGAGGAGGTACTCGTCGGGGTCGCGTGGCGCGAACATGGTTCGAGGGTAGCCCCCGATCAGCCCTTGAACACGTTGCTGACGAAGGTGATCACCGATTCGGCCGAGCTGCGGAGGAATTCGATGATGTTGCCGACGAGGCCGGCGGCCTGCCCAGGCTGGGCGATGACGAAGAACAGCACCAACGCGATACCGGCGAGGCCCGCAATCTTCTTCACGTTCACCGCGATCAAATCCCGTCTCTTACGGTGACACCGGACAACTGCAGAGAACTTGACTTTTTACGTTGTACCGCACTGAACAGGCGCAGGGGAGGAAAGTCCCGCGCTTGGGTCAGCACGCGGTCCGAAGTGTACCGTATGGCTACTCTCCGTGTACAGGACATCGGTTTTCACCTCGGTCACGTCTACCCTTCGGGACATGCAGAGCCTTCCCGGCACCACAATCCGCTGCGTCGGCGGGGTCGTGTTCGACCCCCGGGGCCGGTTGTTGCTCATCCGGCGCTTGAACAACCCCGGTTCGGGGCAATGGTCGCTGCCGGGTGGCCGAGTCGAACCGGGCGAAACGGACAAAGAGGCGGTGGTCCGGGAGCTTTCCGAGGAGACCGGGCTGGACGTGATTCCCGGCACACTGGTCGGCGCGGTGCGGCGGGGGCCGTACGAGATCTTCGACTACGCCTGCGAGGTCGAGGGCGGGGTTCTCACGGCCGGTGACGACGCATCGGAGGCCCGTTGGTCCGATGCGGCAGACCTTGCCGCGCTGGAGGCCGCCGGGGAGCTCGTCGACCTCCTCTACGTCACGCTCCGCGACTGGAACGTGCTCCCGGCCGCCTGAACTACAGCGGCAGCCAGGTCATCCGCTGCCCGTGCGGCGCGGTCCGCGCCAGGGCGTGCGCCTCGGCCTTCCCGTCCTCCCACCGCACGACGCCCAGCGTCGCGAGCCCGTCCGCGCCCGAAAGCTCGTCGCGGCCCGGCAGCACGAGCTCCAGCCCGGCCCCGTAGAACTCCTCCGAGACCCACCACACCGGCCGCGAGGACGCCAGCTCGGCCAGCGCCGAGACGAACGCCGCCCGCTTCTCGGCCGCGAAGTACCCCAGGGCGTGGCTCGTCAGCACCACCAGGGGGCCGTCCAGCGACGCCGCCGCCGAGGCCAGGTCGTCCACTCCGTCCCCGGCGATCAACCGCGGCCGGTGCTTCGCCTGCTCGGCCGCCGCCGTGCGCAACAGCCGGATGCGGTCCGGCTGGTCCGCCCAGACGCACGCCTCCAGCCACGCCAGCTCGTCCTCGTCCGAGAGGTCCACCGGGGCCCGGTCGAGGCCCGCCCGGTCGAGCAGGGCCAGCTTCTTCGGCAGCTTCGGCACCACCGCACCCGGCACCAGGTCGAGCGCGCAGTGCAACCCGACCGCCGCCTTGGCCGGCCCGGCCGTCAGCTGGTCGCCGCCGTCGCACTGGTAGCGGTAGCCGAACCGGTCCAGGCCCAGCAGCAGGCCCGCGCTGCAGCCGACCTCCAGCAGCGAAACCTTCCTGCCCGCTTCCTTCGCCGCCCGCGCCACGCCCGGGTACAGCAGCGCCGCCCGGCGAACCTCGTTGGTCTGCGTGTAGCGCGCCGAAATCAGCGCCCGGGCCTTCTCGGCCCGCTCCAGCAGGAACGACCGGAACAGCGGCCAGGTCTCCGAGTCGACGCCGTCGAAGCCGCCCAGCGACGGGTAGTAGCGCGAGAGCGGGTGGATGGGGTCGGCCTGCACGAGGCGGTGCGCGACCGCCATCAGCAGCGTCCCGCGCACCTCGCCGTCGCGCGCGACCGACAGCAGCCCGGCGACGTCGTCGTCCGCGGCGGCCCGCAGCGCCAGGTGTTCGTACAGCGGCGAGACCCCGCGGGCCTCGACTTCCGCGAACGTGCGGAGTATTCCCTTGATCCCGTCCAGGTCCATCAGAGCCTCATTCGTGCGGCACCGGCCGGCCCGGCTGCTCGCCGCCCCGAGTCTCCCCGTACGAGCGCTTCGGCACCATCACCTTCCGCCGGAAAGTGCACACGATCAGGCCGTCCTGCTTGTAGCCGCGCGTCTCGACGTACACGACGCCACGGTCGTCCTTGGACTTCGACGGCGTCTTGTCGAGCACCTCGGTCTCGCCGTAGATCGTGTCGCCGTGGAAGGTCGGCTTGACGTGCTTGAGCGACTCGACCTCGAGGTTCGCGATGGCCTTGCCGGAGACGTCGGGCACCGACATCCCCAGCAGCAGCGAGTAGACGTAGTTGCCGACCACGACGTTCTTCCCGAAGTCGGTCGTCTCTTCCGCGTAGTGCGCGTCGAGGTGCAGCGGGTGGTGGTTCATGGTGATCAGGCAGAACAGGTGGTCGTCGTATTCGGTGACCGTTTTGCCCGGCCAGTGCTTGTAGACCGCACCGACCTCGAACTCCTCGTAGTACCGACCGAACTGCACTCGTTCTCTCCGTCCCCGTAACGCCGTGTGAGGCTGGTACGACACGCATCCGTAGTGAGGAGTACCCTCAACCATCGGTGTTCGCGCGTCAACGCGAGCCCCACCACTGTTGCCGCCCGACCGAAGGAGGTGAGGAACTCGATGAGTAGTGGCGATAGTCCGCTCCCTAGTAGTCCCAGCGTTCCCACCTCACCGGCCGGCCGGCTCATCTCTCGGTAGGCCTTCTCCTCCGGGAACGCTGGTGTGTCGCCGGGCGGACGCGTTTCCCGCCCCTGGTCCGTCGTCTCGCACGACCACGCACGACACCAGGAGATCCCATGCCTGCCATTCCCTCGCTCGGCGGCCTTCGCGGCCGCGGCAACAAGAGCGCCGGCCCGGTCCGCCCGATTCCGGTACCGCTGTCCGCGTACGTCGTCGATTGCGCGGTGTACGTCGGCGGTGAGCGCCTGCCCGGCCGCTGGACCCACTCCGAGGCGATCAAGGAGGTCCGGAAGCGGCACGAAGGATTCGTCTGGATCGGCCTGCACGAGCCGGACGCCCAGCAGATCCAGGGCGTCGCGGACACGTTCGGCCTGCACGAGCTGGCGGTCGAGGACGCCCTCGAAGCGCACCAGCGGCCGAAGCTGGAGCGCTACGACGACACGCTGTTCCTGGTGGTCAAGACCGTGCGGTACGTCGAGCACGAGTCGCCGACGACGGCGAACGAGATCGTCGAGACCGGCGAGCTGATGGTGTTCCTCGGCCGCGACTTCGTGATCACCGTGCGGCACGGGAACCACTCGGGGCTGGCGCGGCTGCGCCGCGAGCTGGACGAGGACCCGGAGCGGCTGCAGCTGGGCCCGTCCGCGGTCGTGCACGCGATCACCGACCACGTCGTCGACCACTACCTCGACGTCACGGGCCGGATCGAAAACGACATCGACGTCATGGAGGCGCAGGTCTTCGCGCCCCGCTCGCAGGTCAGCGCCGAGCAGATCTACCTGATGAAGCGGGAGGTCCTCGAGCTGCGCCGGGCGGTGATGCCGCTGGCCACGCCGATCCAGCGCCTGGCCGAGGGCTACACGCGGCTGGTGCCGGACGACGTCCGCTCGTACTTCCGCGACGTCGCCGACCACCTCACGACGGTGTCCGAGCGGGTCGCGGCGTTCGACGAACTGCTGTCCACCCTGGTCGACGCGACCGTCGCGAAGATTTCGCTGCAGCAGAACACCGATATGCGCAAAATCACGTCGTGGGCGGCGATCATCACCGTGCCGACGATGATCGCGGGCATCTACGGGATGAACTTCGACTACCTGCCCGAGCTGCACTGGAAGTTCGGGTACCCGCTGGTCATCACCGTGATCCTGGCGATCTGCCTGTTGCTGTACCGAATATTCCGGAAGAACGGCTGGCTCTAGGTCCCCCTTTCTTTCCCACCGGATTCGGAGAATTCGTGATGCCTCGCATGCTGTCCAACTTGAAGTTCTGGGCGCTCGCGCTCAGCCTCGTCTGGATCTTCGTCATCACTTTCGTCATCGTCGCCGACCCGGGGTTCGCGCACGGCATGAAGTGACGGCCCGGGGTCGTACCCTGGGTCCATGCCGAAAGCGCTGGTCGTCTCCGACGAGGTCGACGAGCGGTTGTGGACCGACGCGGTCCGCACCGTCTCCGTCGACCTCGTCATCGCCGCCGGCGACCTGCCCTACGACTACCTGGCGTTCCTGGCGAGCGCGCTCGACGTGCCGTGCGTGTTCGTGCCCGGCAACCACGACCCGGACCTGAGCGGCTACACCCGCTACGGCGGGCTGTCCATGAAGGACGGTTTCCCCACGGTGTGGCCCGGCCCGGCGGGCGGCATCAACGCCGACGGCCGGCTCGTCGACGTCGCCGGGCTGCGGTTCGCCGGGCTCGGCGGCTCGATCCGCTACAACGACGGGCCGAACCAGTGGACGCAGCGCCAGCAGGCGCGGCGGGCCCGCGGCCTGGTCCGGCGCGCCCGGCTGCGGCGGTGGCGCGACGGGCGGGACGTCGACGTCCTGCTGACCCACTCGCCGCCGCTGGACCTGGGCGACCGCCCGGACCCGCCGCACCGCGGGTTCAAGTGCCTGCACCCCACGATCGCGGCGCTGCGCCCGAAGTGGCTGCTGCACGGGCACATCCACCCCCACGGCGAGCCGGTGCCGGACCGGGTCGTCGGCACGACCCGGATCCGCAACGTGGTGGGCCACCGGATCATGGAGTTCTCATGAAAGAGACGGGATTCCCCCGCGCCGACGCGGAAAACGACTTCCTCCGCGCGCGCCGGGGCCAGGTGCTCTCGCGGCTTTCGACGTGGCTGCGCCGCGAGCCCGACGACGTCAACATCATGCTGCCGTTCCACGAGGTGGTGGAGGCGCTCGGCTACCTCGGCGAGCACCGGATCGGGCTGCGGGTCATCAAGCTGGAGTCGATCGTCGGCACGGTCGACCGCAGCCGCGACTTCGACCGCCGCTTCCGCCCGACGTCGGCCCGCGTCCGCGAGCGCTGGGAACGCCTGGCCCTGGCCGCCCGCCGCGGCGAGGAGATCCCGCCGATCGAGGTCTACCGCGTCGGCGAACTGCACTTCATCATCGACGGCCACCACCGCGTGTCGGTCGCGCTCGCGCAGGGACTGTCCACAATAGAGGCATTCGTGACGGTGGTCCGCACCAAACTGGACCCGAGCGGCATCCGCCACCGCGGCGACCTGATCGTCAAGGACTACCGGCGGCTGTTCCTGGAGCGCGTCCCCCTGACCGGCCACGCGCGCGCGTCGGTGATCGTGTCGGACCCGTGGGACTACGCGAAGCTGGGCGAGCACGTGGAAGCCTGGGGCTTCCGGCTGATGCAGGACGAGGGCAAGTTCAGCGACCGGCCGAGCGTGGCGCAGCGCTGGTTCGAGGAGGAGTTCGTCCCGGTGGTGGGCATGCTGCGCCAGGCGGGCCTGATCGGCGACCGGACGGACGCCGAGGCGTACATGTGGGTGGCGGCGGAGCGGTACCGGCTGATCCGGACCCACCGCTGGGACGACGACGTGATCGAGAAGCTGCGGTCGCGGGAGCACTAGAACCGTCGGTCGGACCGCCGGAAACTACCGCCGCAGCCGGAAGACCGACGAGAAGGTTGATGGTGCTCAAGATCTTGACCTGGGCGAACCGAACGACCGAACCGGCGCCGGATACCGCCTCAGCACGTCAGAAACCCAACCCCGGCGTCAACGCCAAGCGCCGCACTTGCGCGAGGGTCAGCGTCGGCTCCGGGCGCTGCTTCGGCAAGCGGACGCCGGCGCGGTCCAGGACTCCGCTGTTGTTAGACCAGAACTGCACGACCGCCTCCGGCGTGGCCAGTGCCACGCGGTGGGTCAGGATGTCGGCGGAACTGAGCGTCGACATCCACAGCAAGCCCTGCGGGGTCGGTTCCGTGCGGCAGAGGATCTCGTCCGGTTCTTCGCACGGCGGGCCGCCCGAGTTGGGGCTGGGCACGATCAAGAGGTACACCGATCCGGAACCGCGTGCGTCGGTCACCCGGACCCCCATGTGGAACAACGCGTCCCGGGGCGCGTCCCCGGCCGGGTCGGCGATCAGGCGGAACGGGTCCGCCGGCGGGGTCTCCCCCGGGAGCGTCAGCCGGGTGATCTGCGCGTCCGGCGGCAGCAGCGAGCGCACCGCGCGCCCCACCGCGCAGCTCAGCCGGTCGACCAGGGCCGCGCGCGTGTCCGAGGCCGTCGGGCAGGGCGTGTTCGCGACGTCGCCCCGGTGCGGCAGCACCACCACCGCCAGCCCCAGTGCCAGCACGATGACGGCCACGGCCACCGCCGCCGTGAGCAGGTGCCGGCGGCGGGACCGGCGGGCCGCGGCGAGCACCGCCGCCCCGGACAGGCCGATCGGGGGCTCGTCCTCGGTGACGTACGCCGTCAGCAACGACCGGACCTCTTCCATCACCACTCCTCTCCGGTCTGCGACGGCAGGACCGCGCGCAAGGCTTCGACCCCGCGGGCCGTCTGGGACTTGACCGTTCCGTCCGCGATCCCCAGCAGCGTCGCGACCTCGCTCACCGGAAGGTCTTCGAGGAACCGCAACACCACCATCGCCCGCTGCCGGGGCGTCAGCCCGGCCAGCGCCCGCTCCACGTCGAGACGCAACGACGTGTCCCGGCCCGACGGCGACTCCCGCTCCGGCACCGACGAGGTCACGTACTCGCGCCCGGAATCCCGCCGCCCGGCCAGGAACAGGTTCAGCAGGACGCGGCGCGCGTAGGCGTCGACCGTGCCCGGCCGGATCCGGCGCCAACGCCGGTACAGCTGGACGAACATCGCCTGGACCAGGTCTTCGGCCGCGTGCCAGTCCCCGCAGAGCGCGAACGCCACGCGACGGAACCGCTGGACCCGCGCGGCGAAGTACTCGCTGAAATCGAGGTCTCTCGGCACCCCACCCTCCTTCTCCCCCCTTACTAGTGCGCGAAGGGCCGGAAAGGTTCAAGCGTCCCCCGTGCGAGCTACGCGCAGGTGCCCACCCGATGGGGACGATTCCCGCACGCCGCGGCCCTAGCGTTCGGGCACAGGCCGCGGGACGGACGCCGCGGGTGGGACGAAGGGGTTTTCATGAGGGTCGTTTGGCAGCTGCTGGCCGTGGCGGCGGTCGCGTTCGTGGGCAGTCAAGGCATTGCCGCGGTGGACAACCCGTGGTTCACGCTGGTCTTGGGTGGCCTGACCGCCGTGCTGGCGGTGGTCGTCTACCGGTGGGTGGTGCGGCGGACCGAACACCGGCCGGTCACCGAGCTCGCTCGGCCGGGCGCCGGGCTCGCGACCGGGCGCGGGGTGCTGATCGGGCTCGCGCTCTTCGGCGCGGTCATCGCGAACATCGCCCTCCTCGGCGACTACCAGGTCCGCGGCTGGGGCTCCGTTCCGGGCGCGGTGGGCCTGCTCGGCTTCATGGCCGCCGCCGCGGTGACGGAGGAGCTGCTGTTCCGCGGCGTCCTGTTCCGGATCGTCGAGGAGCGCACCGGCACCGGGATCGCGCTGGTGCTGACCGGCGTGCTGTTCGGGCTTTCGCACCTGTTCAACCCGCACGCCAGCCTCTGGGGCGCGATCGCCATCGGGATCGAAGCCGGCGGCCTGCTGACCGCCGCGTACGTGGCGACGCGCCGCCTGTGGGTGCCGATCGGCGTGCACTTCGGCTGGAACTTCGCCGCGGCCGGGCTCTTCGGCACGGAGGTCTCGGGCAACGGCACCCCGCAAGGACTCCTGGACGCCGTGACGTCCGGGTCGCCGATCGTCACCGGCGGCGACTTCGGTCCGGAAGGAAGCCTGTACTCGGTGCTGGTCTGCGCCCTGGCGACGTGCGCGTTCCTGTGGCTCGCCCGCCGGCGCGGCCTCCTGGTCCCCCGCCGCAAGCGCGCCGAGCGGGTCGACGCCGTCACTACACTCGCCCCGTGATCGATCACCGGCGGCTCCTGGCACGCTGGCGCCGGCTGGACCCCGTGCTCCGCGATCTGCCGCTCGGCCTGCTGTTCCTGGCGTCGGCGTTCGTGCCCGCGCTGCGCAACCACGGGACGGAACTCGGCGGCCTGCCGGCCCGGTCCTTCGACGCGCCGGCCATCGGGGTGCTCCTCCTCGAAACCCTCCCGCTCGCCGTGCGCCGGCGGTGGCCGGTGCTGTGCCTCGCCCTGGTCTCCCTCGGCTTCGCCCTCGACCAGCTCCGCGGCTACCACTCGGTCGCGGGCACCGCGCTCGCCGTCGCCCTGGTGAGCGCGGGCGCCTACGTCAACCGGCGCCGGCGCACCACCGCACTGCTGTTTTCCGCGGCGTACGCGCTGCTCGCGGTCGTTCTCCTCCGGTTCGGTTCCGAGCCGCTGGTGGAGTTCGGCACGTTCTACCTCCTGCTGGCGTTCGGGTGGGGCATCGGCGCGTGGCTGCGCTCCACCCGGGCGGCGGAAGCGGACCGCCGCCGCCGCGTCGCCGAGGACACGCTCGCCGCGGAACGCACCCGCATCGCCCGTGAGCTCCACGACGTCGTCACCCACCACGTGACGGCGATGGTCGTGCAGGCCGAGGCGGCCCGGTACCTGACCGCCGCACCGGACCGGCTCGACCGGACCCTGACGGCGATCACCGACACCGGCCGGCGGGCCATCACCGACCTGCGGCACCTGCTCGACCTGCTCAACCCCGACCACGAGGCCAAGGCGCCGGCCGAAGGCGGCCTGCTCGCCCTCGTCGAGCAGGCCCGCCAGGCCGGGCAGCCGGTGGAGTTCACCGAGGAGGGCACGCCCGCGGAGTCCGCCGGCAGCGCCGACCTGGTGGCCTACCGGGTCGTGCAGGAATCCCTGACGAACGCCCTCAAGCACGCCCGCGGCAGCCGCACCTCGGTCGAGGTGCACCACGGCGAACGCGAAATCGCCGTGGCGGTCAGCACGGCCGGTTCCGGGAGCACGTCACCGGGCGGGAGTGGCCGCGGTCTCGCCGGGCTCCGGGAACGGGTCGGCGTCCTGGGCGGCGACTTCAGCGCGGGCCGCGACGGCGCCGGTTTCACCGTGTGCGCCCGGATCCCCACCGGGAACCCGGCGTGAGCGCGCCGCTGCGGGTCCTCGTCTGCGACGACCAGATGCTGATCCGCACCGGGCTGGTGACGATCATCGGCGCCCAGCCCGGCTTCGAGGTGGTCGGCGAGTGCGGCGACGGCCGGGCCGCGGTCGACCTCGCCGGCCGGCTGCACCCGGACGTCGTCGTGATGGACGTGCGGATGCCGGTGCTCGACGGCATCGAAGCCACCCGCCTGCTGGCCGGGGCCGGCGTGCCGCACCCGGTCAAGGTGCTCGTGCTGACGACGTTCAACCTAGACGAGTACGTCTACGAAGCACTGCGCGCGGGCGCCAGCGGGTTCCTGCTCAAGGACGCGCCGCCGGACCGGCTGCTGCACGGGATCCGGACCGTGGCCACGGGCGCGGCGCTGCTGGACCCGGAGGTGACGCGCCGGCTCGTGGGCCGGCACGCCGCCCGGATCCGGCCGGCACCGGGTGCCGCACCGGAGGTCCCGCTGACACCGCGCGAGCTGGAGGTCCTGCGCCTGCTCGCCGAGGGCCTCTCCAACAGCGAAATCGCCGTGCGGCTGGTGATCAGCCAGGAAACCGTCAAGACGTTCGTGTCGCGCATCCTCACCAAGCTGGACCTGCGCGACCGCGTCCAGGCCGTCGTCTACGCCTACCGCCACGGCTTGGCGACGTGAACGGGCCTCCCCGGAGGGAGGCCCGTTCGACGCGAGGAACTACATGTGCACGGCGCCCGGCGCCGCTTCGCCCTTCGGGACGCCCGGGCGCAGCAGCAGGCCGCTGAGCACCGCACCCGCCACGTAGATCACCGCGGCCCAGGTGAACGCCGTCGTGTAGCTCTCGATCGACGCCTCGGCCGCCAGCTGCGGCGTCGGGGTCTTGCCCTCGATGTAGGCCGCGGCCGCGTTGCCGGCCAGCGTGCTCAGCAGCGCCGTGCCGATCGAACCGCCGACCTGCTGCATCGTGTTCACCGCGGCCGACGCGACGCCCGCGTCGTGGGCCTCGACGCCGAACGTCGCGACGCTCATCGCCGGCGCCATCGCCAGCCCGATGCCCAAGCCCATCACCAGCAGCGGGCCCAGGACACCGGACGCGTACGTGCTGTCCAGGCCGATCCCGCTCAGCCAGAAGAGACCGCCGGCGGCGATCGCCATGCCGGTCGGCACCAGCGGCCGGGGGCCGAACCGCGGCAGCAGCACGGCCGTCGCCGAGGTGGCGGCCAGCATCAGCGTCGCCACCATCGGCAGGAACCCGAGGCCGCTCTGGATCGGCGTGAACTGCAGGTTCTGCTGCACGTAGAACGTCAGGAACAGGAAGATCGCGAACATCCCGATGGCGAGCAGGAACATCGCCAGGTAGGAGCCGCCGCGGTCCCGGTCGAGCAGCACGCGCAGCGGCAGCAGCGGGTGCGCGACGCGCTGCTGCAGCCAGACGAACACGCCCAGCAGCGCCACCCCCGCGACCAGGAAGCCCCAGACCGACACCGCCGACCACGAGTCCGACTCGGCGTTGGCGAAGCCGTAGACCAGGGCGAACAGGCCGGCCGACGCCGTCACCGTGCCCGGCAGGTCGAGCTTCGGCCGCGGGCCCGCGTCCCGCTGGTTGCGCAGCAGCGCCGAGCTGCCGGCGAACGCGATGACGGCGAAGATGATGTTGACGAACATGCACCAGCGCCAGTCGAGGTACTCGGTGAGCACGCCGCCGAGCAGCAGCCCGACCGCCGCGCCGCCACCGCCGATGGCGCCGAACACGCCGAACGCGCGGCCGCGCTCCTTCGGGTCGGTGAACGTCGTGGTCAGCAGCGAAAGCGTGGCGGGCGCGAGCAGCGCGCCGAACACGCCCTGTGCTGCGCGGGCGACCAGCAGCATCTCGATGTTGGTCGCGAAGCCGCCGAGCGCGGACACCGCGGCGAAGCCGGCCAGGCCGACGAGGAGGGTGTTCTTGCGGCCGAAGAGGTCGGCGAGCCGGCCGCCGAGCAGCAGCAGGCTGCCGAACGCGAGCGCGTAGGCCGTGACGACCCACTGCCGGGCGTCGTTGGAGAAGCCCAGGTCGACCTGGGCCGAGGGCAGCGCGATGTTCACGACGGTCGCGTCCAGCACGACCATCAGCTGCGCGACGCCGATCATCACCAGGATCAGCCAGCGTCTGGCGTGGTGCGGGTTTTCGCCGGCGCGCGTGTCCCCCGACGGCGCGACGGCAAGTGTGGACTCGGGCATGGAGTGTCCTCACGGAAAGTGATCAAAAGACTATGTGGAGTAGATATCTCCCCTTACTCGACCCAAGGTACACAAGAACCGGAGAGGACGCCTCTACTTCAGGAGCTAGACTGGGGGCATGGCACGGGACGCTGGTCCCGCCGCACCGGCGCGGCCGCTGCGGCGTGACGCTGAACTCAACCGCCGTCGCATCCTGGCGTCGGCCCGCGAGGTGTTCGGCCGGCGCGGGCTCGAGGCCACGCTGGACGACATCGCGCACCACGCCGGCCTCGGCGTCGGCACGGTCTACCGCCGCTTCCCCAGCAAGGAACACCTGGTCGAAGCGATGTTCGCCGAGCGGATGGAAGAAATCGGCACGCTGGCGGAGAAAGCGCTGAAGGCCGAAGACCCCTGGCAGGCGTTCGTCGACTTCACCTGGAAGTCGATCGAACTCCACTCGGGCGACCGCGGCCTGCGCGAGATCATGCTGTCGAACAAGTTCGGCCACGAGCACGTGGCCGAGGAAAAAGCGCGCTTGGTGCCGTTGATCACACGGCTCGTCGAGCGGGCCCAGGAGGCGGGCGGCCTGCGCGCCGACTTCTCCCCGACGGACACCCCGCTGCTGCACATGATGATCGGCTCGGTGATCGAGTTCACGTCCGCGGTCGAGCCGGACCTGTGGCGCCGCTGCCTCGCGATGCTGCTCGACGGCCTGCGCGCCCAGCCCGGCAAGCCGTCGAAGCTGCCGAGACCACCGCTCGGCGTGGACGAGGTCGACGAGGCGATGTCCTGCTGGCGCCCCTGACGCACGAAGCGCCGGCGACCCCCTCGGATCACCGGCGCCCCGGACGATGCGGCATCACTCGGACGGGATGACCGCCCACATGATCAGGTAGGCCACGAACTGCGGCCCGGGCAGCAGGCACGACAGCACGGCCAGCAGCCGCACGGTGCCGGTCTTCATGCCGTACCGCTGGGCCAGACCCGCGCAGACGCCGCCGATCATGCGACCGTGGCGGGGACGGGACAGTCGTCGGGTGACCGGTGCGCTCATCGTCGTTTCCTTTTCCCTCGAAGTTCGATAGCTCCACTTCACCACTCGAGTACCCGCTTCCGCATCGCTCGCGGGATGGATCGCTCCCTTAGGGGACGGCAAAGCCGAAAATGATTCAGGACGGCGGCGAAACCCGCTCGCCCGCTCCGGAATCCGCCTGAACTGCGGGTTCGGCCGGAGCGATCCGGAGAATATTGAAAGATGTCCCCGTCAGGGCTGGTTTTTCCGCGCGATGTGGTGATACTTGCACCCCGTGTACCCGCGTCCGAAAAGCTTGGCCGTCGCGATGCTCTGCGCCCTCCTCGCCGCTGGGTGCGCCACCACCCAGGCCGCGCCCGAGCGGGATTCCGGGCCCACGCCGCTGACCGCCGCCGGCGCGCTCGGGGACTTCGGCGACGTCGACTACTGCAGCCTGCTGGACGTGCCCAAGGTGGCGCCCGGCGCGGTCGCCGTCCCGACGTTCGAGAGCTGCCACGCCACCGCCGGCCCGCGCACGATCCTCGTCGGGCCGCTGGCCTTCGACTCCGACCCGAACATCCAGCCCTACGACTACGCCGGGCCGGTGCCCGACGGCGTCGCGGTCCAGCAGTCGATGTTCAACGACCGCAGCGCCTGCACCCGCGCGATCACCTTCGCCGACGGCAACCGGCTCGACCTCTCGGTCGCCGACGACGCCGGCGACCAGGCCGCCCGCTGCGAGGTGGCGGACGCCGCCGTCGGTTCGGCGCTGGCCGCGATCACCGCGCACCGGGTCGGCCGGCTGACGTTCCCGGACCGCTCGTGGGGCCGGGTGGCGCCCTGCGCCCTGCTCGACGACCACGACCTCGACGCGGCCGCCGGTCCGGGCAGCCAGCCGGCGACCGGGCTGTCCGGGCACAGCTGCATCCGCGGCAAGGTGAGCCTGAAGCTGACGGTGGAGACGACGCCCCCGGACGGTCCGGCCGAGCAGCTCGGCGGCCGCGAAGCCCGCGTCCGGCTGGCCGAAGCGTTCTGCGTGGTCGACA
Organism: Amycolatopsis sp. NPDC051716; assembly: GCF_040681595.1. Lineage (NCBI taxonomy): Bacteria > Bacillati > Actinomycetota > Actinomycetes > Pseudonocardiales > Pseudonocardiaceae > Amycolatopsis > Amycolatopsis sp. NPDC051716. The sequence continues at coordinate 194,149 of NZ_JBFAZA010000004.1, read as the reverse complement.
CCACCCAGCCGGCCCCGGGCCTGCCGGGGCGCCGTGAACTGGCCGAGATCAGCGTCGTCGAGACAGCCGGTATGGCGGGCGACGGCACGTGCGCGGCGGCCCGCACCGCGGCGGCGTCGATCCTCCCACGCCTCCCCACGCCCTGACGGGTCGTGAGTGGTAAGGCGGGTTAGAACCCGCCTTACCACTCACGACCGCTGCGGCAGACCTAGTCCTCGTAGGTGAGGTTCTTGCCGTTCGACGGGTCGAACAGCTTGATCTTGTCCGCGTCGTACCAGATCTCGAGGTCGGCGTTCTCCGCCGCCGACGACTCCGCCGAAAGGCGGGCCACGACCTGGGACTCCGCGCCCGGCACGTCCGCGGACCCGCTGTCCGCGGCCAGTTCGGCCAGCTCCGCCGCGGTGGCGGCTTCGCCTTCCAGCGTGAAGTGGGCGAACTTCTCCGAGCCCATCGACTCGAGCACGTCGATGTGCGCGGTGAACGTGCCACCGCCCGTCTTCTGCCCGGCCTCGACCAACGTCGCGTCCTCGAAGTGCTCCGGCCGGATGCCGACGATGACGTCGCGGGGCGCGTTCGCCCGCTCCACCAGCCGCCGGACGCGGTCGGTCAGCGGCGTGGCGCCCAGTGCGCTGCGCAGCTCGTTGTTCTCCATCGTCGCCGGGACGAAGTTCATCGACGGCGAGCCGATGAACCCGGCCACGAACAGGTTCGCCGGGTTGTCGTAGAGGAACTGCGGCGAGCCGATCTGCTGCACGTACCCGCCCCGCAGCACCACGACCCGGTCGCCCAGGGTCATGGCCTCGGTCTGGTCGTGCGTCACGTACAGCGTCGTCGTGCCGAGCTGCTTCTGGATCTTCGACACCGACGTGCGCATCTGGCCGCGGAGCTTGGCGTCCAGGTTGGACAGCGGCTCGTCCATCAGGAACGCCTTGGGGTTGCGGACGATCGCCCGGCCCATCGCGACGCGCTGGCGCTGGCCACCGGAGAGGTTGGCCGGCTTGCGGTCCAGGTGCGGGGTCAGGTCGAGGATCGTCGCCGCTTCCTCCACCTTCGCCCGCACGGTCTTGTCGTCGACCTTGGCCAGCCGCAGCGGGAAGGCCATGTTCTCCCGGACGCTCATGTGCGGGTAGAGCGCGTAGGACTGGAACACCATCGCGATGTCCCGGTCCTTCGGCGCCTTCTCGTTGACGCGCTGCCCGTCGATCCGCAGCTCGCCGGAGGAGATGTCCTCCAGGCCGGCCACCATGTTCAGCGTCGTCGACTTCCCGCAGCCGGACGGGCCGACCAGGATGATGAACTCGCCGTCGGCGATGGTGATGTCCACTTCGGACACGGCGAGGGCACCGTCGGGGTACTTCTTCGACACCTTGTCGAGCACGATCTCTGCCATAGCGCTACCCCTTCACCGCACCGGAGGTCAGCCCCGCCACGATGCGACGCTGGAAGAACAACACGAACACAATGATCGGGACGGTGATGACGACCGCGGCCGCGCTCACCTGCCCGGTCGGGTCCTCGAACTGCGAGGCCCCGGTGAAGAACGACAGCGCCGCCGGCACCGTGCGCGACGCCGTGGTCGACGTCAGCGAGATGGCGAACAGGAAGTCGTTCCAGCAGAAGATGAACACCAGGATCGCCGTGGTGAACACGCCCGGCGCGGCCAGCGGCGCGATCACCCGGCGGAACGCCTGTGCCGGCGTCGCGCCGTCCATCTTCGCCGCCTTTTCCAGCTCCCACGGGATCTCCCGGAAGAACGCCGACAGCGTGTAGATCGACAGCGGCAGCGCGAACGTGATGTAGGGCAGGATCAGCCCCGGCCACGTGTCGAACAGCCCGATGTTCCGCTCGATGTTGAACAACGGCGTCACCAGCGACACCTGCGGGAACATCGCGATCAGCAGCGACAGCCCGACGAGCAGCTGCTTGCCGGGGAAGTCCAGCCGGGCGACCGCGTACGCGGCCATCGTGCCCAGCACCACCGCGATCACCGTCGAGATGATCGCGATGCCGATCGAGTTGACCAGCGCCAGCAGGAATTCCGACGTCTGGAAGATGTCCGCGTAGTTCTGCCAGGTCCACGCCTGCGGGATGAACGACCCGTCGGTCAGCGTGTCCTTGGTCTTGAACGACAGCGAAACCACCCAGAGCACCGGCACCAGCGCGAACACCAGCACGAGGATGTCGACGAGGCCCCAGCGAACTTTGCGGCCCGTCGTGACGGTTCCCATCGCCATCAGCGCTTACCCCCACTGTCCGAACCCGGTGCGGCCGTGCCGAACACCTTGATGAAGAGGAAGGCGATGATCGCCACCGTGATGAAGATCAGCACCGCCATCGTCGACCCGATGCCGAGGTTGAGCCCCTTCACCAGATTGTCGTAGGTCTGCATGGACACCGATCCGGTGTCCTGCGCGCCGTTGGTGAGCACGTAGATGTTGTCGAAGATGCGGAACGCGTCGAGCGTGCGGAACAGCAGCGCCACCAGGATGGCCGGCTTCATCACCGGCAGCATCACCTTCGTGAACCGCTGCCACGCGCTCGCGCCGTCCATCGCCGCCGCCTTGAGCAGGTCGTCCGGCACCAGCGCCAAGCCGGCCATCAGCAGCAGCGCCATGAACGGCGTGGTCTTCCACACCTCGGCGCCGATGATGATGAACAGCGACGGCCACTGGTCGGTCAGCGGCGCCGCGTCGGACGCCAGCATGTTCGCCAGGTACCCGGTCTTGGGCGTCCACGCGTAGTACCACGAGAACGCCGCGACGACCGTGACGATGCCGTACGGGATCAGCGCGACGGTGCGGACCAGGCCGCGGCCGACGAGCGTCCGGTGCATGATCAGCGCCAGCGCCATGCCGAGCACGAACTCGATCGCCACCGACACCACGGTGAGGAACATCGTGGTGCCGAACGCCGTCCACCAGTACGAACTGGACAGCACGGCGGCGTAGTTGTCGAAGCCGATGAACTGCTGCTGCGCCGGGAACCGCAGGTCGTACCGCTGCAGCGACAGCCAGATCGAGTAGAGGATCGGGTAGCCGGTGACCGCGATCATCACGAAGAACGCGGGCGCGCACAGCCACAGCCCGAGCCGCCGCTCGGCCTTCTTCCCTTCGGAGAGGGCGGGTTTGCCCTTCTTGCCGGTGGTCGCCTCCCCGGCGACCGTGGCTCCGGCGGTGCCGGCCGGGGTCGAGTCCTGGACGGTCACGGGATCACTCCCTTCGACTGGAGCGCGTCACCGAGCTCCTCGCGCAGCCTGTCCGCGGTGGCCTTCGGATCGATTTCGGACGGCGGCGACAGAACCTTCGACATCACCGTCGACATGTTCTGGTACGCCGGGGTCAGTGGCCGCACCGCGGCGGTCTTGAGCGCGGCGAGGATCGCTTCGCGCATCGGGTACTGGCTCGCCATGTTCGGGTTGTCGGCCGACGCCGGCTTCCCCGGATCGAGCGGAACGTCGTTGTGGTACACCGATTCGATGCTCGGCGGCACACCGTCGTTGATCGCGGAGATCTTCTGGCTTTCCGGGCTGCGCAGGCACAGAGCCGCCTCGAACGCCTCCGGCTTGTGCTGCGAATAGGTGCTCACCGCCAGGTCGAACCCGCCGATCGTGGTCCGGGCGGGCATGCCGGGCGCGGCCGCCGGGTAGACCGCCCACTTGAAGTGCGGGAGGTCCGCCTTCTTGTCCTTGGCGTAGGCGGCGTAGACGTACGGCCAGTTGAGCTGGAACGCGGCCTGGCCGCGCTGGAACGCCTGCCGGATGTCGTCTTCCTTCATGTTGCTCAGCGACGGGTCGGTGAGCCCCGAGGTCGAGACCTTCTTGAGCAGTTCCAGCGCCTTCACGGCACCTTCGTCCATCACCACGGACTTGCCGTCGTCGGACAGGATGTGCCCGCCCATCGACGCGACTAGCGTGTTGTAGAAGACGACCAGGCCTTCGTACTGCGCGCCGGTGAACACGATTTCGTAGGGCTTGCCCTGTCCCTTGAGCTCCTGGGACTCCCGCATCATTTCGTCCCAGGTCGCCGGCGGTTTCGGCGTCACCCGGTCGTCGTACCAGAGCAGCTGCACGTTGGTGTTCTTCGTGGCCGCGTACAGCTTCCCGTTGTGGGTCGCGGTGTCGAGCGGCCCGGGCAGCACGCCTTGGGACGCCTCCGCCTTGTTCGCGCCGGTCCATTCCTCGGCCCAGCCGGCTTCGGCGAACTCCGAGACCCACGTGACGTCGAGCCCCAGGATGTCCATGGCGGTGTCGCCCGCGGCCAGCCGGCGCGCCATCTGCAGCCGCTGGTCGTCCGACCCGCGCTGCAGCTTGTTGTAGATGATTTCGTACTTGCCGGCCGCCTTCACGTTGCAGGCGTCGACGACTTTCTGGAAGTTGTCCTCGGGCGACATGTAGATGTTGATCTTCAGCCCGGAACTCGTCCCGCACCCGGCCAGCATGCCGGTCACCAATGCCCCTGCCCCCAGCAGGACGGCGGTGCGGCCGGGCGAACGTCCTCGTTTGCCCGCGCCGATCCTCTTCCCCATAAGGCCTCCTCACCCGCGTGCACGCCGGTTACCGCGGCACCCGGTGGGCACCGCGACGCGATGAGGCGAAACCGCGCCAGCACCCCGACGTGCTAGTGCTCGGGCCGCCGCGCTGGTGGGGCGAGGCCGCCCGACTGGTGTCGGCCAACTTATGCCGGGCGATCACACCCCGCAAGCAGTATCGGTAACGATTCAGCCCACCGCGCGTCGAATCGTGATTTTTCCCTGGTAGAGGTGGGGTTTTTCAAGGGTTCGCCGACGGCGGCTTCAGCGCCAGCTTGGCCAGCAGTTCCCGGCCCTGTTCGGCCGAGCGCGGCTGGCACAGGACGTCGTAGCGGCCGGCGACGAGCTGGCTCGCCGAGGAGAAGTCCCGGCGGCCCCGCGACATGCTGTACCCGATCGCGGCGAACATCAGCCCGGACAGCACGCCGAGCACCAGCCCGGTGAGCACCTGCAGCGCGAACCCCTGGTTGACGAACAACCCGAGCAGCAGCCCCGCGAACAGGCCGAACCAGGCCCCGGACACCGCGCCGGTGCCGAGCACGCGGCCCCAGCTGAGCTTGCCGATCACGCGCTCGACGAGCATCAGGTCGACCCCGACGATCGTGACGTCGCCGACGGCGAACTCGCTGTCCGCGAGGAAATCGACCGCCTTCTGCGCCTCGCCGTAGGTCGCGTACGACCCGATCGGCCAGCCTGTCGGCGGGGTTGGCAGCCGCGGGAGGCCACCGGGCGCCCGCCCCCCGCCAAAGGGACTACTCACCATCATCACCTGCGCACTCGTGGGTCCGGGCGTCCATCTTGTCAAGAACACCCGGACCGTGCGAGCCGCTTACCCCGAAAGGCCGGGCGGTCGTTTGTCGACAGAGCGACAAACGTCGCTCAAGACCGCGATTTGTACTCCCGCAGCAGCCCCCGGCTGATGATGGTCTTCTGGATCTCGCTGGTGCCTTCGCCGATCAGCAGGAACGGCGCCTCGCGCATCAGCCGCTCGATCTCGTACTCCTTCGAGTACCCGTAACCGCCGTGGATGCGGAACGAGTCCTGCGTGACCTCCGCGCAGTACTCCGACGCGATCAGCTTCGCCATCCCGGCCTCGACGTCGTTGCGCGCGCCGGAGTCCTTGAGCCGGGCCGCGTTCACCATCATCAGGTGCGCCGCCTCGACCTTGGTCGCCATTTCGGCCAGCTTGAACGCGACGGCCTGGTGCTCGGCGATCGCCTTGCCGAACGTCTTGCGCTGCTGGGCGTACTCCACCGCGAGCTCGAACGCCCGGATCGCGATGCCGCAGGCGCGCGCCGCGACGTTGACGCGGCCGACCTCGACACCGTCCATCATGTACGCGAAGCCCTTGCCCGGCGCCTCGCCGAGCACCATGTCCGCGCCGATCTTGTAGCCGTCGAAGACCGCTTCGGTCGTGTCGACGCCCTTGTAGCCCATCTTGTCGATCTTGCCGGGGATGGTGAGCCCGGGCGCCACCTCGCCGAAGCCCTCCGGCTTCTCGACCAGGAACGTCGTCAGGTTCTGGTGGGGCTTCTCCGCGCCCTCGTCGGTCTTGACCAGCAGCGCGATCAGGTTGGACGAGCCGCCGTTGGTCAGCCACATCTTCGAGCCGTCGATGACGTAGCCGTCATCGGTCTTCTTGGCCTTGGTCTTGATCGCGGCGACGTCCGAGCCGAGGTCGGGCTCCGACATCGAGAACGAGCCGCGGACCTCGCCGATGGCCATCCGCGGCAGGAAGTGCTGCTTCTGCGCCTCGGTGCCGTGGCGGGAGATCATGTGCGCCACGATGAAGTGGGTGTTGATCACGCCGGACACGCTCATCCAGCCCCGCGCGATCTCCTCGACGACCAGCGCGTAGGTCAGCAGCGACTCGCCGAGCCCGCCGTACTCCTCCGGGATGGTGATCCCGAACAGGCCCATCTCCTTCATGCCCGCGACGATGTCGGCGGGGTAGGTGTCGGCGTGCTCGAGCTCCTGCGCGTGCGGGATGACCTCCTTGTCCACGAACTGGCGGACGGTCGCGAGGATCTCCGACTGCACGTCGGTCAGGCCGGCGGTCTGGGCGAGACGGGCCATCACGGCTCCCTTTCCGGAGTAGGACGCCGCTCCCGGCGCTGGGTTACCGGTGAGTATGACCCGAAAGCCGTCACCCTGCTATGAGGGCGCTCACGCTCAGCGGGTCCGGCCCCGTAAAGTGCGGCGGGGAGGGGAGAGATCATGAGTTACCCGCAGGACCCGAACAACCCGTATGGCCGGCAGCCGCCGCCTTCGGGCGGCTACCAGCAGCCCGCTTACGGCCAGCAGTACCCGGGCGAGCAGTACCCGGGCGGCGGCTACCCGCAGTACCCGGGCTACCCCGGTTACGCCGGGATGCAGGGCCCGCCGCGGGAAGGCTCGGGCCTCGCGGTCGGCGCGCTGGTCTGCTCGATCCTCGGCATCTTCCTGTGCGTGCTCGTGACCATCGCGGGCATCATCATGGGGCACATCGCCTACGGCAAGGCCAAACGCGGCGAGGCCGAGGGGCAGGGCGTCGCGATGGCGGCGATCGTCGTCGGGTACGTCGGGATCGCCCTCGGCATCGGCCTCACCATCCTGTTCATCTCGATCGCCGCCGCCAACGGCGCCTTCCACTGAGCGCCGAGCCGGTGCCCGGCCCGCACCGAGGGGACCCGTCATGACCGACCCGTCCGGGGACAAGGACCGCCCGGCCGCCGACCCGACCGTGGCGTACGACCCGCCGGCGGCGGATCCGGCGCCGTACGAGCCGGAGAGCTACGACCCGCCTTCGTCGGACGCCACCATCGCCGCGGCGGCACCGGACACCGCGGACACGACGGCCGCCGGGACTTCCACCACCGAAGCCCCGGGCGCGACCGTCGCTTCCGAGCAACAGCCGCCCGGAACGCATGAAACCCCCGCCGCCGCGGACGCGACCGTCGCCGCCGAGCAACCCGGTCAGCTGCCGCCCGGCGCGTACGAAACCCCGGCCGCTTACATCCCCGGCACGCCGTTCGCCGCACCGGGCGAGCCGCAGCCGGTGTACCAGCCCGCGTTCCAGCAGCAGCCCTACCAGCAGCCCTACCCGCCGGGCTACGGGCGTCCGTACGCCCCGCCCGCGCCGTTCGGGCAGCCGTACCCGGGGCAGCCGCACGCGCAGGACAACGCGCTCGCGATCGGCGCACTCGTGTGCTCGATCCTCGGCTTCTGCTCCGGCATCACCGCGCTCGCCGGGCTCGTCATGGGCCACATCGCGCTGAGCAAGACCAACCGCGGCGAAGCGGGCGGCCGCGGGCTGGCCACGGCCGCCGTGATCGTCGGCTACGTCGTGATCGCGCTCTGGGTCGGCTTCTTCACCACCCTGATCATCCTCGGCGCGAACGGCGACCTGAGCTAGTCCGCCGACGGCAGCACCGCGTCGCCGGGGCTGCGCGGCGACGGCGTCGCGTGGCCGTTCACCTCCGGCTTCGCCTCGGCCGCTTCCGGCTCGGCCGCGGGTTTCGGAGCCGGGGCAGCCGGCTTCGGCGTCTGCGCGTCGAGGAACCGCAGCAGCTCCACCGGGAACGGCAGCACCAGCGTCGAGTTCTTCTCCGAAGACACCTGAACCACCGTCTCGAGCAGCCGCAGCTGCAGCGCCGCCGGCGTGTCGGCCATCTGCGCGGCCGCCTGCGAGAGCTTGTACGACGCCTGCAGCTCACCGTCGGCGGAGATGACGCGCGCGCGCCGTTCCCGCTCCGCCTCGGCCTGCCGCGACATCGACCGCTTCATCGCCTCCGGCAGCGCGACGTCCTTGATCTCGACGCGGTCGATGTGGATGCCCCAGTCCAGCGCCGGGCTGTCGATCATCAGCTCCAGGCCTTCGTTGAGGCGCTCGCGGTTGGACAGCAGGTCGTCGAGCTCGCTCTTGCCGATGATCGAGCGCAGCGACGTCTGCGCGACCTGGCCCACCGCTGACCGGTAGTCCTGCACGTTGACCGCCGCGACGACCGGGTCGATGACCTTGAAGTAGACGACGGCGTCGACGCGGACCGTGACGTTGTCGCGCGTGATGCCGTCCTGGGCGGGGATCGGCATGGTCACGATCTGCATGTTGACCTTCTGGAGCCGGTCCGCGAAGGGCACCAGCACCTTGAGGCCGGGTTCCGCGACCCGCGACCGCACCCGGCCGAACCGGTAGACCAGACCGCGTTCGTACTGCTTCACGACGCGCACGCTCGACGCGAGCCAGGCCCCGCCCGCGATGACGACGGCGCTGAGAATCTCCACCACCATGGCTGCTCCCGGGGTTTGCGTTTCCCCTTGAAAGCCCAGCGTACGCCCGCCGGCGAGCCGACGAAACGCACTGGACGCGGCGGCCAGACTGGGGTGGTGATCGAGCTCCGCATCCCGCCGCTGTTCGCCGCCCGCGCGCCCCGGGTGCTCGGCGACGAGGCCGTCCCGTGGCTGGCCGCCCTGCCGTCGCTCGCCGCGGAGTACGCCCGGAAGTGGGGCTTGACGTTCGAGGGCGAGGCGATGCACGGCTACGTCGGCGTGGTGCAGCCCGCGCGGCGGCCCGACGGCACGCCGGTGGTGCTGAAACTGGGCTGGCGGGACGCCGAATCCGCCGACGAGCCGCTCGCACTGTCCACATGGGCCGGTCGAGGTGCGGTGCTGCTGCTGGATTCCGCGCCGGACGACGGCGTCCTGCTGCTCGAACGGCTCGACGCCGGGCGCACCCTCGACGACCTCCCGCTGCGTACGGCGATCCCGCTCATCGGCGGCCTGGCGCAGCGCTTGGCCGTCCCCGCCCCGGCGTCGATGAGGCGGCGGCTGCGTGCCGAGGCGGCGCGGTTGACCGAAGAACTCCCCCGCCGCTGGGCCGGACTCGGCGAACCGTTCGACAAGCGGCTGGTCACCGACGCCGTCGCGATCTGCCGCGAGCTCGGGCCGCCGGCCGGTGAACTGCTGGTGAACGAGGACCTGCACTTCCAGAACGTCCTGGCCGGTACGCGGGAGCCGTGGCTGGTGATCGACCCGAAGCCACTGGCCGGAGATCTCGAGTGGGGCGTCATCCCGCTGTTCTGGAACCGCTTCGCGGAGTCCACACTGGACGATCGGTTCGCGCTGATCGTCGCTTCGCACGAGCTGGACGCCGCGAAGGCCCGGGCCTGGACACTCGTGCGGGCCGTGCAGAACTGGATCTGGATGCTCGAGGAGTACCAGGAGACCGGCGAAGACAGCGACGACCCGGCGTTCATCACAGTGCCGGAAATCGCTACCTGGGCAGCCAGCCGATAGTGTCACCGGCATGGCCGGGGTCAACAGGGTTTTCGCAGCTCAGCTGTCCGGGTTGCCGGTATTCGGCCCGGACGGCGAGTCGATCGGCCGCGTCCGCGACCTGGTCGCCGGGCTGCGCCTCGACGCGCAGCCGCCGCGGATCCTCGGCCTGGTCGTCGAGCTGACCACCCGGCGGCGGGTCTTCGTCCCGATGCTGCGCGTCACCTCCATCGAGCCGTCCGCCGTCACGCTGGCGACCGGCTCGGTCAACATGCGCCAGTTCAACCAGCGGCCCAACGAGGTCCTGGTGCTCGGCCAGCTCCTCGACGCACACGCCACGCTGGCCGGGTCGGACACCCGGATCACCGTCGTCGACGCCGGGATGGAACCGACCCGCACCCGCGACTGGGTGCTGGCCAAGGTCGCCATCCGCGAGCGGCGGGTCGGGCTGGGCCGCCGCCGGGCGGCGATGCAGGTGCTGCCGTGGTCGGAGGTGGCCGGGCTCGGCCTGAGCGACCTCGCCGTCCAGCCCCAGGGCGCCGGCCAGCTGCTCATGCTCTTCGACACGATGCGGCCGGCCGACATCGCCGCGACCGTGCGCGACCTGCCGCTCAAGCGGCGGCACGAGGTCGCCGACGCGATGGACGACGAGCGCCTCGCCGACGTCATCGAGGAACTGCCGGACGACGACCAGAAGGAACTGCTGGCCTACCTCGCCGAGGAGCGCGCGGCCGACGTCCTGGAGGCGATGAACCCCGACGACGCGGCCGACCTGCTGGCCGAGCTCGCGCCGGCCGACCAGAGCCGGCTGCTGGAGCTGATGGAGCCGGAGGAGTCCGCGCCGGTCCGGCGGCTGCTGGAGTACTCGTCGGACACCGCGGGCGGCCTGATGACCCCGGAGCCGGTGGTGCTGACCCCGGACACGACGATCGCCGAGGCCCTCGCGCACATCCGCAACGCCGAGCTGCCGCCGGCGCTGGCCAGCATGGTGTTCGTCTGCCGCCCGCCCACCGCGACGCCGACCGGGCGATACGTCGGCGTCGTCCACTTCCAGCGGCTGCTGCGGGAGCCGCCGGCGGAGCTGGTCGCCAGCGCCGTGGACACCGGGCTGCCACCGCTGGAACCGGGCGCGTCGCTGGCCGCGGTCACCCGGTACTTCGCGGCCTACAACCTGACCTGCGGGCCGGTCATCGACGCCGAGGACCACCTGATCGGCGCGGTGACCGTCGACGACATCCTCGACCACCTGCTGCCCGAAGACTGGCGCGAGACCGGACTGCACGACACCTTGGAGGACGACCGTGCCTGAGCTGACTTCGGGACGGCGGCTCGACCAGCCCCGCGGCCAGAACCGGTTCAGGCTGAACATCGACCCGGACACCTTCGGCCGGCTGTCCGAACGGCTGGCGCGGTTCCTCGGGACCGGGAAGTACCTGTTCTGGCAGACGCTGCTCGTCGTCGTCTGGGTCGTGCTGAACATCACGGCGGTGTCGCTGCAGTGGGACCCGTACCCGTTCATCCTGCTCAACCTGGCCTTTTCGACGCAGGCGGCGTACGCGGCGCCGCTGATCCTGCTGGCGCAGAACCGGCAGGACGACCGCGACCGCGTCTCTCTGGAGGAGGACCGGAACCGGGCTCTGCAGACGAAGGCCGACACGGAGTACCTGGCCAGGGAGCTGGCGGCACTGCGGCTGGCGATCGGCGAGGTGGCGACGCGGGACTACCTGCGCAGCGAGCTCGACCGGCTCCGCGAGGACCTGTCCATCCAGCCCAGGAAGTCCCGCAGCTCTACTGGCTCGTAACATGGACGGGGTGACCAGCACCCAGCAGCTCCCCAGCGTCGACGACGTCCGCAGCGCGCTGAAGAGCGTGCAAGACCCCGAGATCCGGAAACCCATCACGGACCTGGGGATGGTCAAGGACGTGGCCGTCGGTGACGACGGCGTCGTCACCGTCGGGATCTACCTGACGGTGGCGGGCTGTCCGCTGAAGGCGACGCTGACGAACGACACGAAAGCGGCCGTCTCCAAGCTCCCGGGCGTGTCCGACGTCCGCGTCGAGCTGGACGTGATGAGCGACGAGCAGCGCACGGAGCTGCGCAAGTCCCTGCGCGGCGACGCGGCGGAGCCGGTGATCCCGTTCGCCCAGCCGGGCTCGATGACCCGGGTGTACTGCGTGGCGTCGGGCAAGGGCGGCGTGGGCAAGTCGTCGGTGACGGTGAACCTGGCGGCGGCGATGGCCGCGCGCGGGCTGTCGGTGGGTGTCGTGGACGCGGACATCTACGGCCACTCGATCCCCCGCATGCTGGGCGCGCGCGAGAAGCCGACGAAGGTCGACACGATGATCATGCCGCCGCAGTCCCACGGCGTGAAGGTGATCTCGATCGGCATGTTCACCCCGGGCAACACCCCGGTGATCTGGCGCGGCCCGATGCTGCACCGGGCGCTGCAGCAGTTCCTGGCGGACGTGTTCTGGGGCGACCTGGACATCCTGCTGCTGGACCTCCCCCCGGGCACGGGCGACATCGCGATTTCGGTGGCCCAGCTGATCCCGAACGCGGAGATCCTGGTGGTGACCACCCCCCAGCAGGCGGCGGCCGAGGTGGCCGAGCGAGCGGGCGCGATCGCGCTGCAGACGCGCCAGCGCGTGGCGGGCGTCATCGAGAACATGTCGTGGCTGGAGACGCCGTCGGGCGAACGCATGGAGCTCTTCGGGTCCGGCGGCGGCAAGACGGTGGCCGAGTCGCTGTCGAAGTCGATCGGGTCGGAGGTGCCGCTGCTGGGCCAGGTCCCGATGGACCCCCGGGTGGTCACCCAGGGCGACGCGGGCACGCCGATCGTGCTGTCCGAGCCGGAGGCACCGGCCTCGGTGGTGCTGAGCGACGTGGCGAAGAAGCTGTCGGTCCGGGCGCGCGGGCTGGCCGGGATGATGCTGAACGTGACCCCGGCCGGCCGCTAGAGCGTTCCTAGGAGCAGCGCCAGACGTAGGCGGTCGAGTGCCGCGTGGCGGCGTCGTAGCGGTAGCCGCCCACGGTGCCGTTGTCGCCGGCGACGACCGGCAGGTCGGCCTTGAGGTCGCCGAACTTCGCGACGAAGGTGCCCCGGTCCCAGAGGCCGTAGCCGGTGCCCGCCAGGTCGTTGCCGCCGTTCGCCTCGTCGAGCCGGCCGGTGATCAGGCCGCCGGCGCTGACCGAGAACCCCGGATGGGTGTTGGACAGGTTGTAGCTGGACTTCGGCAGGATGTGGGCCGCGTGCTGCTGGTCCCAGTAGACGCCGACGTTCTTGCCGTTGTAGACGCCGTAGCCGGCGACGTGGCCGTTCCTGATGGCGTCGGGCCAGGCGTACTCGAGGCCGGGCAGGGTGCCGAGCCGGGTCAGCGTGCCGTCGCGCCAGATTTCGGAGCTGTCCAGCAGGATCGAGCCGTCGGTGTCGACGGCGACCGGGCCGATGCCGGACGAGGGGGCGCCGGCCAGCAGGGTCACGGTGGCCGGCCGGTCGGCGGGCCAGCGGACGGCGGTCAGGCCGGACCCGTCCTGCTTGCGCACGACGCCGATGACGTCACCGGCGTCGGTGATGCCGACGGCGGCGGAGCGCGTGTAGCCGGCGGGCAGCTGGCTCGACGTCGGGAAGGGCAGCGGCACCAGTGTCCCGCCGGAGCTCTTGAAGGCCTTTTCGATGACGATCCCGGTCCCGAAGATCGTGCGGAGTGCGGTCCCGGCGACGGCGCCCGAACGGTTCTCCGCGGTGACAGCGGCCCCGTTGGTCCCGGCTGTCCCGAGGTCGGTGTAGGTCCCGTTCGTCCAGGCCGCGGCCCGGGCGGTGTCGCCGGACTGGCCGGTCGGCAGGGCCCAGCCGGCGAAGCTGCCCCGGCCATCGGTGGCGGTCACCCCGGCGCTGACGGCGGTACCGGCACCGAGAGCGGTGGCGGACCAGGTGCAGGCGGCGGTTTTCGTGGCGGCTCCGGCGACTTGGCTTGCTCCCAGCAAGCCCAGTGCGAGCAGGGCGCAGCCCAGCGATCCGCGTTTCATGGTTCTCCCCTTCGCCGGCGGACGGCGGACGGCCGCCCCCGCCCGACCGTAGGGAGAAAGCGCTCAGCCGGGCGGGGTTCGTGCTCGGGACTAGGGAAACGCCCGGAAACGGACATCCGTGCGGCCGCGGACAGCGACACGCCCCGCCTTCGTCCGGCAAATCGGCGGCCTCCGGCAAAAGCCCGGAATCGCCTTTTGCCGCGCCTGCCTGTCAACGGGCGGGGTCGGATCCGGTCAGGAACCGATGCCGGTCAGGTCGCGTCCGGGTCGATCGGCGGGCGCTCGCCGGGCTTGAGCGGCTCCGGCGCGGACTGGGTCTGACCGGCGAGGTAGCCGTTCGAACCGTTGGTCCCGTTGGCCGGCGTGCTGCTGCCGTTGGTGATGCCCTTCAGGCCGAGCGGGTCGGCGTCGCCGTCGAAGAGGTGCTGCGTCACGACCCGCTTCGGGTCGAAGTTGCGCAGCCCGCGCAGGTCTTCGAGCGGTTTGCGGAGCTGGTCGAACTCCGGGCCCATCTCCTCGCGGAGCTGCTCCTTCGCGCCGGTCGCGAAGTCGCGGACCTTCTTCACGCTCTTCGCGAGCCAGGACGCCGCTTCGGGAAGCCGTTCCGGGCCGAGGATGAACAGACCGGCGATGATGAGGACGAGGATTTCCCCCCATCCGACACTGTCGAACACCCGTCTACCTCCACTCGGAACCTACCCGCCCAGGGTACCCGCCACCCGCCGTGCTCCGGCAGGCCGAACGCGGGAACTCAGTCGGAAGCCAGGGTTACGTCCACGACGAAGCTGGCGCCGTCGCGCGCCAGCGACACCGGGACCACTTCGCCGACGTCGTGCGCGCGGACCGCGACCGTCAGTTCCGCGGAGTCGCGGACGAGCCGGTTGCCGATCTTCGTGATCACGTCGCCCTCCTTGATGCCGGCGTTCGCGGCCGGCCCGCCGGGCGCGACGTTCTTCACCTGCGCACCCATGGTGGACGAGCCGGCGACCGTCGAGGAGGCGTTGATGCCGATGTCGGCGTGCTGGACCTTGCCGTCCTTGATCAGCGCCTTCGCGATCTTGATCGCGTAGTCGCTCGGGATGGCGAAGCCGATGCCGATGCTGCCGCCGTCCGCGCCCGCCGAGCGGATCGACGAGTTGATGCCGACCAGCGCGCCGGTGGAGTCGACGAGCGCGCCGCCCGAGTTGCCGTGGTTGATCGCGGCGTCGGTCTGGATGGCCTCGTAGGTGACCGGCGGGGCGCCGTTGTCGCCGCCCGCGGTGATCGGCCGGTTCAGCGCGCTGACGATGCCGGCAGTCACCGAGTTCTGGAGCGCCAGCGGCGAGCCGATCGCCATCACGGTGTCGCCGACCTGCAGGTCCGCCGACTTGCCGACCTGCAGCACGGTCGGGTTGGTGACGTTGACCTTCACGACGGCGAGGTCGGTCTTCTGGTCGCCCCCGACGAGCTTGGCTTCGGTGCGGGTGCCGTCGATGAAGACGGCCGTGACCTTGACGCCCGGGTCCGCGGCGGCGGAGGCGATGACGTGTTCGTTGGTGAGGATGTAGCCCTGCGGGTCGATCATGACGCCGGAGCCCTGCTCGCCGGACTCGGCGCCGGGCTTGAACACCTCGAGCGAGACGACGGCGGGCGCGACGCGCTTGGCGATTTCGGCGACGGACCCGGCGGGGCGCTCCTTGCCGGCCTCGGCTTCGGCGATGGTGGCGGAGCCGGTGAGCTCGGTCCCGGTGTCGGCGACCCACCAGCCGACCAGGCCGCCGACGGCGCCGACGAGCAGCGCGACGACGCCTAGCAGGACGAGCGCCTTCGGCTGCACCCGCCGTCCGAAGAGCACCTCGGGCAGGCTGAGCAGCGCACCGGGCGGCCGCTTGGCGGGCTTCGCCTCGTCCTCGGCGGCCACGGCGGGCCCGGCGAGCACCGCGGCGGCCCCGGGATCACGCCAGGGATCGCGAGTGCCGGTCCACAGGGGCGGCTCGGCGTCCGGCACCTCACCGGCGGCTTCCCGCGGCCGTTCGAGCAGCACCCCTTCGGCCCCGGGCGGCCGCCGGAAGGCCTCGGCGAGCGACTCGGGGGCGGGCGGGGCGAGGTTGACGCCGTTGGTCTTCTGCGGGGAGTAGAGCTGGTCGAACGCACCATCGACACCCTGCGGCCTGCCGAACACGGCGGCCTGCGCCGGATCGACGGCCGGCCGCGCGAGCGGCCGCGGGCCAAGCCGATCGGCCTCGGCCCGGTCCGCGGCTCCGGCCTGGGATCCGGCCTGGCTTTCGGTCCGGGCTTCGGCTTCGCGTGCGCCGGGCTGCTCGGGATTCACGTTCGGCTCGGTCATCATTCCCCGGTGCAGAAGATCAGGTGGCTGGGCGTGACGATACCCAAGCCCAGTGCTCCGAGTCTGCCGGTCCAGGGGTGAAATGGCTGTTTCTTGAGCCACTTGTCCAGAGGGGTGAGGTGATGTGGACAAAACGGCCGGGAGGGGCCTTGAACGGGGCTTTTCGTCCGGGGGTGGCGATAGGCTGGACAAGGGCACGCCCCCCAGGGAGGGCGGGGCTGCGTGAGGGCGGGGCTGCGCGAGGGCGGGGCTGCGCGAGGGCGGGGCTGCGCGAGGGCGGGGCTGCGCGAGGGCGGGGCTGCGCGAGGGCGGGGCTGCGCGAGGGCGGGACTGCGCGAGGGCGGGACTGCGGGGCTCGCTTCCCGCCGCAAGGTAAATCGGGCATCCACCCGGGCGAGCCGAAACTCGAGCGCTGAAGCATGCCCACGCGGCTTCCCGCGACCACGAGCCTCCGGCCGAGCAAGTCGGAACACGGCCGCCGAAGCCGCACCTGCCGGTGGCCGAGCGCCACCTCCGACCGAGCCGGAGCTCGGGCGCTGGAGCATGACCAGGCCCGGCCCGTCGCGCACTCCCTCCGACCGAGCCGGAACTCAGGCCCTGGAGCGCGCCACCCGGCTCCAGACCACTCCCCAGCCGAACCTGTTCACCAGACTGCGCAGGCCGCCGCCAAAGCCAAAGCCAATCCCAAGGCCGCTCCCGCAGCGAGGCCGGACACACCGAAGGCCGCCGCGAACAAAACATTCGCAGCGGCCTTCAAAGTCCTCTCAGCGGATGCCCGCCGGCACCGCCACGGGTGTCTTGCTCGCCGGGGTCGAAACCGGCGCGGGTTGCTGGGGTACCGCCATCTGGGCCGGCAGGAGGTTCGCCGGCTGCGGCGCTCCGCCGCCCGTCTCCGGGGAGCCGTCGCCGCCGTCCGCCGAGGTGCCCACCAGGGCCAGCGCGCTCAGGACCAGGCCCGAGACCACCACGCCCGCCCCCTGGGCCGCGCGGCGCTTGAAGCGGCCGCCGCCGAGGACGTTCGGGCTCTGGCCCAGCGGGGCCGATGAGCCCAGCGGCGCCACGCCACCCAACACGCCCGAATCGCGCAGGCCCGCGACCCGGTCGGGGCGCTGGACCGCGACCAGCTGGCCGTCCGCCGTGATCGCCAGGTTGTCCGGGGTGCTCGGCAGCTCCGTGTGCTGCGGGATGGACTGGAGGCTCGCCAGGAAGCCCGCCGACATCGACGGCGCCCCCGCGTGGCGGATCGCCTCCATCGTCTGCCGCTGGGCGCGCACCTCGGCCGCGCACGCCGCGCAGCGGGTGATGTGCGACGCCGCTCGGTCGCGGGCGCCGTGGGACAGCTCGCCGTCGACGAACGCCACCACGACGTCCGGCAGCAGGTGCGACTCGGGAAGTGCCCAGCCTCGCGGTGCGGTCATACCGTCACCTTCGCAGACTGCGGTGCGTGAGTGCGACGGCGCTCGAGCGACGCGCGCAGCGCCTGACGCCCGCGGTGGATGCGGCTGCGGACCGTGCCCAGCTTGACGTTCAGGGTCGCGCCGATCTCCTCGTACGACAGCCCTTCGACGTCACACAGCACCACGGCGGCGCGGAACTCCGGGGGCAGCTCGTCGAGCGCCGCCTGCAGGTCCGGGTCCAGGTGCGTCTCCGAGTAGACCTGCTCGGGGCTCGGGTCGTCGCCCACGATGCGGTCGGTGTCCTCCGGCAGGCCTTCCATCCGCACGCGCGAGCGGCGGCGGGCCATGTCCAGGAACAGGTTGGTGGTGATCCGGTGCAGCCAGCCCTCGAACGTGCCGGGCTTGTAGGACGCCAGCGAGCGGAAGACCCGGATGAAGGTCTCCTGCGTGAGGTCCTCGGCGTCGTGGGTGTTGCCGGTCAGGCGGTAGGCGAGCCGGTAGACTCGGTCGCCGTGTTCGCGCACGACCTCGTCCCAGGACGGCGGCGTCCAAGCCGCCTCGTCCAAGGTCACGGGCTTGGCCCCGGTGTCGGCAACGGCGTTCTGCATCGCGGGAGCAGGCACCTCCATCAGCGTTTCTCCTGTCTGCTCCACCCAACGCGGGTCCTCGGCACGGTGTTCCCGTGTATCCGGATTTCAGTCTCTCCGGGTTCCTTATGGTTCTAGTGAGACTGGACTGAGAGCAGGCTGAGAACTTCTTCACGGGTGCTTACCAGGGAGCCTGCGCGGATTTATCGACAACCAACGCTAACCTCCGTGCGTGAACACGCCCACCCCTGCGGCCGCACCGGCCGATTCCGGGTTCGTCGACGGGTACCTGCCCGACGACGAGGTGCTGTCTTCGGCGCGGGCACGGGCCGAAGACCTGGGCTGCACCCCGCTCAGCGCGGGTGCGGGAGCGACGCTGCGGTTCCTGGCCGCGACGCTGTGCGCGAAGGCCGTCGTCGAGGTCGGCACGGGCGCGGGGGTGAGCGGGCTCAGCCTGCTGCGCGGGATGGCCCCCGACGGCGTGCTGACGTCGATCGACGTGGAGCCGGAGTACCAGCGGGCGGCGCGCGCGACGTTCCGCGAAGCCGGCTTCGCGCCGGGCCGCACCCGCCTGATCATCGGGCGCGCGCTGGACGTGCTGCAGCGGCTCACGCCGGGCGGCTACGACCTGGTGTTCGTCGATTCCGCGCACATCGAGTACCCCGGCTGCTACGAGCTGGGCGTCTCGCTGCTGCGGCGCGGCGGGATCATCGCGTTCCACAACGTGCTCGCCGGCGGCCGGGTGATCGACCCGGCCCACCGGGATCCCGAGACGTTGGCCCTGCGCGAGGTGGCCCGGGCGTTCCGGGAGGACGAACGCCTGGTCCCGGCCCTGCTGCCGGTGGGCGGCGGCCTGCTGGTCGCCGCCGCCACCTGATTCAGCGGCCCGCGCTCACCAGCGCGCCCCTGGGTCCCGCCTCCAGCCAGCGGACGGTGGCCCACCGATTGCCGCGGCCACGTGATCACCAACCGGCACTCACCAGCTCGAGCCCCGGCTCCCACCCCGCCTGCCGGTGGGCGGCGGCCTGTTGGTCGGCGCCGCTACCCGAGCGTTGTCCACAGGTTCGTCAGCCTGTGGACAACCCGGCTGTTGCGGGCGGTTCCGTCGGTGGGTGCCGATAGACTGGACTTGGGGACGCCCCCGGAGAGGGTGGGGGCTGGCTGGTAGCCGCGAAGGCCCTCAGCCCACCTCCACCAGCTCGAGCCCCCCGGTGCGGACCCGCGTCCCGGCCCCCACCGCCGCCACCGCGAGCAGCAGCCACGCCGCCACCACCGCGATCAGCCACGACCACCCGGCGTGCCCGTACACCCACGCCCCGGCCGCTCCGCCCACGCTGCTGCCCAGGTAGTACGTCGCCGTGTACGTGCCGCCCACCTGGCCGCGGGCGCCCTCCGGGGCGTCCGCCGCCGCCCAGCCGTTCGCGACCGCGTGCGCGGCGAAGAACGCGCAGGTCAGCACCAGGAACCCGGCGATGACCAGCGGCAGCGAGTCCGGCAGCGTCAGCGCCGCGCCGGCCGCCGTCAGCAGCAGCGCGCCGACCAGGGCGCGGCGGCGGCCCACCCGCGCGACCAGCCGCCCGGCCGCCGCCGAGGACACCGAGCCGCTCGCGTACGCGAGGAAGACCAGCGAAGCGATCGCCGGCGACAGGTGCAGCGGCTCCCCGGTCAGCCGGAAGCCGGCGGCGTTGTAGAGGGCGACGAACGAGCCCATTGCCAGCAGCGCGACGGCGTACTGGGCGAGCAGCACCGGCTTGCTCAGCGCCGTGACCAGCCCCCGGGTGACGTCGCGGACCCGGACTGACCCGGCCGCACGAGCGCCCGGCGGCAGCGTCACGACGGTGACGGCCGAACACACTGCCCCGATTCCCGCGACGACGAACAGCGCGCCGCGCCAGCCGAGTGGGCCGGCGGTGAACCCGCTGGCCAGCCTGCCGAGCATGCCGCCGACCGTGTTGCCGGCGATCATCGCGCCGACCGCCGCCGCGACGCCCGCGCGGCCGAGGCGCTCGGCCAGGTACGCGGCCGCCACCCCGGGGAACCCGGCGATCGCGATGCCCTGCAGCGCGCGCACGACCAGCAGCGCCGGGTACGTCGGCATCAGCGGGAGCAGCAGCCCGAACACGACCGAAGCGACGACCGACGTCAGGATCACCGGACGGCGGCCGACCACCTCGGACAGCGCCGCGATCGGCAGGACCGCGATGGCCAGCGCCCCGGTCGCGACGCTGACCGCGAGCGCCGCGCCGCCGGGGTCGAGGTGGTACTGCGCCGCCAGCTGCGGCAGCACCGGCTGTGGTGCGTAGAGCAGGGCGAACGAGGAGATCCCGGCCGCGGCGACGGCGGTCTTGACTCGGCGGGTGGAAGTCACGTCCTGAAAGTAAGCACCGCTAACCAATACGTCCAATGCACTGAGCTGGCAGAATCGATGCGGTGACGTATGACTCGCTGTCCGCGCAGGTCGCGCCCCACCTGCCGTTGCTCGCCGCTCTCTGGGAGACGAGGAACGTCACACGCGCCGCCGAGCTGCTGGGCGTGCCGCAGCCGACGGTGAGCCGGCGGCTCGCGGCGCTGGCGGACGCGCTGGGCGCCCCGCTGACGGTCCCGGACGGCCGCGGCATCCGGCTCACGCGCGCGGCGGAACTCCTGGCCGAGGCGGCCGAGCGCGGGCTGGCGGCGCTCGACACCGGCGTCCGGCTGGCGCGCGAGGAGGTCTCGCCGGAGTCGGGGCACGTGGTGCTGGGCTTCCTGCACCTGCTCGGGCGGTCGCTGGTGCCTTCGCTGCTGCGCGGCCACCGGGCGCGGTACCCGGGGGTGCGGTTCACGCTGGTGCAGGGTTCGCGGCAGGACATGGTCGATCGGCTGGTGGGCGGCGAGCTGGACCTGGCGCTGCTGGCGCCGCTGCCCGACGTGCCGGCCTTGGCCTGCGCCGGCCTGGTGGACGAGGAGATCCTGCTGTCGGTCCCGGCCGGGCACCGGCTGGCCGGGAGGGCGTCGGTGCGGGTGGCCGAGCTGGCGGACGAAGAGTTCGTGCTGCTCGAGCCGGGGTACGGGGTCCGGACGCTGACGGACGAGCTCTGCGCGGCGGCGGGCTTCGCGCCGCGGATCGCGTTCGAGGGCCAGGAGTCGGACACCGTCCGCGGCCTGGTGGCGGCGGGGCTGGGGGTGGCGTTGCTGCCGCGGTTCGGGCCGGGCACGCCGGCGGGGGTGGCCGAAGTGCCGTTGTCGCCGCCGCCGTTCCGGACGATCGGGCTGGCGTGGCGGGCGGACGAGCCGATGACCCCGGCGGTCACCGGCTTCCGCGAGCACGTCCTCGCGAGCCGTCAGCCCAGCGAAGCCGCCAGCTCCACCAGCGTCCGCGCCGCGAACCCGGTCGCCCCCGGGACCACTTCGTCGTAGTTCTTCTCCGACCGGGCCGGTCCGGCGATGTCCAGGTGCGCCCACGGCAGGCCCGACGTGAACTCCCGCAGGAACAGCGCCGCCGTGATGCCACCCGGGCCGCCCGGGGTCTGGCGGACGTCGCCGAACTCGCCGCGGACGTTCTCCGCGTAGTCCTCCACCAGCGGCATCCGCCACCACGCCTCGCCGACCCGTGAGCCGGCCGAGACGACCGCGGCCGCCAGCGCGTCGTCCGAGGCGAACAAGCCGCCCGTGCGCAAGCCCAGCGAAACCTTCATCGCGCCCGTCAGCGTCGCCGCGTCGACCACGTAGTCCGGCGCGAACCGGCGGATCCCGTAGGTCAGCGCGTCCGCGAGGACCATCCGGCCCTCCGCGTCGGTGTTGCCGACCTCGGTGGTCTTGCCGCCGTAGTGCCGGACGATGTCGCCCGGGCGGTACGACGAGCCCGACACGTGGTTTTCCGCGCACGGGACCAGCGCGGTCACGCGGACCGGCAGGCCCAGTGCCGCGACGGCGCGGATGGCCGCGATCACCGCCGCGCCGCCCGCCATGTCCGTGCGCATCAGGTGCATCCCGTCGGCCGGCTTGATCGACAGGCCGCCGGTGTCGAACGTGATGCCCTTGCCGACCAGGAGCAGGTGCGGCGCGGCCCCCGACGGCTTGTACGCCATCTCGATGAGCCGCGGCGGCCGCGCGGAACCGCCGCCGACCGCCAGGACGCCGCCGAAGCCTTCCGCCGCGAGCCACTTCTCGTCCCGCACCGTCACTTCGACGCGCGGGCCGGCCACTCGCGCGGCCGTGTCCGCCAGCCACGCGGGCGTCTTCACGTTGGACGGCGTGTTCGCGAGGTCGCGGGTCAGCGCCGTCGCCGCGGCCAGCACCGAGGCGCGCGCGACCAGCTCGGGCAGCGCGGGGTCCTCCCCCACGAGCCGGACCGTCCGCACCGACGGCTTCGGGTCGTCGCCGGACACCCTGTAGCGGTAGCCGCCCAGCAGGAGGCCCAGCGCGAGCTCGGTGACGTGCTCGCCGGCGGCCTCTTCGGGCAGCTGCAGCTGCACCGCGCGGAACGCCTTGCCGCCGTGTTCGACGTCCTCGGCCAGCGCCGCGTTCACCGCGCGGGCCAGGGCCGCGCCGGTCTTGCGGTACTCCTTCGGCTCGCCGCCGCCGAGCCCCGCGATCCAGCGGGGCCCGTCGCCGGGCACCGTCTGCACGTCGCCCGCCTTGCCGGTGATCCGGACGCCTTCGATCTCCAACGGCTCGACGTCATCGTTGTCGGGCGCGGCCACCAGCCGGGCCGTCGGGACGCCGCGGCGGAGCTCCGCCGCGACTTCGATGTCGAGCAGAGTAGCCGGAACGGGCGGTAGCGGATTACGCACAGTGAGCAACCTTCGGACGCAGAGGAACCGCGACCCCGGCCTCCGAAGGGAGACCGGGGTGCGACGGAAGGACGGATCGAGGGAGTCGGCTCAGCCGGTGACCTCCGCCAAAGCGGCGCCGAGGTCCTTCGCTTCTTCCGCGGAAAGTTCGACGACGAGTCGCCCACCACCCTCGAGCGGTACGCGCATCACGAGGCCCCGCCCCTCCTTAGTCACTTCGAGGGGACCATCTCCGGTCCGGGGCTTCATGGCCGCCATAGCGTGCTCCCTCCGTCTCAACCGGCGCGCCCGGGTCGCGCTCGCGTGAAAGCCAGCCGGGTCTGCTGTCCATTGTCCCTCATCAGCGGCCGGGCGCATCAGCGGAGGGGATCTTTTGCCGCCGTATCGGTGCTGGTATGCGGCCCGCGCGAGGTGAAAGACTCTCGGCCGACCGAAGTTTTCCGCGCAAGGAGAAGACGTGACCACATCCGACGTCCTGTTGACCGCCGACGCCGACGGGGTGCGCACCCTGACCCTCAACCGGCCGCAGGCGTACAACTCGCTGACCGTCGAGCTGAAGGAAGCACTGCTCGCGGCGCTGCGCGAGGCGGCGGACGACAACGCGGTCCGCGCGGTCGTGCTGACCGGGTCGGGCAAGGCGTTCTGCGCCGGGCAGGATTTGAAAGAACACGTGGGGCTGCTGCAAGCGGGTGACCCCGCCCCGCTACACACCGTGAAGGAGCATTACAACCCGATCGTCAAGACGATCGTGGCGATGCCGAAGCCGGTGATCGCGGCGGTCAACGGCACCGCCGCCGGCGCCGGGGCCGCCTTCGCCTACGCCAGTGACCTGCGGATCGCCGCCGAATCGTCGTCGTTCCTGATGGCCTTCGCCAACGTCGGGCTGGGCCCGGACTCGGGTGCGTCGTGGACGCTGCAGCGGCTGGTCGGCTACGGCCGCGCCGCCGAGCTGATGCTGCTGGCCCGGACCGTCGACGCGGCCGAGGCGCTGCGGCTTGGCCTGGTCGGCGAGGTCGTGCCGGACGAAGAACTCGCCGCTCGCGCCCAGAAGATCGCGGCCAAGCTGGCGAACGGGCCGACGGTGGCCTACGCGAAGATCAAGGGCGTGCTCAACCTGGCCGCCCAGTCGACGTTCGAAGAGGCGCTCGACGCCGAGGACGCCGCCCAGACCGCGCTCGGCGCGACCGCCGACCACGCCGAGGCCGTCGAGGCCTTCGTCGGCAAGCGCAAGCCGGCCTTCCAGGGCAAGTGACGTCGTGAGTGTTTAGGCGGGTTAGAACCCGCCTAAACACTCACGAGGCCCGGAAGCAGCCCTGGACGTGGTCGTCAACCATGCCGGTGGCCTGCATCAGCGCGTAGCAGGTCGTCGGGCCGAGGAAGACGAAGCCGCGCTTCTTCAGCTCCTTCGCCATCGCCTTGGACTCGTCGGTGATGGCCGGGACGTCGGCCATCGTCTTCGGCCGGACGTGATCGGCGGGCGCGAACGACCACAGCAGGTCGTCCAGCGGGCTATCGAGCGAAGCGATGGCCTGCGCGTTCTTGATCGCGGCCAGGATCTTCGCCCGGTTCCGCACGATCGACGCGTCCTGCATCAGCCGCTCGACGTCGGCGTCGCCGAACTTCGCCACCTTCGCCGGCTTGAACTGCTTGAACGCCTTCCGGAAGCCTTCGCGCTTGCGCAGGATCGTGATCCACGACAGGCCCGACTGGAACGACTCGAGGCACAGCCGCTCGTACAGCTCGTCCTGGCCGTGGAGCGGGACGCCCCACTCCTTGTCGTGGTACTCGGCGTAGTCCGGGGCCGAATTGCCCCAGCCGCACCGCGAGACGCCGTCGGCGCCGATCAGCTCACTCATCCCCGCCCACCGAATAGTTTTCCGCGAACCGCGCGAACCGCCGCAGCGACTGGCGCACCCCCAGCGCGAACGCCGGCCGCACGACCGGCCAGCCGAGCCGGCCCAGCGGCCCGAACGGCAGCCGCAGGTGCTCGGCCCAGACGAACGTCGAGCGCGTCGCGCCCTTCGGCACCACCTGGAACACGCCGGTGCCGGCCACGAAGCTGCCGAGGTGCCGGACCCCGCACCGGACCGGCGGCTCCCAGCTGGTGATCTCCATGGTGTCGGTGAAGCCGAGGCCGGCCACCCCGGTGAACGCCGACAACCGCGACCCGACGCTGCGGCCGTTGCCCTCGATCACCTCGACCTCGGTGCCGAGCATCCACTCGCCCTGGCGCGCCCAGTCCGTCAGCGCGAGCCAGGTCGTCCCCGCGGGGGCGCGGACGTCGACCGAGAGGATCAGGTCCGTCACGGAGCGGCCTCGGGCGAACTCTCCGGCTCGCGTTCGCGCTGCTCCAGCTCGGCGACCCGGGCGCGCAGCTCGTCGAGCTCGACGCCGAGGCGCCGCATCACCCAGTCCACTTCGGACATCTTGTACCCGCGCAGCACCAGCTGGAAGCGGACTTCGGCCAGGTCCTCGCCGGTGATGTCCTCGGCGGGCAGCCGCGTGGGCGAGCTGCCCGGCGGCAGCGGGGCGAGCTCCTCACCCCGGCCGAACACCACCGCGGCGAGCAGGAACACCACGGCCGCCACCAGCAGCATGACTACGAGGTAGATCAGCGCGGTCGTCACGCGACGATCGTGGCATACCCACCCCAGGAACGTCTCGCGAGCACGACGAGCCGGATGGAAAGCGCCACCCAGGCGAACATCAGCAGCGCGCACGGGACGCTCAGGAACAGGCGCGAAACGTCGACGACACCGGTCGCGGCGATGAGCAGGCCGAGGGAGCCGAGATTGATGCCGACCGCGAGCGCGATGAGGCTCCCGCAGAACCGGGCGAGCCCGGTGCCGTCGAGGCGGCGGCTCAACCAGCGGATACCGAGCAGCGCGAGCAGGCCGATCACCGGCACGAGGAACACCGCGCCGTGGGAGACGCGCGTGATCACCATGTACCACTCGGGGGACGGCGTCGACAGCTTCGTCCACTTGCCGAAGGTGAGGATCCGCGCGTAGTCCCAGGCGAACTGCATCGCCGGGACGCCGATGACGAGCTTCCACAGCGTCCGGACGCCGCTGAGCATGCCCAGTTCGGCCTGGTAGTCGCGGGCGACGACGGCCGCCGGGCCGAAGTCGGCGACCGCCCGGCGCTGCGCGTCCTCGTCGCTCCAGCCGCCCGCGCGGTAGGCGTCGGCGGCGTCGTGCAGCCCGTCGCGGGCCTCCTCGAGCAGGTCGGCCTTGAACCGGCCGCAGCCGTGCAGCCTGCGGTCCAGCTCCCCCAGGTACTCGTCGATCATGCTTCCAGCACTCCCCCGATGACCGCGGTGAACTCCCGCCACTCCACGCGTTCGGCCTGCAGGGCCTGCTCGCCGGAGCGGGTGAGCCGGTAGGTCCGCCGCTTGCGGCCGGACACGACGTCCCATTCGCTGGCCAGCCAGCCGGCCCGCTCCAGCCGGCGCAGGGCCGGGTACACGGTGCCGGTCGGCAGGTCGAGCGCGCCGTCGCTGCGCAGCTGGAGCGCCTCGATGATCGCGTAGCCGTGCAGTTTCCGGCCGTCGAGCACGGCC
Organism: Amycolatopsis sp. NPDC051716; assembly: GCF_040681595.1. NCBI lineage: Bacteria > Bacillati > Actinomycetota > Actinomycetes > Pseudonocardiales > Pseudonocardiaceae > Amycolatopsis > Amycolatopsis sp. NPDC051716. Next base: position 167,698 of record NZ_JBFAZA010000004.1, on the reverse strand, counting down.
AGCAGCAACGCGTCGAGGTGGCCGCGCAGGGTGTCCGCCTTCATGGGTAAGCAGTCTACACGTCGACTGGCTACATGTAGGCAGGCTATGTGTAGCCTGTCTACATGAACGCACTCCCGGTCGCGAGACTCCAGTTCGCGACGACGACCTCGTTCCACTTCCTGTTCGTGCTGCTCACGCTGGGGCTGGTCACGCTGGTGGCCGTGATGCAGACGCGCTGGACGCTCGGCGGCAAGCCCGAGCTCCTGCGGATGACGCGGTTCTGGGGCCGCCTGTACGTGATCAACTACGCCCTCGGGATCGTCACCGGGATCGTGATGGAGTTCCAGTTCGGGCTGACCTGGACCGGGCTCTCCACCCTCGCCGGCGACGTCTTCGGCGCACCGCTGGCCATCGAGGCCCTGGTCGCGTTCTTCCTCGAGTCGACCTTCCTCGGCCTGTGGATCTTCGGCTTCGGCAGGCTGCCGCGATGGCTGCACCTGACGCTGATCTGGCTGGTCACGCTGACCGCGTACGCGTCGGCGCTGTTCATCATGCTGGCCAACTCGTTCCTGCAGAACCCGGTCGGTAGCCACGTCGAGCACGGCACCCTGCGCCTCGACGACTTCGGCGCGCTGTTCGCCAACCCGGCACTGGCCGCGTCCCTGCCGCACGTGCTCGGCGCCGCGCTGGTGACCGGCGGGTTCTTCGTCGTCGGCGTCAGCGCGTGGCACTTCCTCAAGCGCACCACCGAGGTCGAGTTCTTCCGCCGCTCGATGCGCGTCGGCGTGGTGGCGGCGCTCGCCGGGTCGGTCTTCGTGGTCAACCAGGGCTTCGCGCAGTTCGGCGAGCTGAAGACGTACCAGCCGGACAAGCTCGGCATGGGTGCCGTCGGCGCGCCGCTGGGCGCCATGATCGGGCTCGGGTTCCTGATGTTCCTCTGCGCGATCATCGGCACGGTCCTGCTGATCCGGAACTGGGTGACGCGGGCCCGGTTCCTGCACTACCTGATGGTCGCGGCGATCCCGTTGCCGTTCATCGCCGCGATCCTGGGCTGGCTGGTGCGCGAACTCGGCCGCCAGCCGTGGCTGGTCTGGGGGAAGCTGCGCACCGCCGACGCGATCGCGGACGTCCCCGCCGGCCAGATCCTGTTCTCCTTCATCGCTTTCTCACTGCTGTTCGCCGCGCTCGCGGTGGCCGACTGGGTGCTCATGGCGCGGGTCGCCAAGCGCGGCCCGGAGCCGGCCGAAGCGCCCGCCGAACTGCCCGTCCTGAGCGGAGTCTGACCGATGGCGACCTTCTGGTGGTGTGTGCTGGGCCTGCTGACCTGCGGGTACTTCGCGCTCGCGGGGTACGACTACGGCGTCGGCATGCTGCTGCCCGGGTTCGAGGCCGGCGAGCGGCGACGGCGGCAGACCCTCGGGGCGCTCGGACCGTTCTTCCTGGCCAACGAGGTGTGGCTGGTGGCGGCCGTCGGCCTGCTGTTCGGTGCGTTCCCGCACCTGGAGGGCAAGGTGTTCGCCGGGGCGTACGTCCTGGTGGTGACCCTGCTGCTCGGCCTGACGACGTTCACGGCGTCGATGCAGCTGCGCAGCCGCCGCCCGGACGCGCGCCGCGGCGCCTGGACGGCGGGCATCGTCGGCGGCGCGCTGGTGACCGCGCTGTCGTGGGGCCTGTTCCTCGGCAACCTGGTGCTCGGGCTGCCGCTGTCGCCCGACGGCTCGCCGTCGGGCGACGTGCTCGCGTTGTTCTCGCCCTACGCGGTGCTGTGGGGACTCGGGTTCGTCGCGCTGTTCTGCTGGCAGGGCGCGGCTTTCCTGGCGGTGCGGGGACCGGCCGAGCTGACCGGCCGCGCGGTGCGGCTGGCCCGCGCGTTCTCGGCACCGGTGTTCGCGTTCCTGGTGATCGCCTCGGCGTGGGGCGTCTTCGCGCTGGACGGCGTTCCCGCGTTCGGCGCGGCGGTGGCCGGGCTGGCCTTCGCGGCCTTCGCCGTCGCCCGGCTCGGGCTGGCGGCGCGGCGGTACCGGGTCGCGCTCGTCGGGTCGATGGTGCTTTCGGCCTGTCCGGCGCTGCTCGCCGGGACGCTGCGGTTCCCGGCGGTGCTGACCGCTCCGGGTTATGCGCTGACGGTCGGCCAGGCGGCGACGGCGCCGGAGACGTTCGCGGTGCTGGCCTGGTTCGCGCCACCCGCGGTGCTGGTGCTGCTGGTGGTGCAGTGGCTGACCTGGCGCGCACACCGCCGTCCCGTCGACCAGCGCTCGCTGCTGCACTTCTAGGGGGACGTCGTGCCTGCACTACCCGGACTCCGGCGATACCTCGGCGCGCTGAGCCTGCTCGGCGTGCTCACCGCGTTTTCCGTGCTCCTCCAAGCCGAAGGGCTGGCCACGCTGCTCACCGGCGGCGGGGTTTCCCTGGTCCTGATCGTCGCCATCGCGGCCCGAGCCGGGCTCACCTGGGGTCACGGTGTCCTCAGTGGACGGTTCGCGGCGTCGGTCCGCGCTGCGCTGCGGCGGCGGTTGCTCAGGTCCGCTTCGGACCGTGCGGGCGTCGTCGCGACCCAGGTCACGCGCGGTGTCGACGCCACGGACAGCTACCTGACCGGGTACCTGCCGTCGCTGGTCGTGTCGGTGGTGGTGCCGGCCGCGGTGATCGTGCGGCTGGTCACCGCGGACCTGGTCTCCGCGCTCGTCGTGGTCGTCACCTTGCCGCTGATCCCGGTGTTCGGCGTCCTGATCGGGAAGCAGGCGAAGGCGGCCGTCCAGTGGGAGCTGCTGACGAAGCTGGGCGGGCACTTCCTGGACGTCGTCCGCGGGCTCGGGACGTTGAAGGTGTTCGGCCGGGCGGCCGCGCAGGCTTCGACGGTCCGTTCCATGGCGGCCGCCCACGCGGACGCGACCATGAAGACGCTGCGGGTGGCGTTCCTTTCGGCGCTGGTGCTGGAGCTGGTGGCGACGCTGTCGGTCGCGCTGGTCGCGGTGCCGATCGGGTTCCGGCTGCTCGCGGGCGGGCTGGACGCGCGGACCGCGTTGCTGATCCTGCTGCTGACGCCGGAGGCGTACCTGCCGCTGCGGGCGGCGGGCGCGAAGTTCCACGCGGCGGCGGAGGGGCTGACGGCCTTGCGGGAGGCGTTGTCCGGGCCGGTGGTTTCGCCGCGTTCCGCGGTTTCCACGCGGCGGCGGGGTGCGCCTTCCCTGGTCTTGGAGCGGGTCTCGGTTTCCTACGGCGGTGTTCCCGCGTTGTCCGAAGTGGACTTGACGCTGCCCGCCGGAGCGCGGCTCGCGGTGGTGGGGCCGAGCGGGTCGGGCAAGAGCACGCTGCTGGCGGTGCTGCTGGGCTTCGTGCCGCCGGCTTCGGGCCGGGTGCTGGTGGACGGGGTGGACCTGCGGTCGCTGGCACCGGCATCGTGGCTGGCCGACGTCGCCTGGGTCCCGCAGCGGCCGACGTTGTTCCGGGGCCCGCTGGCTTCGAACATCGCCCTGGGCCTGCCGTCGGCGGACGTCCCGTCCGCGGCCCGCGCGGCGGCGCTGGACGCCGTGGCGGCCGGGTTGCCGCAAGGGTTCGAGACGCCGGTGGGCGAACTGGGCGAAGTGCTGTCGGCGGGACAGCGGCAGCGGGTCGGCTTGGCCCGCGCGCTGGCGCGAACCTCGGCGGGGCTGGTCCTGCTGGACGAGCCGACCGCCCGGCTGGATTCCCGGACCGAGGACGCCGTCCTGTCGGCCACCCGCCGGTTGCTGCCGGGCCGGACGGCGGTGCTGGTGGCCCACCGCCCGGCGATGGTCTCGCTGGCGGACCGGGTGATCGAACTCCGCGACGGCCGGGTCCGCTCGGAGGTGGCCGCGTGAACCTCTGGGCCCTCTCCACCAAAGACCTCACCCGCCTCCTCCGCGCCGCCCTCCTCGGCGCCACCACCGAACTCGCCGCCCTCGCACTCATGGCCACCGCCGCCTGGCTGCTACTCCGCGCCGCCGAACAACCCCCACTCGCCGCCCTCTGCACCCTCGCCCTCCCCCGCGACGGCCGGGTCCGCTCGGAGGTGGCCGCGTGAACACCTGGGCCCTCTCCACCAAAGACCTGACCCGCCTCCTCCGCGCGGCCCTCCTCGGCGCCACCACCGAACTCGCCGCCCTCGCACTCATGGCCACCGCCGCCTGGCTGCTGCTCCGCGCCGCCGAACGACCACCGCTCGCCGCCCTCTGCGCCCTCGCCCTCCCCCGCGACGGCCGGGTCCGCTCGGAGGTGCCCGCGTGAACACCTGGGCCCTCTCCACCAAAGACCTGAACCGCCTCCTCCGCGCGGCTCTCCTCGGCGCCACCACCGAACTCGCCACCCTCGCACTCATGGCCACCGCCGCCTGGCTACTGCTCCGCGCCGCCGAACGACCACCGCTCGCCGCGCTCACCGTCGCCATCGTCGCCGTCCGTGCCCTTGCCCTCCTGCGGGGTGGTCTGCGGTACGCCGAACGGCTCGCCGGGCACGATGTCGTCCTCCGGTGGCTCGGCTCGCTGCGGACCCGGGTCTACCAGGCCCTCGTGCCCGGCACCCGGTACTCCGGCGGCGACCTCGTCACCCGGCTCGTGTCCGATGTGGACGCTCTGCAGGACGCCGTCCTGCGGTGGTTCCTGCCCGCCGGGGTTGCCGCGATCGTGGGCGCCGCCGCGGTCGCCGTCACCGCCGGCGCGTCGATGCCGGCCGCCGGAACGCTCGCCGGCGGGCTGCTCGCCGCCGGGGTCCTCCTCCCGTGGCTGGTCATCCGCCGCACCGCCGATGCCGCCCGGGAAAGCGCCCCGGACCGGGCCGAACTCGCCGAACGGGCCGTCGAGCTCGTCACCGGGCACCGGGAACTCCTCGCCGCCGGGGCGTTCGAAGCACACCAGCGGAGCGCCGCGGACGTCGTCCACCGGATCACCGCCGGTGAGCGGGCGGCCTCCGGCAGGACCGCCCTGCTCACCGGCGCCGGGGTGCTCGTCCAGCTGGTCACCGCCGTCGGCGTCGCGGTGCTCTGCCGGGCCTCCGTGCCCTGGACCGCCGCGCTCACCCTCGCCGCCGTGACGGCTTTCGAGGTCGTACTCCCGCTGATCGGGGCCGCCCGGCGGGTTCCGGAGATCCGCGCCGCCGCCTCCCGGGTGCGCGCCGTCCTGGACGAACCCGCCGTCCCGGAAGGGACCCGCATCGCCCGGGACGGCCACTTCCGGCTGGAGAAAGCCGGCGTGCGCCACCCCGGGCGGGCCCCCGCCCTCCAGGACGTCGACCTCGACCTGCCGCCCGGCAAGCGCGTCGGGATCCTCGGCCCCAGCGGTGCCGGGAAGACGACCCTGCTGCGCCTCCTGCTCGGCAGCCAGGCCCCCACCGAAGGCCGGGTGACCCTCGACGGCTTCCCGCTCGGCGAGTACGCCGCCCTGCCGAAGATCATCTCCGGCGCCGAGGCCGACGCCCACGTCTTCCACACGACCGTCCGCGAGAACCTCCTGCTCGCCGACCCGGACGCGACCGACGAGGAACTGGCGGCCGCCTGCGAAACCGCCGGGTTCGACCTGGCCCTCGACCGCGAAACCGGCCCGGACGGCGCCGCGCTGTCCGGCGGTCAACGCCAGCGGCTGGTCCTCGCCCGAGCCGTCCTGGCCGCGCCGGCGGTGCTCGTGCTCGACGAGCCCGTCGAAGGCCTCGATCCCGCCCACGGAGACGCCGTTCTGAAGCGCGTCCTCGCGAAGGCGACCGGCAGCGTGGTCCTCGCCACCCACCGGCCCGAGCACCTGGACGGCTTCGACGAGGTCATCACCCTCGAGGACGGGCGAGCACTTCCCGCATCGGCGGCCGGTCGGCGACGCGGACGTCCGTGACGTCCGGCAGCCACTCCCCGTCCACCGGCACGAACTGCGTGAAGGGCGCGTCCGCGGCCGGGACGCCGCAGCGGTCCAGGGCCGTGCCGAGGATCTGGCGGGACATCACCCCGAGCTGGCGCAGCGAGCGGTTCCGGTGCTTGCGGACGCCCAGGTTGACCTGCGCGAGCCCGTCGAGGCCGTACCGCGCCTCGGCGTCGAGCAGCAGCCCGATTTCGACGCCGTAGCCGGCGGCGAACGGCACCGACTCGAGGAACTCGCGCGTGCCCGCGTACTCGCCGCCGAGCGGCTGGATCAGCCCGCCGAGCGCGGGCCGCAACGCCGAGAGCACCGGCCGCGCCAGGAGCTCGGTGACGCGCCCGCCACCGGTGCTCTCCAGCCGCAGCGGACGGCGGTAGAAGCCCTTGACCAGGTGGACACCGCGTTCGGCGACCAGCGGCCCGAGCAGCGACGGCACGAACGCCGGGTCCGGGTCGACCAGGTCGGAGTCGAGGAAGACGACGAGGTCGCCGCTGGTCGCGGCCAGCGAACGCCACAGCACCTCGCCCTTGCCCGGCACCGGCGGCAGGTCCGGCAGGACGTCCTCGCGGCGGACCACCCGCGCCCCGGCGGCCTCGGCGGTTTCGGCGGTCGCGTCCGTGGAACCCGAGTCCATGACGATCAGCTCGTCGACGACCGAGCCGACGAGCGGGCGGACCGACGCGACGACGTCACCCACGGTCCGCTCTTCGTCCAGTGCCGGTAGCACCACCGACACCGTCCGGTCACCCTTCGCGGCCACGATGTCCGCGGGCGTCCACCCGGGCTCCTGCCACGTACGCCGCTCGAACCAACTCACGAGTAACGATCGTGCCATGCTGGGGGCACCGCCACCGAAGAGGAGGACCACTTGATCGCGCTGCTTGTCCGGTTCGTGCTGGGACCGCTCGTCAGGGCGGTGTACCGGCCCGAGGTCCACGGCGTGGAGAACGTGCCGCTCAGCGGCCCGGTGCTCCTGGCGGCCAACCACCGCGCCGCCCTCGACACCGGCGTGATCACCTTCGCGACCCCGCGGCAGGTCAAGTTCCTCGGCAAGGCGGAGTACTTCGTCGGCAAGGGCCTCAAGGGCAAGGCGCTGGCCGGGTTCCTCGGCGGCCTCGGCTACGTCCCGGTCGAGCGCGGCAACGCCCAAGCCGGGCTCGCGGCCCTGGAGGCCGCCCGCAAGGTGCTCGACGCGGGCGGCGTCTTCGCGATCTACCCCGAGGGCACCCGGTCACTGGACGGCCGGCTGCACCGCGGCCACACCGGCGTCGGGGCGCTGGCCCTGGCGACCGGCGCGAAGGTGGTGCCGGTCGCGCTGACCGGCACCGAGCAGCTCCAGCCGAAGGGTGCCCGCATCCCGCGCCGGGCGAAGATCGGCATCACCTTCGGCAAACCCCTGGACTTCTCGCGCTACGAAGGCCAGGACTACGCGCCGGCGATCCGCCGGTCGGTCACCGACGAGGTCATGTACGCGATCCTGGAGCTCTCCGGCCAGGAATACGTCGACACCTACCACAAGCGCCCGAGCGAAGGCGTGGCCTGAGCCTCAGCCGACGATCTGCACGACGACCTGCTCGTGGTCGACCGTGTACGCCAGGTACTCGAACTTCAGCCCGGTCGCCTCGACGTGCTCCAGCCACGCCCGGTGCTCGTGCTCCTGCCAGCCGGTGTAGTTGAAGTACTCGTCGAACACCACGATCGACCCCGGCCGCAGGCGCGGGCCGACCAGTTCGAGGACGGTCTTCGTCGAGGAGTACAGGTCGCAGTCCACGTGCAGCAGGTCGACCGGACCGGGGTGCGCCTCGAGGAAGCCGGGGAGCACGTCGTCGAACCAGCCGACGACCAGCTCCGCACCCGGCACGTCGGGCAGGCTGTCCATGTCGAACGTCCCCGCCGGGTAGCCCGAGCGCCAGGTTTCCGGCAGGCCCTCGAACGAATCGAAGCCGTACACCGACTCGCCGCCACGGGCGTTCGCGATGATCTTCAGCGTGGTGCCCGAGTACACGCCGAACTCGAGCGCCAAGCCGCCTTCGGGGGCGAGCGACAGGCCGTGTTCCAGCGTGCTGTGCGGCGACGGGAACGGCCGGGCGGCGCGCATGTGGTCCCGGACGAACGCGGCACTGCGCTGCGCGGCCTCGGCTTCCCCCGCGAACTCCAGGTCACGGCGGACGCGGTGCTCGACGTGACCGATCTGCTCGAGCAGCCGCTCGATCACCCGCCCGGCCTGGCCGGCGGTCTCGGCCGGCACCTGCCGCCGCAGCTCGGCGACCTCGCGGCTCAGGTCGTCCAGCTTGGCGGACTGCTCCGCGAAGTGCCGCCCGACCGCTTCTTCGACCGCCCGCGCGACCTTGTCACGCAGAGAACGGCGAAGCCGGTCGGCCCGCAGGCTCCGGCGGATGAGGTCGCGCATGGCAATGTCCTTCCGATCCGCGTCCAGGGCTCGGCCCGCGACGCTCAGACCTTCATCGAGGAGGGCAGCAGGGTCCGCATGATCCGGCGACAGGGCTCTTCGGCGAACCGGTGGACCAGGTGGGGACTCGGCACCGCCGGCCCGATCGCCACGAGCACGGTAAGCCGCGACCGCCGGCTCTGCCACCCGGACGGGTCATCGGGGATGACGTTCTTCGTGGGAATCACCTTGTGTGCCAAATCGAGGGACAGCCAGTGAACCACAGAGGCCGTGCCGCCCCGCACCGGACTCCGGCCACCGGTGGCGCCCCCGCCGGGAGCGCCGTCAGTATGCGGCCGTTGTCCGGATCCACCGCCGGGGTTCCTCCGCGTCCGGGGGGTGTGCTCTCTCGAGCCGCGACCCGGCTCGGGTCACTTCTTGCTGACGACGGAGAACACCACACGTCCCGGTGCGTTCATCGTCAGTGTCTTCGCGTCCAGCGGCCGCCCGGTCAGCGCGAGGGACGGATCCTGCGGCGCGGAGACCATCAGCGGCGCGTCACCGTGCGTCCAGGGCAGTCTGAACGACTCGCCGTCGAGGCCGACCATCAGGTCGCGCGGCTTGAAGAGGAACCCCCACACGCGCCCGGGCAGCGACTGCTCCGGGTACACCCGGGCGACGACCACGCCGTCGGCGGCCGCCGGCACCGGAATCGACTGCCCGGCGGCCACCTGCGTGCTGGACAGCTCCCGCTCGGCGCCGCACCGGTTCGGGCCGCGCTCGAGCAGCTGCCACTTGTCCGTGGAGTCCACCAGGGTGTACCGGCAGGCCTCGGCGAGCTCGGTCCGCGGCGGGTCCCAGAGCGAGAACCGGCTGTCGAGGGTGATCCTGGTTTGCTCCCGGACGATGAACCGGGGCCCGTTGACGTCGTCGGCGATCCAGGACTCGTTCATCTTGTCGAGCAGCTCGGTGTACGCGCCGTAGTTCAGCAGCGTCGGCAGGATCGCCGGGGTCAGCCCGTAGGTCCAGGCGATGGCCTGGTCGAACGGCTCGGTCCGGACCGAGCCCTTCCCGATCCGGGTCAGGAACCGCTGCGGGATGTCGGTCCGCTTCCGCAGCCCGGCCCGCGCCTCCTCCTGGACGTCGTTCCGGTGGGTCCCGGACGCGACGATCGTGGCACCGTCGGCGAACGTCCGCAGCGACTTGCCGGGATCGACGACCCACAGCCCGCCACCGAAGGCGGCCGCCTGGGCCAGCAGCGCGACCGCCGCGACCGCGGCCAGCACCGCGCTGCGCCGCAGCACGGCGACCAGCACCCCGATGGCGAACACGAAGGCCAGGTACTGCGCGGAGTGCGAGTCGTGCCGCACGAAGCCCTGCTTGAACATCAGCCACGTGCCGAGGAGCAAGCCCAGCCACAGCGGCCAGCGCAGGCCGTCCATCTTGATCCTGGCCACGGCGACGGCGAGCACGATCGTCACGGCGATGACGACCACGTACTCCCACGCGGTGCTGGTGAGCTCCAGGCCCATCGACTGCGCGTGCCCGCTGCCGACCGAGAGCGCGCGGACGACGTACTGCACCACCTGGGTGGGCGGCTGACCGGCGGCGATCCACAGCAGGACCAGGCCGGCCACGCCCGACACGGCGTACTCGAGGAACTCCCGCAGCCGCCGCCCCGGCCGGACGAGCACCGCGCCCAGCGCGATTGGGCCGCACATCAGCCCGACCGAGAACTTGGTCAGCAGCATGGCCGCGACCACCAGGCCCGCCACGATCGGGAAGGCCCGTTCCGCCCACTTCGGCAGCAGGCCGAGGACGTGGCAGATCGCCAGCACCGCGAAGAAGCCGGGGGTGGCGGTGATGACGCTGGTCAGCGGCACGATGCTGAAGCTCAGCGCGATCGCGGCGCACGCCACCCACGCCCACCGGGTGCCGATCCGGCCCTGGAAGGCCTGGAAGCACGCGGCGAGGCAGCCGGTGACGAACACGAACCAGAAGAGGAACCCGACGAGCACCTCGGCCCGGACGGTGGTCGACGGGATCGCCAGGAAGTACAGCGGCCCGTAGGTCGTCGCGATCCGGTCGCCGAAGCTCAGGCCGAGGGTCCGCGCCATCGCGATGGCGAGCCCGTAGTCGTAGTCGCCCTTGGGCTCGATGGGCGAGAACGCCGGCATCTCCCAGGTGACGATCGTGAGCAGCCCGCTGATCAGGAGCGTCGCCCGGGACGGGGCCTCGACCAGGAGACGCCAGGCGCGGAACCGGTCACGGAGCTTCCGCGGCCCGGTTGTCCCGGTGCTCTCGGCGGCTTCCCCGGCGGCCGGTCCGGTTTCCCGGTCGGCCACCAGCTCGGGGTCCTTGACCACGTCTTTCATCGCACTTCTCCTGACGGCGGCACACCCCGCGACAGGAGTCGCGGTCGCGGATCCAAGCTGGTTTTCAGAGCACCGAGCGCGGGAACTTCGGCTTCGGGTCGAACTTCACACCGCGCACCAGGGCCTTCACGATCCGCAGCCGCAGCGAGCGGGAAACGTGCCCCTCCGCCATGCCACGGAGCACGCGGAGGGCGAACCCGACGGCGGCGAACGGGCTTTCGTGGTGCAGCCGGAAGGAGAGCTCGTTGCGGGCGCCGTACTCGTACTTCCACACGTTCTGGTGGTTGATCTGCCCGAAGTTCACCCCCCGGTTCTCCGGGAGGTCGTGCACGACGACGCTGGTCAGCACCTGGACGCCGGGCGCGGCCTTGGCGACGCGCAGGGTGTACTCCATGTCGTCGAACCAGATGAAGTAGTCGGTCAGCGGCAGCCCGAAGCGGGTCAGGGTCCAGCGCGGGATCAGCACGGACACGAACGAGCAGTGGTTGACGAGCACCGCCTGCTGCCCGAGCGAGAGCAGCCGCCCCCAGTCCCAGGTCGTGCCGGGGTTGTTCATCTCGCAGATGCCGCCGTCGGTCCACTTCACCACCGAGCAGGCGAAGGGCATCTGGTGGCCGAGGGTCTGCTCGGCCTTGTCGAGCCCGTTGACCATCTCTTCGAGCGCGTCCGGCTGCGGATAGCAGTCGTCGTCCATGATCCAGAGAAAGTCGGCGCCCAGCTCGTACCCCTTGGCCATGCCCGCCGAGAAGCCGCCGGCGCCGCCGGTGTTCTCGGTCAGGCTCAGCACGGTGACCCGCGGGTCGGTCGCGTACGACGCCAGCAGCGCGTCGGTGCCGTCGTTCGACGCGTTGTCGACGACCACGACCCATTCGGGAGCCTGGCTCTGGGCCAGGATGTGGTCGAGCACCTTGCGGAGCTTGTCCTTGCGGTTGTAGGTGACGACGACCGCGGCGACCTTGTTCACTGCTTCTTCCACCCTTGGTACAGCTCCGTGGCCCAGGCGCTCGCCTTGGGCAGTTTGGCGAAGGCTTCGTTCTTGGCGGCCTGTTCTTCGAACCAGCGCTTGCGCTGCTCCGGCGACGTCATCATGGTGCGGACCTTCTCGGCCGCCTGCCGCACGAAAGCGTACGGGTGCCGCGGGCACAGCAGTCCGTCGGGGACCACCGAGGCCTGCGAACCCACGTCGGCCGAAAGCACCGGGACGCCGGCGGCCGTGGCTTCGAAAGTCGTCAGGGTCAGGCCCTCGTTCTCCGAGGTGACGACCAGGACGTCGGACTCCGCCAGCGTGTCCTTGACCGGGTGGTCCGCCGCGCGGACCTCGAGCACGTCGGTCAGGCCCAGCCGGCCGCGCAGGGTGTGCACCTCGTCCGCGAGCTCACCGTCGCCCTGGACGATGAACCGCACCGGGACCGGCGAGGACTTCTTGAGCTCGGCGGCGAGCTTCAGGAAGACCTGCGGCCGCTTCTGCTGGTGGAAGCGCCCGATGTAGGTCACCGTGAACGGCGTGGACTTCGCCTCGGCTTCGGGGGCGTCCGGGGTGATCCCGGCGGTGGTCGCGTTCGCGAGCGTGGCCAGGACCACCTTGTCCGCCGCGATGCCCTGCCGGTGGACCAGGTAGTCCCGCAGCTGCGGGGAGATCACGTGGTGCTGGTCGATCATCGCCGACACCTGGACGGCGTGGTCGACGAAACCGCCGGTCCGCCACTCCAGGACGTGCTGCGAGTCGACGACCGGGACGTCCGGCCAAACCGACTTCACCCACGACAGCCGGTCGTAGAGCCAGGTGTTGTGGTGCACGTGGATGCCGCGGATGTCGAAGGCCGTGAACAGCCCGCTGAACAACGCGGCATCGTTGCCGAGCCGGATCGGGTGGGTGACCGGGATGAACACCACGTCGTCGAACTCGGGCCGGGTGATCCACGGGTGGGCCGACTCCCGGTCGGTGGTCACGATCGGGACGAATCCGGCTTCCTTGGCGATCTCGATGCAGTCCAGCGCCCAGCGCTCCGCGCCGCCCAGCTCGAGCCAGTGCAGGCCGAAGATGATGGCCGGCCGGGCAGTGGTGGCCGCACGGTGGTAGTTCGCGTTGCCGGCGACCGGCCGCCGCTGCGGCAGCTGCACGGAGCGCATGCGCCGGTCGATGACGTCGGTCCGCAGCTGACGCAGGTGGTCGTACTGGAACGGGACCCGCGACCGGAGCAGCTTCTTCGCCCGGCCGACCGGGCCGCTGAGCTGCTGGTAGCTGTTCTGCACGACGGGCTTGCCGCCGACGTCGACGACGAGGTCCAGGAACCCGCCCGGAGCCTGCGTGCCGGGTTCGGGCGCGACCAGGCTGCGCACCACCACGGAACCGACCGACTCGCGGTCCTGGGTCCAGCCGATGTGCAGGCAGCGTTCGTCGGTCAGCGACGGGTAGCCCTGGTGCAGTGCCCGGACGACGGTCAGGCGCAGGGTCGCGCCGCGTCGCACCAAGGCGTGGTAGTTGGCGGCGCCGATGACCAGGCGGCGCTCGCGCTCGTCGAGGGCGCCGTCCCCGACGAGACCCACCCCACGGTCTTCGACAACTTCGAAGGTCTCAGCCAGCAAATCGGTAGTCACGCCCGCCCCATCAGTCTGTTTCCCTTTCGGAAAGCTCTGACCAACCACGAAAACATTGCTGCTCCACGAAGCTGGTCGAAATCGGTTCTCCGGCTTCGGGCAAGCGCCGAACTGACCCCCGACGACGCTACGCAGAACCACACTATAGGGGTCAAAAGTCACCCATCCGCACGCGGGTTCCCGTTGCACAGGGTGACAGGAGTTTCAGCTCATCAAACCAGGGAGATGCTACCGGAATCGACCGGCGTCTCGTTTCCGACTGGCGAACCAGGGGCCTGAGCACGCCCACCCGGCGCCGTCACCCCCGGCATCCGCAGGTCGAGGGCGGGTTGCTCGCCTTGGCCCGAGGGCGCCGGGACCCGGCGCGCCGCCGGCCGGCGGGCCGCGACCCCGGGGCCGGGCACTTTGTTGCCGCAGGACAACTTACGCAGATTTAAAGCGCACGAATTGCACAACACCGTTGCCGAAACACGACGGCAACCTCGGCGAATCACCGCCGCCGACGTCGCCCGCCGCGACCGGCCGGGAACCCCCGGTTCCGGCGCGGCCGGTGACGCCGGCCGCGTCCGTCAGATCCCCGGCGCTTCCTTCGCCCACTTCGGCGGCGCGGGCGGCTCGTACGTCTCGAACCGGTCGAGCAAGGCGGCCGGGTCGGCGTCGGCGAGCAGGAGCTGCCGGTAGCCGTCCTTGAGGAAGCCCTCGGTGACCATGTGGTCGGCGAACGTCATCAGGGGCGCGTAGTACCCGTCGACGTCGACCAGGCCGATCGGCTTGCCGTGCAGGCCGAGCTGGGCCCACGTCCAGACCTCGAACAGCTCCTCCAAGGTGCCCGCACCGCCCGGCAAGGCGACGAACCCGTCGGATAGGGCCGCCATCTTGGCCTTGCGCTCGTGCATGTCCGCGACGACGTGCAGCTCGGTCAGCCCGGCGTGGGCGATCTCGACGCTGGAAAGCGCCTCCGGGATGACGCCGATCACCTCGCCGCCCGCGGCCAGCGCGGCGTCGGCGACCACGCCCATCGTGCCGACGCTCGCCCCGCCGTAGACCAGGCCGATGCCGCGCTGGGCCAGCAGCTTCCCGAGCGCGGCCGCCTGCTCGGCGTACCGCGGCGAGAAGCCCATCGACGACCCGCAGAAGACACAGATCCGCCGCATCAGTGCGTGTCCTCCCACGCCTGGTAGGACTCCTGCACCACGCGGACGGCGTCGTCGATGTCGTCGGTGACGTGCAGCAGGTCCAGGTCGTGCGGGCTGATCTTGCCCTCGGCCTGCACGGTCTTGGCGATCCAGTCGTAGAGGCCGCCCCAGTAGTCGCTGCCGAACAGCACCACCGGGAACTTCGTGACCTTCTTCGTCTGCACCAGGGTCAGCGCCTCGAACAGCTCGTCGAGCGTGCCGAAGCCGCCGGGCAGGCAGATGAAGGCCTGCGAATACTTGATGAACATCGTCTTGCGGGCGAAGAAGTAGCGGAAGTTGACACCGAGGTCGACCCACGGGTTCAGGCCCTGCTCGAACGGCAGCTCGATGCCGAGCCCGACGGAGAAGCCGCCGGCCTCGGCCGCGCCGCGGTTGACCGCCTCCATCGCGCCCGGGCCGCCGCCGGTCATCACCGCGAAGCCGGCGTTGGCCAGCGCCCCGCCGATCTTGCGGCCCAGCTCGTACTCCGGGTCGTCGCGCTTGGTGCGGGCCGAGCCGAACACCGTGACCGCGCGCGGAACCTCGGCGAGCGCGCCGAAGCCCTCGACGAACTCGGCCTGGATCCGCAGCACGCGCCACGGGTCGGTGTGCACCCAGTCGCTGGGGCCGCGCGAGTCCAGGAGCCGCTGGTCGGTGGTGCTGCCCTGGTCACGGCGGTCGCGGCGCAGCACGACCGGGCCCTTGTGCCGCTCCACCGGGCGTTCGGGGTACTGGCCGTCCGGCCATTCAGACTGTTCACTCACTACGCCATGCTACGGCCTGCCCGCCAGCGAGAATGCGAGAAGCGCGGTGGAGGTGAAGTGGATGACCGGCTCGTTGCCGGGCCATGAACTCAAGTCGCCGGCGTAGCGACTTCCCTGCCCGTCGAAGGATTCATACGGACGGGTGCACTGCGTGGCGCCCGCCGGGAACGTCGTGCCGGCCCCGACCACGAGCGAGACGCCCCAGGCGTTGGCCCCGAGGGTGCAGTTCCGTTGCCGCCACCCTCGCCCGCGAACTTCGGTTCCGCGTGGACGGCCGCCGTCCGGTCGGCCAGGTGCGATGGCTTGCGGTCGAGGCGGCCGCGGCCTTGACCCGGCAGGTACCTGATCTCTCCAAAGTGGACGGATCGAGGTCGAACACCGCCGGGTAGCGCGTTCCAGGCGCCGAGGCTCGCGCCGGTGCGGCCGCGTTCGTCGACGACGGTGAACGTGCCTTGCGCGCCGCCGACTTGGTCGACCCGCACCTCCGCCGGAGTGGTCGACGCCGTGGGCGGCGAGGTTGCCCAGTCCGTCGGTCGTGCCCGGAGTTACTGGTGTGCGGCGGTGAGCAGGGCGGCGTAAAAACAGCGGTCCCTACCGCGATCATTCATCGGACGGCCACGACTGTGAAGGGGCCGGCTTGTTCCGACACGAATGCGGGCGAGGCGAACAAGCGAGCGGGGAATACCACATCGTAGGGGACGTTGTCGGCCGCCTGGGGAAAGACGTTTTCGAGGAGGCTCAGGTGAAGTCCGTCGGCCGCGGTTCGCAGGACGAACACATCGGGGTGCCCGAAACGGGACGACCTCATTCGGTCGAGCAACGCTTCCGGCGAGGGCGCGGCAGCCCAGGTTTCGATGACCGATCGCCGCGCGTCATAGTGGCCGAGGGGGTTGGCGTACTGCACCTTGCTGGCCTCGAAAATCCAATACGGGTAGAAGGCCGTGAATTCGTGGTACGTGGACAACACGGTCAGCCGGTTTT
Organism: Amycolatopsis sp. NPDC051716; assembly: GCF_040681595.1. Lineage (NCBI taxonomy): Bacteria > Bacillati > Actinomycetota > Actinomycetes > Pseudonocardiales > Pseudonocardiaceae > Amycolatopsis > Amycolatopsis sp. NPDC051716. The sequence goes on along the minus strand of NZ_JBFAZA010000004.1, from coordinate 151,579 downwards.
CGGCTCGCCCGGTGAGTCGGGCGACCGTGTCGTGCAGGTTTTGGTTCCATGCGCCGTCTTGGGCTGGATCGTGACGTCCCAGTGCCGTGACGCCGGACGGGTAGTAGCTGTTGTACGGGTCGGCGGTGAGGTCGGGAAGCGAACTCGGAGCCTGCTGCATCGCCCCCACGAAACCGAGCATGGAGATCACGATCACCACGAGCACGGTGCCGGTTCTCCACCGTGAGGCCAGGCGCCCGCATGCCCAGCGCACGAAGTCCAAGGTTCCGAGCACGCCGGCGCACAGCAGTGTCGCCTCCAGCACGAGGCCGACCTTGAACGGCAGCAGTGTCAAGTCGAACACGGTGAGCAGGAAAGAAAGGCCGTACCACGCATAGCAGCAGGCGATGACCAGAACCAGGCTTCGCGCGACCACGCTGTCCCGGAGCCGGAACAAGCCCCAGATCAAGCCGACCAAGGACAGTATCCCGGAGAAGCTGGTCGGGTAGTAAAGAACCGGGAAGACCGCGCCGGTCTGCGGCAGGAAGTGGAGGGCACCACGTCCTTCGGTCGGGTCTTTGAGGGATACCGCCAGATAAGGTATCCACTGCAACGCCAGCCATGGCAACGACACCACGGCGATCATCGCCAACCGCGCGATCGGCCGGCGAAGAGTCCGCCAAGAACCCTCGCGGCGCCGTATCGTCATGATCATGTCGACACCGGCGGTAGCGACGAGTACCAGCACGAAGAAGACCATCAGGAGCGTATAGAACAGGCCGAGCAGCCCGACTGTGGTCCCCAGCAGAATCGCTCCTGCTGTTCCACTGCGCGACCGATCGGTGAGGTAACGCCAAGCCACGATCGCCAGTGGCGTGATCATGGAGCCGAAGACCCACGCGTACGGCTCGTTGGCCGCCCAGCTGGCGACCGCGACCATGGCCATGGTCAGGCCGATCAACAAGGCCGCGGCCGGCCGGACCACGAGACACCAGGCGACGTAGGCGAGAACGGTGCCCACCGCCATCGTGGCGATGGCATAGGGCTTGTAGAACTCCCATGCCGGTACGTGCAGCAGCGCGGCGATGCGGCCGCCGATCCAGAACCAGCCACGCGGGTAGTAGGCGGGCAGGTCCGGGTAGGCGAAATCGTTGAAACCGGCGGTATCGGTGAGGCGGGTCAAGTACTGGATGCGGAACAGTTGATCGCCGTTGATCCCGGCCAGGTAGTACTTGGTGCCCAGCAGCATCAGGGACTGCACCACTGTGCACAGGGCCGCCAGGCCGGACCACGCCAGCAGCCGCCCCCCGACGGCGAACCGCGAAAAGACGGCCAGCGCCAGCCCGGCCAGCGACAGCACTGCCACCGCGAAGCTGATCACCGCCTGTGGCGCGAAAGACGGCATCGGCACGTGCAGCCGGGATACCAGCCATTGCACGGCAACGCTGACGACACCGGCCACCACCGCGGCTGCGATCATCTCGCCGACGACGCGGCCGGGCCGCCTCGGCCCCGGCCCGGTGGACTCGTCGGTTTCCGAACTGGCCAGAAGGTCGAATCCGACGGCGGCGCGTTCGACGATGGGCGCTCGCGTTGAAGCTTCTTTGGTCGCAGTCATAACCCGTCACTAGGTCGGCCGACTAAGGGTCGAATAGCTAACCAGGCCAGCATGCGGAGCACCGGAAGACGCCGCATCGTCGAGGACCCAAGCCCCCCAGCCCTCCGGCCATCCTACTGCAGCGGAGAACGTTGTCCCGGGCCGCCCGGAGGCGGCAATATGTCCGTCTCCCCGGCCACCGCGCCGATGACCTACCGTGGGGAGGTGACCAGTGCCCCCGCCGAACCGCTCGGAGCGCGGATCCGGCGGCTGCGCACCGGCCGCGGCTGGACCCAGCGCGAGCTGGCCGAGCCGGGCTACGACCGCGGCTTCCTGGCGAAGGTCGAAACCGGCAGCCGCCCGCCGTCGGAGGAGATGCTGGGCTACCTGGCGCAGCGGCTCGGGCTGACCGTCGACGAGCTGCGGTTCGGCCGCCCGCCCGGCGTCGCCGCCGAGCTGCGCGCCGCACTGGACGAGGGATATCGCGACCTGGAGCAGGGCCGGATCGCCGACGCGGAAGAGCGGTTCGCCGCCGTGGGCAAGCAGGCGGCGGGCTACCACCTGGACGACGTCGAGTGCTACGCGCGGTTCTGCCAGGCCGAGGTGCGGTGGCAGCTCTTCGACGTCGCGGGGGCGCAGCGGGAACTGGAGCACGCGGAGGAACTGGCCGGCGCGGCCCCGCCGTGGCTGCGGGCGATGATCGTGCACCGGTGGTCGGGCTGCCGGTTCCAGAGCGGCGACGCCGGACCGGCGATCGCCCGGGTCGAGGCCGAACTGGCGACCCGGCCGCCGGACCCGGACGCCGAGCTGTGCCTGCTCACCGCGTTGATCCACCCGCTGATGGAAATGGGCGGCCTGCACCGGGCCCGCCGCGCGGCCGAGGACGGCCGGCGGCTGGCGCGGGCGGCGACCCGGCCGGACTTCGTCGCGCGGTTCCACCGGCAGGCGTCGCAGGTGTGGCACGCGACCGGCCGCGCGGACCGGGCGGACGAGGACCTGACCGAGGCGTGCCGGCTGTTCGCGTCGGTCGGGTTCGACCGCGACGCGGCCCGCTGCCGCTGGGCGCGCGGCTACCTCCTGCGCCACCTGGGCCGCCTCGACGAAGCCCGCGCGGAACTGACGGCGGCCCGCGGCCAGCTGGCGGCGATCGGCGCGGACGAAGGCTTCGCCGGGGCGACGCTCGAGCTGGCCGAGGTCCGGCTCCGGCAGGGCGCGCCGGAGGAGGCCGCGACGCTGGTTTCCGAGGTCCGCGAGCTGCTGACCCGGGACGTCGAGTCGCTGGGCGAGGCGACGAGCCTGCTGGGCCAGATCGCCGCGGTCCAGGGCGACCCGGAAACGGCGACCCGGCTGCTGCGCCAGGCCTTCGAGATCCAGACCGGCGCGGCCCTCCACGGCGCGGCGGTTTCGACGGCCCTGCGGCTCGGCGACACGCTCCGACAACGTGGTCATCTCGACGAAGCCGTCGAGGCCTACCGCCGCGGCCTGGACTCCGCCGCCGGCACCGACACCTGACCGGACGGTCGGCCCACGTACCCGAAGGGTCGGCTCGCGTACCTGGAGGGTCGGCTCGCGTACCCGGAGGGTCGGCTGGCCAACCGACCGCCTGGGTACGCGAACCGACTGTCCGGGTACGCCGACCGACCCTCCGGGCACGGCGGACCAGCGGGCTCGGTGGTCCGGACCAAAGGCACTTTCCTACGAAAGTCTGTGAATTGGTTCAGACCAGTCCGCAAGGTGGCCGCGACCTGAGGTTTTACACGTGATCCCGTGATCGGGACTTGACCGCGCTGCTCCGTTCGGCCCATTGACCCGTCCGCGGACGGAACCTTTACTCGGACGCGTCCGGCGCAATAACACCAGTTATTGCGCGGGGCACATTCCTCACGGTCCCCGGAAAGGTTCCCCATGAGATCCCCACGTGGGCTGGCGGCGATCGCCGGCCTGGCCTTGACGTTCGCGGTGCCGGCGATCCCGGCCGCCGCCGCTCCCGCACCTCCCGCCGCCACCCCGCCCGAGGCGCTCGCCGCCCGCGCCGCCGACCAGGCCGCCCTCAACGGCGCCGACCGGCTCGCGAAGGGCGCCGAGGAGGCCTTCGTCCGCACCGGGGTCACCCCGGGTGGCGGCGGGCTCTACTTCGCCTCCTACCAGCGCACTTACCACGGCCTGCCGGTCATCGGCGGCGACGCGGTGGTCGTCGCCGACGGCGCCGGGCGCGTGCGCGGCACCGAAGCCGCGCACACCGCCCCGATCACCGTCGGCACGCGGGCCGCCCTGAAGGCCGAGCAAGCGACGAAGGTCGCCGCCGGGAAGGTGTCCACCGTGGACAGGGTGGACACCCCGAAGCTGGTCGTGCTGGCCGGGGACGCGCCGACGCTCGCCTACGAGGTCGTCGTCAGCGGCCGCGACCACGGCAAGCCCACCCACCTGCACGTCTTTGTCGACAGCACCACGGGAAAGATCCTCGACACCCGCGACGACGTCCGCGAAGCCGGTACCGGCAACTCCTACTACGCCGGCACCGTCTCGATCGACACCTCCGGCTCCGGCAGCTCGTACTCGATGACCGATCCCGGCCGCCGCGGCATCGCCTGCGGCCGCGAGGGCGGCTCGATCTTCACGAAGAGCAGCAACACGTGGGGCAACGGCTCCGGCACGGACCTCGAGACCGGCTGCGTCGACGTGCTCTACAGCGTCCAGACGGAATGGAAGATGCTCGGCGACTGGCTCGGCCGCAACGGCATCGACGGGGCCGGCGGCGGGTTCCGCGCGAGCGTCGGCCTCAACGACGTCAACGCGTACTGGGACGGCTCCTCGACGCACTTCGGGCACTCGCAGGACAACCGCCGCCAGGCGACGCCGATGGACGTCGTCGGCCACGAATTCGGCCACGCGATCTTCCAGACCACCCCCGGCGGCGCCGGCTCGGGCAACGAGAACGGCGGGCTCAACGAGTCCACCGGCGACATCTTCGGCGCGCTGACCGAGTACTACGCCGACAACCCGGTGGACCGGCCGGACTTCTCCGTCGGCGAGGGCGTCAACCTCGTCGGCCAGGGCCCGATCCGCTACATGGACAACCCGTCGAAGGTCGGCGACCCGAACTGCTACTCGTCGTCGATCCCGAGCACCGAGGTGCACGCCGCCGCCGGCCCGCAGAACCACTGGTTCTACCTCCTTTCCCAGGGCAGCGGCGCCAGCCCGACGTGCAACAGCTCGACGGTGACCGGCATCGGCATCCAGAAGGCCGGCAAGATCTTCTACAACGGCCTGCTGAAGAAGACCTCGTCGTGGAACCACAAGGCCGCCCGCAAGGCCACCCTGGAAGCCGCCGTCGCGCTGTTCCCGGGCAGCTGCACCGAGTTCGCCGCCACCAAGGCCGCCTGGGACGCGGTGAGCGTCCCGGCCGTCAGCGGTGAGCCGACCTGCAGCGGCCAGCCGCCCGCGGGCAACGACTACTCGCTGACGCTGTCGCCGACGTCGGCGTCCGTCCAACCCGGACAGACGGCGACCACCACGGTGACCACCCGGGTCACCTCGGGCTCCGCGCAGGCCGTGCAGCTGCTGGCCACCGGCCTTCCCGAGGGCGCGAAGGCGACCTTCAGCCCGGCGAGCGTGCAGTCCGGCGGCACGTCGACGCTGACCATCACCACCTCGGCGACCACGCCGCAGGGCACCAGCCAGGTGACGGTCACCGGCGACGGCACCGACGCCGACCACACCGCGCAGTTCTCGCTCACCGTCGGCACCGGCACCCCGCCGCCGACGGGCTGCGACGGCCTCGCCGAGTGGGACTCCGCCAAGGCGTACGTGCCGAACGACGTCGTGGGCCACAACGGTCACAAGTGGACGTCGCTGTGGTACTCGACCGGGGCCGAACCCGGCGCACCCGGCTCCTGGGCCGTCTGGAGCGACGCCGGCGCCTGCTGATCGCGGCCGCGCGGTGGTGGACGCCACCACCGCGCGGCTTACCCTGGACCTCCACGGCGGAAAGGCACCTGTGTGAGCGAGAGCGTCGGCGAACGCCTGCGTGAGCTGCGCACCGAACGCGGGCTCACGCAGCGCGAACTCGCCGGGCCGCAATACTCCGCGGCGTACGTGTCGTCGGTCGAGACCGGCGCGCGGACGCCGTCGGGAGACGCGCTGCGGTTCTTCGCCCAGCAACTCGGCATCGACCCCGACGAACTGCTCGGCGGCCGGTCGCCGCGGGAGCTGATCGAGCTCGACCTCGAGCTGATCGAGACGGCGGACCGGTTCCTGGCCGGCGACGCCCGCCGCGCGACCCCGCGGATGCAGCGGATCCGGCGCCGCGCCGAGCGCCTCGACCGGCCGCGGCAGGTGGGGATCGCGCTGCTGTGGCTGGCCGGGTACTCGACCGGCGACGTCCGCACCAAGTACGTCGCGGACGCCGAGACGGCCCTGTCGGGCGAGCCGCCGCCGGTGCGGGCGATGGTCGTGCCGCTGCGCGCGGCGGTGCTCACCGGGTGGGGTGAGGTGCAGTATTCGGTGCACCTGCTGGAAACCTGCCACGCCGAGCTGCTGCGCGACGGCTACCCGCAGCCGTCGATGCTGCTGACGCTGCGGGCCTGCCTGGCCGAGCGGCACCTGCGCCAGGGCGACCTGGAGCGGGCGGCCGAGTACGCCGATTCCGCGCTGCGGCTCACCCGGGGCGGCCCGGCGCTGCTCGCGGAGCTGACCCGCAGTCACGTCGAGGTGTGCCGCAGCCACCTGGCGGCGGACCGGTTCGCCGACGCCGCCGCGTCGGTCGCCGCGGCCTACGACCTGATGCAGGAACGGGCGCTGCACCCGGCGATGGCGTACTGCCTGCTGGCCAGGGCCCGGGTCCGCGGCCGGTCGGGTGACGTCGAGGGCGCGCTGGCCGACCTCGGGGCGGCGCGGGAGACGGCGTGGCCGGGCGACGTCCCGGCGATCACCGTCGAGCTCGCCGCGGAGTACCTCGCGGCGGGCCGGGTGGAGACGGCGGCGGCGCTGCTCGACCAGGTCCGCCCGGCGGTCGTGGCGGGCACGGCGCTGGCCGCGGAGCTGCGGCTGCAGCTGGGCTCGCTGGCCAGGGCCCGCGGCGACGCGCGCCGCGCGGCCGAGGACCTGCGGGCCGCCGTCGAGCTGGCCACCGGCCTGGGCGCGCGCGGGGTGCTGGTCCGCGCGCTGCGGCCGTTGAGCGAACTGCTCGGCGAGACCGGGAAGCAGGCGGAGGCGGCGGACGTGCTGCGGAACGGGCTCATCGCGCTGGGCGCGGAAGACGGCTGAAGCGATTCTGAGCGGTACTAACGAATCCCGTTGATCGAGATCATCCGGCGTTCGGATGGTGTCGCCGACAATCCCTACGAAAGTCGTTCCGGCGTGGAACGCGGCGCGAATCCCCTGCTGCGGCGGGGTTTGTACGAATTGATTCGATAATCCGGAACGTGCCGTTGGTCCGTTCGGCGCATTGACGCCCCGATCCGCTGATCCTTTACTCGGATGCGTCCGGACGCATACCTGCTGTTAGCCCGCCGGACACCTCTCCCTTTCCCTTACCGGACCTCGATTCTGCCTTCATGGAAGGAAGACCTCGATGACCCATCGTGGGTTCAGCACGGGCTTGGCGGCTGCCGCCGGGCTCGCCATGACGCTCGCGTTACCGGTGACCCCGGCGAGCGCAGCTTCCCCAGCCCAGCCCGCCGCTCCCGAAGCGGCCGCCGCCCGCGCCGCCGACCAGGCGGCCGCCAGCGGTCTCGACGCCCTGCGCCGCGGCCCGGCCGAATCGTTCCAGCGCATCGGCCTCACCGCCGGTGGCGGTGGCCTCTTCTACGGCGCCTACCAGCGCACCTACCAGGGCCTCCGGGTCGTGGGCGGGGACGCGGTGGTCGTCGCGGACGGCGCCGGGCGCGTCCGCGGCACCAGTGCGGCCGAGACCGCGGCCATCACGGTCGGGACCCAAGCCCTGGTCGACGCGGCGAAAGCCGCCGCCACCGCCCGCGCTCAACTGCCCACTGTGGACAGTGTGAGCACGCCGGAGAAGGTGGTGCTGGCCGGGACGAGCCCGAAGCTGGCCTACGAAGTCGTCGTCGCCGGGCGCACCGCCACGGCACCGAGCAACCTGCACGTGTTCGTCGACGCGGCGACCGGTGCGGTGCTCGACAAGCGGGACGACGTGAAGACGTTCGCCTCCGGGGCGAAGGGCCAGGCGCAGCCCGCCACGGTGAACGTCGCCGGCACGGGCAACAGCTACTACGTCGGGAACGTCGCCATCGACACGACGCAGTCCGGCAGCACGTACACGATGCGTGACCCGGGCCGCACCGGCATCAGCTGCGGCCGCGAGGGCGGTTCCGTCTACAGTGGACCGGACAACAACTGGGGCAACGGCTCCGGCACGGATCTCGAGACCGGCTGCGTCGACGTCCTCTACAGCGTCCAGACCGAGTGGAAGATGCTCGCCGACTGGCTCGGCCGCAATGGCATCAACGGCAGCGGCACCGGCTACCCCGCCAGCGTCGGCCTGGCCGACGTCAACGCCTACTGGAACGGCTCGTCGACGCACTTCGGGCACTCGCAGGACAACCAGCGCCAGGCCACCTCGATGGACGTCGTCGGCCACGAGTTCGGCCACGGCGTCTTCCAGTTCACCCCGGGCGGTGCCGGTTCCGGCAACGAGAACGGCGGCATGAACGAGTCGACCGGTGACATCTTCGGCGCGCTGACCGAGGCGTACGCGAACAACGCCAAGGACACCCCGGACTACGAGGTCGGCGAGGGCGTCAACCTGGTCGGCCAGGGCCCGATCCGCTACATGTACCAGCCGTCCAAGGTCGGGGACTCGAACTGCTACTCGTCGTCGATCCCGAGCACCGAGGTGCACGCGGCCGCGGGCCCGCAGAACCACTGGTTCTACCTGCTGGCCGAGGGCTCGAACCCGGGTGGCGGCAAGCCCGCCAGCCCGACCTGCAACAGCTCGTCGGTCACCGGCATCGGCATCCAGAAGGCCGGCAAGATCTTCTACAACGGCCTGCTGAAGAAGACCTCGTCGTGGAACCACAAGGCCGCCCGCAAGGCGACCCTCGAAGCCGCGATCGCGCTCTTCCCGGGCAGCTGCACCGAGTACAACGCCACCAAGGCCGCGTGGGACGCCGTCTCCGTCACCACCGCCAGCGGTGAACCGACGTCGTGCAGCGGCGGCGGGCCGGACTTCTCGGTCGCGCTGAACCCGGCTTCGGGTTCCGTGCAGCCGGGCGCCTCGGCGACCACCACGATCAGCACCGCGATCACCTCGGGCGCGGCCCAGTCGATCACGCTGTCCGCCTCGGGCCTGCCCGCCGGCGCGACCGCGACGTTCAGCCCGGCGACGATCTCCTCGGGCGGCAGCTCGACGCTGACCATCGCGACGACGTCGTCGACCCCGACCGGCAGCTTCCCGATCACCATCACCGCCGACGGGGCCAGCACCGACCACACCGCGACCTACGCCCTGACCGTCGGGACCACGTCCTCGTGCGCCCCGGTGACCAACTCGACCCGGCTCGACATCCCGGACTACCCGGGTGCCGCGGTCAGCAGCACCAGCACCGTGTCCGGCTGCGCGCGCAACGCGTCCGGCACGACCAAGGTCGAGGTGCACATCACCCACACCTACAGCGGTGACCTGGTCCTCGACCTGATCGCCCCGGACGGCACCAGCTACCGCATGAAGAACTCCAGCAGCAGCTCGACGCCGAACATCAACACCACCTACACCGTCAACGCTTCTTCGGAGGCCGCGAACGGCGCGTGGAAGCTGCAGATCAAGGACGTCGGCCCGGCCGACACCGGTTACCTGTCCTCCTGGACGTTGACCGTGTAGCACCCCCGACCCCGTGAAGGCCGCACCAGCCAGGTGCGGCCTTCACGGTCGTTGTCCCCAACCCCCACCGAAGGAATTCACCGCCATGAAGTGGAAGACACGACTCGGCGCCGGGGTCACCGCCCTCGCCGCCGTGCTGGGCGTCGTGAGCGCGCCGGCGGCCACCGCCGCGCCCGCCACCGCCCTCGCCGCACCGGACATCTCGCTGGCCAACATCAAGGGGCACCTCAACCAGCTGCAGACCATCGCCAACAACAACGGCGGCACCCGCTCGGCGCGCGGCGGCGGGTACGCGGCCTCGGTGTCCTATGTGGAAAACCTGCTCAAGAACGCCGGCTACACTACCACCCGCCAGACCTGCACCAGCTGCCTCGGGCAGTCGCAGAACCTCATCGCGGAGTGGCCGCAGGGCGACGCGAGCCAGGTCATCATGCTCGGCGCGCACCTCGACTCCGTCAGCGCCGGCCCCGGCATCAACGACAACGGCTCGGGCAGCGCGTCGATCCTCGAGGTCGCGCTGACGCTGGCCCGCACCAACCCGGCGATGGCCAAGCGCGTCCGGTTCGGCTGGTGGGCCGACGAAGAGTCCGGCCTGATCGGTTCGAAGTACTACGTCAACAACCTGCCGAGCAGCGAGCGCACGAAGATCAAGACCTACCTCAACTTCGACATGATCGGCTCGAAGAACTGGGGCTACTTCGTCTACGACGACGTCGCTTCGGTGAAGGCGATCTTCGACGAGTACTTCTCCTCCATCGGCATCCAGACCGAGGGCGACAGCGAAGGCGACGGCCGGTCCGACCACGCGTCCTTCAAGAGCGCGGGCATCCCGGTCGGCGGCCTGGCCACCGGCGCCGGCGACATCAAGAGCTCGGCGCAGGCGCAGAAGTGGGGCGGCACCGCCGGTTCGCCGTTCGACAACTGCTACCACCGTGCCTGCGACACGACCGCGAACATCCCGGACCCGCCGCTGGAGAAGAACAGCGACGCGATCGGGTACGCGCTGTGGAAGCTGGCCGTCGCCACCACCCAGGGCAACGACTTCTCCGTCTCGCTGAACCCGGCGTCCGGCACCGTCCAACCGGGACAGTCGCTGCAGGTCGCCGTCGGCACCGCGACGACGTCCGGCTCGGCGCAGTCGATTTCGCTGTCCGCCTCCGGCCTGCCCGCGGGCGCGACGGCGTCGTTCAGCCCGGCCACCATCTCCTCGGGCGGCAGTTCGACACTGACCATCACGACGTCCGCCTCGACGCCGACCGGCACCTTCCCGGTCACGGTCACCGCGGACGGCGCGAACGCCGACCACACGGCGACGTTCTCGCTCGGCGTCGGCAGCTCGTCCTGCGCGCCGGTGACCAACTCGACGCGGCTGGACATCCCGGACTACCCGGGTGCCGCGGTGACCAGCCCGGCGACCGTCGGCGGCTGCGCGCGCAACGCGTCGAACGCCACCAAGGTCGAGGTGCACATCACCCACACCTACCGCGGTGACCTGGTCCTCGACCTGGTCGCCCCGGACGGCACGGCGTACCGGCTGAAGAACTCCAGCAGCGACTCGACGCCGAACCTCGACACCACCTACACCGTCAACGCCTCCTCGGAGGCCGCGAACGGCGCGTGGAAGCTGCAGATCAAGGACGTCGGCCCGGCCGACACCGGTTACCTGTCCTCCTGGACGCTGACCGTCTGACCGTTGACTCGGGGGCGTCCCTCGCGGGGCGCCCCCGAGTTGTCTAGACCACCCGTTCGTAGGTAGTCAGCACTTTCCCCCGGTCCTTATCGTGGACGGACACGCCGCGTACGCCCCTCAACGACGATGGGAGCCGGTATGTCCGGTCGCAGAACCCGCTTGTTCGGAACCCTTCTGGCCGCGGTGCTGGCCGTCCCGCTGCTCGTGCCGGCCCCCGCGCAGGGGGCGGTGCAGGCCGACACGTGCGCGGTGAAATCCCGGCCCGCGGGCAAGGTCCTCCAGGGGTACTGGGAAAACTGGGACGGCGCCGCGAACGGCGTCCACCCCGGGCTGGGCTGGGTCCCGATCACCGACAGCCGGATGGCGCAGCACGGCTACAACGTCGTCAACGCCGCCTTCCCGGTGATCCGCTCCGACGGCACGGTGTTGTGGGAGAACGGGATGGACGCCGGCGTGAAGGTGTCGACGCCCGCCGAGATGTGCGCGGCGAAGGCCGCGGGCGCGACGATCCTGCTGTCCATCGGCGGCGCGGCCGCCGGGATCGACCTCTCGTCGTCGGCGGTGGCCGACCGGTTCGTCGCCACGGTCGTGCCGATCCTGAAGCAGTACAACTTCGACGGGATCGACATCGACATCGAGACCGGCCTGACGAACAGCGGGAACATCAAGACGCTCTCGGCGTCGCAGTCGAACCTGATCCGGATCATCGACGGCGTGCTCGCGCAGATGCCGTCGAACTTCGGGCTCACGATGGCGCCGGAGACCGCGTACGTGACCGGCGGCAGCGTCGCCTACGGCTCGATCTGGGGCGCGTACCTGCCGATCATCAAGAAGTACGCGGACAACGGCCGCCTGTGGTGGCTGAACATGCAGTACTACAACGGATCCATGTACGGCTGCTCCGGCGATTCTTACCAGGCCGGGACCGTGCAGGGCTTCACCGTGCAGACGCAGTGCCTGAACCAGGGCCTGGTCGTGCAGGGCACGACGATCCGCGTGCCCTACGACAAGCAGGTCCCCGGCCTGCCCGCCCAGCCGGGCGCGGGCGGCGGGTACCTGTCCCCGAGCCTGGTTTCCCAGGCGTGGCGGTCGGTTTCCGGCCTCAAGGGCCTGATGGACTGGTCGATCAACTGGGACGGCTCGAAGGGCTGGACGTTCGGCGACAACGTCAAGTCCCTGCAGGGCCGCTAGGAGTCGCCGGCCGGGATCGGGTCGTCGTACTCGCCCGCCGGGCCGGCGTATTCGCGGCCGCCACCGTCCGGGAACGGCCACGGGTTCGGGACGCAGCCGTGCAGCCCGAGCGTCTGCTGCTCCATCACCGGCGCCGGCCGGCCCGGGCCCGGGCACAGCTCGTGGCCCTGGCCGAGCCGGTGCCCGGTCTCGTGGGTGACCATGTACTGCCGGTAGGCCTCGAGCGGGGCGCCGTAGTTCGGGACGGCGTTGGCCCAGCGGGCGACGTTGAGCACGACGTTGCTGCCGTTGCGGCAGGAGGTGTAGCTGTCCGGCGTGCCGCCGCACAGCCTGTCGCGGCTGGCCGGGGTGGCGAGGTAGAGGGTGAAGTCGGCCATGTCGGCCGGCCCGACCTGCTGCAGCCGCCACTGGCCGCCGGCGGTCCAGCCGCGCGGGTCGCCGAGGATGGTGCGGATGTCCTTGGCGAACTCGGCGGGCCCGACGCCGTCGATGTCGGTCTCGATGGCGATCCGGTAGCGCATCAGCCGGCCGGACGTCCCGGCGACCTCGTCGTTGCCGGGGGTGAACATCCACTGCCCGGACCCGGTCCGCGGGAAGGTGATGGCGGCCTCGGCGGCGGGGGCGCTCTGCGTCACGGGCTCCCGCTCGGCCGGCGGCGGCGGGATCGAGGTGGCGTCCCCGATGGCGGTGCGGATCGGCCCGGCCGCCGGCGCGGCCACGGGCTGCCCTTCCCCGCAGGCGGCCACCCCCGCGCCCACCGCCAGGGCGAGCACGGCCACCGCCGCGGCTCGTCTCGCGGTTTTCGGCATGGGTCCTCCCGGGGTGCACGGCTTCAGAAGGACATACGGGCCGCGCGCGGGAAAAGTTGCGGTGACCTGCGGTGGCGGAGCGTCACCGCAGCTCAGGACCCACACGTGTGACGACCGCCACAGCGCCCCAAGGTGGCCTTCGGTGCGTTGAACGCAACCAAGGCCACATTGGGGCGCTTGGGACTCAGGCCAGGAACTTGCGGAGCACGTCCGTCACCTGGCGGATCTCCGCCGTCCGGACGTGCTCCTGCTTCGTGTGGGCCAACGTCGGGTTGCCCGGGCCGAAGTTCACCGCCGGCATGCCGCGCGCCGCGAAGCGCGCCACGTCGGTCCAGCCCAGCTTGGCCGCCGCGCGGCCGCCGGCCGCCGCCACCAGTTCCGCCGCCGCCGGAGCCGACAGGCCCGGCAGCGCGCCCGGGGACAAGTCCACAACGGACAGTTCGAAACCGTCGAAGACCTCGCGCAGGTGCCGCTCGGCCGCCGCCGGGTCGCGGTCCGGGGCGAAGCGGTGGTTCACCGTCAGCACCGCCGCGTCCGGGACCACGTTGCCCGCCACGCCGCCGCTGATCGCCGTCGCCTGGAGGCCTTCGCGGTAGGTCAGGCCGTCGATGTCGACGATCCGCGGGGTGTACTCCGCCAGCCGGCGCAGCGGCTCGGCGAGCGCGTGGATCGCGTTCTCCCCCATCCACGCCCGCGCGGTGTGCGCCCGCTTCCCCGCGAGCCGCAGCTCGACCCGCATGGTGCCCTGGCAGCCGGCCTCGATCACGCCGTTCGACGGCTCACCGACGATCGCCAGGTCGCCGGCCAGCCACTCCGGCAGCTCGCGCTCGATCCGGCCGAGGCCGTTCTTGACCGCTTCGACCTCTTCGTTGTCGTAGAACACGAAGGTGACGTCGTGCTTGGGCGAAGGCAGCGTGGCCGCCAGGTGCAGGAAGACCGCGTCGCCGCCCTTCATGTCGACCGTGCCGAGGCCGTGCAGGATCTCTTCGTCACCGGTGCCTTCGCGCCGCGAAGGCAGGTTGCCGTTTTCGGGCACGGTGTCCAGGTGCCCGGCCAGCACGACCCGCGACGCGCGGCCGAGGCTGGTCCGCGCGAGGACGGTGTCGCCGTTGCGGACGACTTCGAGGTGCGGGGCCTGCGCCCGCAACGCGTCCTGCACCGCGGTCGCGATCTCGGCCTCGGCGCCGGACACGCTGAAGATGTCCACCAGCGCTGCGGTCAGGTCCACCGGGTCGGCGTGCAGGTCGAGGCTCATGCCCCGCACGCTACCGTGGGGGTGTGCCCAAGTTCCCGGTCGCCGTGAGCGGCGCGTTGCTGGTCCTGGTCCTGTCGGGCTGCGGGAACGAGGCCGGCCCGGCGCCCCGGCCGCGGGCCGGGGAGCCCGGGCCGGACGCGCTCCCGACCAAGCTGGACGCGCTGACCGCGGACCAGTGCTACGCCAGCCCGCGCACGCAGCTGCCGAAGGGCTGCGAGAAGTACGTCACGGAGGTCGCCAACGTGCCGGGTGCGGCCCGCAAGCGCGCGGACGACCGCGACCCGCAGCTGGTCGCCGAGGCCGGCAAGCTGGAGCAGGCCGTCGGGTCGTTCCGGGGCGCGGGCTGCACCACCGTCCCGGCTCCGGGCGGTCCCTGCTCGCAGGCGCTCGTCGACATCGCCGGCGCCCTCGCGGGCCTGAAGAAGCAGGTAGACGCCCGGCCCACGAGTGGTTGATCCGCGTCACTCCACTACGGTGAGGGCCGTGAGCGAGCAGAGCCCGAACCCCGAAACGACCGGCGCCAGCGGCGTCGGGCTGGCCACCGTCACCACCGACGGGACGGTCCTCGACACCTGGTACCCGCACCCGAAGCTGACCGAAAGCGGCACCGCCGGCACCGAACGACTCGGCGCGGACGAGGCGAAGGAGCTGCTCGGCGAAGCCGCCGCGGCGCTGCTCGGCCCGGACACCGACCGCGGGGTCGAGGTCGTCGCCGTCCGCACCACGATCGGCAGGCTGGCCGACGCGCCCGCGGACACCCACGACATGTACCTGCGGCTGCACCTGCTCTCGCACCGGCTGGTCCGCCCGCACGGCCAGAACCTCGACGGCATGTTCGGCCTGCTGGCCAACGTCGTGTGGACCAACCACGGCCCGTGCCCGGTCGAAGGCTTCGAGACGACCCGGCTGCGGTTGCGGGCGCGCGGCCCGGTGACCGTCTACAGCGTCGACAAGTTCCCGCGGATGGTCGACTACGTCCTGCCGTCCGGCGTCCGGATCGGCGACGCCGACCGCGTCCGGCTCGGCGCGCACCTGGCCTCCGGCACGACCGTGATGCACGAGGGCTTCGTCAACTTCAACGCCGGCACGCTCGGCGCGTCGATGGTCGAGGGCCGGATTTCGGCCGGCGTGGTCGTCGGCGACGGCTCGGACGTCGGCGGCGGCGCGTCGATCATGGGCACGCTGTCCGGCGGCGGCAAGGAAACGATCTCCCTGGGCGAGCGCTGCCTGATCGGCGCGAACGGCGGCGTGGGCATCTCGCTCGGTGACGACTCGGTCGTCGAGGCGGGGCTGTACGTCACGGCGGGCACGAAGGTCGTCGTCGAGGGCAAGGTCGTCAAGGCCCGCGAGCTCAACGGCATTTCGGGCGCGGTCTTCCGGCGGAACTCGGGGACGGGCGCGGTCGAGGTCGTGCCGCGGACCGGCTCCGGCGTCGAGCTGAACGCGGCGCTGCACGCCAACGACTGAGGGCGATCGGTCACCTACCATCCAGGGGTGACCACCGAATCGTTCCGCCGGACGCCGGCCGAGCTGGGCTTGCCGGACGCGCCCGTCGAAGCGCGTCCGGCCGACCCGGCGGTCCACCACGTCCGCGCCAAGCTCGACCGGGAGATCCGCGCGCTGCTCGCGCACGAACCCGGCACGCGCTCCGGCGTGGACCCGGAAGACCTGCACCAGATGCGCGTCGCCCTGCGGCGGATGCGCAGCGTGCTGAAGCTGTCCGGCGAGCTGGTCGGCGACGGCGCCGAACCGGTGCGCGCGGAGCTGGGCTGGCTCGGCCAGTCCCTCGGCGAGGTGCGCGACTACGACGTGCTGATCGGGCACCTGCGCGAGGTCATCGCCGGCTTCGAGGTCCGCGACCAGGCGGCCGGCCGCCGCCTGGTGTCGAAGTTCGTCACCGAGCGCGCCTCGGCGAAGCGGCGCCTGACGCGGGCGCTGTCGAGTGCCCGGTATTCGACGTTGCTGCGCGAGGTGAGCCTGCTGACGCGGGACGGCGCGGCGGCCGCGGCGGCGACCGGGAAGCCGCACGACCTGATCGCCGGGCTGGCGAAGCCGCACCGCAAGCTCACCAAGGCCGTCCGCGCCCTGCCCGCCGACCCGCCGGACGACGACCTGCACGCGCTGCGCATCCACGGCAAGAAGCTGCGCTACGCGGCCGAGCTGGCCCAGACGTCGGCGAAGAAGAAGCAGACGGCGAAGATCAAGCAGCTGCTCAAGGCGACGAAGGACTTCCAGACGGTGCTCGGTGAGCACCAGGACGCGGTGATCGCGGCCGAGCGGATACGCACGGTCCTGGAGTCGGCGGACGGCCCGATGGGGTTCGTCGCCGGCCGGATCGCCGAGCGTGAGCTGAGCCGCCGCGCCGAGGTCCGCGCGGTCTGGCGGAAGTCGTGGAAAGCGGTGGACTCGGCCGCCAAGGCCCTCCACGCCTGAGCCCGCGCACCCCCGAAGGTCGCGAATGACTCATTCGGGACCTCGGAGGTCCCGAATGAGTCATTCGCGGCACCGGCCGGCCCGCTCAGGAGATCGACCAGACGTACCCGTCCGGCCGGATGAGCACCCGCCGGCCCTCCGAAGCCTCATAAGCCGCATACGCGTGGCCGCCTTCGTCGACCAGGTCCGTTCCCGTCGCCACGCTCCCCGCCGGCAGGATCCGGTACCCCGGCGTCTCGCCCGCCCCGAACAGCAGCTCCGTCGCGTGCGGGCCGCGGAACAGCTCGAACAGCCGCACCCGCTTGCCGTTCGCGTCGGCCAGCGGGGCGTCCGGCGCCCGGTCGCCCGGCCGCAGCCCGCCCGTCCCGGCCGGTGACAGCGGGCCGCCGCGGTAGGTGATGTTCAGCTGGTTCGTCTCCTCGCCGCGGTGGTGGGCGTCGTCGTCCCCGTCGACGTACTTCTGCAGGATCCCGGCCGTCACCCCGAGCACCCGGGCCGCGACCGTCCTCCGCTCGATTTCGTAGCTGTCCAGCAGCTCCGGTGCCCCGTCCGCGAGCTTCCAGCCCAGGTTGTAGCCGTCCTGGACGCCGGTGTTCAGCCCCTGCCCGCCCGTCGGCGGGTGGACGTGCGCCGCGTCGCCGGCCAGGAACACCCGGCCGTCGCGGAAGCGGGCCGCCAAGCGGACGTTCGGCCGCCACACCGTCGACCAGGCCAGGTCGGTCAGCTTGACCGTGCCGCCGCTCACCGCGTCGAGCCGGGCCTGGACCGCCGGCAACGCCGTCTCGACGTCGGTCTCGCCGTCGCCGAGCGCCGCGCCGAACTGGAAGTGCGGCGTGCCCGGCAGCGGGCTGAACGACATGCCGTTCATCGGCTCGTCCGGGGTCGCGAACCAGTGGCCGTAGTTCCGGTCGAGGCCGTCGGCCCGGACGTCGCCGAGCAGCATCCGGATCGACTCGTCGGTCGTGCCCTCGAACGCGATCCCCAGCGCCTTGCGCACGAAGCTCTTGCCGCCGTCCGCGCCGACCAGGTACTCCGCGCGGACGGTTTCGCCCGTGCTCAGCGTCGCCGTGACACCGTCGGCGTCCTGGTCGAAGCCGGTCAGCGCGGTCGCGAGCTCGACCCGCACGCCGAACTCGGCCAGCCGGTCGCGCAGGATCCCCTCGGTCTGCGACTGGCCCAGGAACCAGCCGGTCGCGTACGGCCGTGACGGCGTCGGCTCGACCGGGTCGAACATCATCCGCTCGCCCACCACCTCGCCGCCGAGGTGGATCTTCATCGGCACCGGGGCCATGCCCGCGGCCAGCACCGCGTCGAGCACGCCCAGGTCCTCGAACACCTCCAGCGTGCGCGGCTGCAACCCGTCGCCGCGCGAGCCCACGAAGCAGGTCTCGGCCTTGTCGATGATCCGCACGGCGACGTCCCGCCGCGCCAGCTCGATGGCCAGCGTCAGCCCGGTCGGTCCCGCTCCCGCGATCAGCACCCGTGTGTCCATGTCACCCTCCCAGTGAATTTAAGTTCAGTGAATCTCAATTCAGAATGACGCTGCTAGCGTCCCGTGTCAAGGGAGGTGGCGATGACGGCGACGAGCCGCAAGGAAAAGGCCGCGGAGACCGAGGTCGCGCTCAAGGCCGCGGCCAAGCGCGTCTTCGCCCGGAAGGGCTACCTGAACACGAAGATCACCGACATCACCGCCGAGGCGGGCCGGGCCGCGGGGTCGTTCTACAACCACTTCGCGGGCAAGGAAGAGCTGCTCGAAGCGCTCATGGCCGACATCGCGGCGTCCGGCGACGAGAGCGCCGACAGCGAGGACCACCTGACCGACTTCAGCGACCCGGCGGCCGTGCGCTGGCACGTCCGGCAGTACTGGACCTTCTACCGGGAGAACGCCGCGACCATGCTGGCCCTGCGCCAGGCGGCGATGGTCAGCGAGTCGTTCGCACGCACGCTCGCGCAGTTCGGCGCGTCCCAGGCCGCCGACCTCGACGACCACCTCGCGCACATCACCCGCGCCGGGCTGAAGCTGCCCACGACGCCGGACCGCTGCGGGATGCTGATGTACAACCTGGTCGACGCCTTCGCGGCGACGTGGCTGCACGGCTCACCGCCGGACTGGACACCACCGACCGACGAAGAAGCCGTCGAGCTGCTGACCCGGTTCGTCTACCGGGGCCTCACCGGCCGCGACTACTGAGTCAGGCGCTCCACGGCGGCGTCGACGCGCTCGTCCGTCGCGGTCAGCGCGACGCGGACGTGCTTGCCGCCCTTCGGGCCGTAGAACGTCCCCGGCGCGACCAGGATCCCGCAGTCGGCCAGCCACCGGACCGTCGCGGCGGCGTCCTCGTCCCTGGTCGCCCAGAGGTAGAGCCCCGCTTCGGAGTGGTCGATGCGGAAGCCGTTGTCCAGCAGCGCCTTCCGCAGGACGAGGCGGCGACGGGCGTAGCGCTCGCGCTGCGTGCGCAGGGCCTCGTCGTCGGTCAGGGCGGCGACCATCGCCTCCTGGACCGGGCGCGGCACGATCATGCCCGCGTGCTTGCGGACTTCGAGCAGCTGCGCGATCAGGCGGGGGTCACCGGTCAGGAACCCGGCGCGGTAGCTGGCCAGGTTCGCCGACTTCGACAGCGAGTGCACCGCGATCAGCCCGTCGGCCCGGCCGTCGCAGACGTCCGGGTGCAGCACCGACAGCGGGTCGGCCTCCCAGCCGAGCGCCAGGTAGCACTCGTCGGAGACCACGACGACGTCCCGCTCGCGTGCCCACTCGACGACCTTGCGCAGGTGCTCGACGGGCAGCACCTGGCCGGTCGGGTTGGACGGCGAGTTCAGCCAGATCATCGCCGGTTTCTGCGGGCCGAGCGCGGTCAGGCCGTCGGACCGCAGGATCGACGCGCCGGCCAGCAGCACGCCGACCTCGTACGTCGGGTACGCCAGCTCCGGGATGACGACGACGTCGCCGGGGCCGAAGCCGAGCAGCCGCGGCAGCCAGGCCACGGCCTCCTTGGACCCGATCGTCGGCAGCACGGCGTCCGGCTCGACGCCGTCGACGCCGTGCCGCCGCGAAAGCGCTCCGCGCGCGGCTTCCCGCAGCGCCGGGATGCCGTGGGTGGTCGGGTACCCGGGGATCTCCGAGACCGACGCGAGGGCCTCGCGGATGCCGGCCGGGACCGGGTCGACCGGCGTGCCGATGGAGAGGTCGACGACCCCACCGGGATGCGCCTGAGCCGTGGCCTTGACCTCGGCGAGCGAATCCCAGGGGAAGTCGGGCAGCGCGATCCGGTTCATTCGCCCTGCGGGGGCAGCGCCTTGATGAAGGCCGGGTCGTGCGCGGTCTTGCCCACCTTGGACGCACCGCCGGGCGAGCCCAGCTCGTCGAAGAAGTCGACGTTCGCCTTGGTGTAGTCCGACCAGGTGTCCGGGACGTCGTCCTCGTAGTAGATCGCCTCGACCGGGCACACCGGCTCGCAGGCGCCGCAGTCGACGCACTCGTCCGGGTGGATGTACAGCATCCGCTCGCCCTCGTAGATGCAGTCCACGGGGCACTCGTCGATACACGCCTTGTCGAGCACGTCGACGCAGGGCTCGGCGATCACGTAGGTCACTGCGCACTCCTGCTTTTCTCAGCAAACAGCCAGTCGGTGCCGACATTACGCGGCGTCGGCACCCGTTCGGTCGGTGAGGCAAGCCTTAGCCATACCCGGGGTATGGAGCTCACCTCTGGCGGCGGCGCGGGGGCGGGGTGGCCCGGGCGTCACCGGTGATGACGAAGCGCGGCTTGGGGGCCTCGCTCGCGCCGGTTCCGGGTGTGTCACTTCCGGGCTTCTTCTCCCCCACGGCTCGGTTGAACCCTTCGGCGATCTCGTCGACGACCTTCTCGTTGTGCCGCTCGTCCTTGCGCTGGATACCCACGCCACACCTCCTGCGGAAATCCGCTCCCGCGACGTTCACCGTCTCCGTCACAATCTAGCGGTGAACGCCCGCGAGAAGCTCGAACTCACCTGCAGCAAAGCATGGCCACCCCTGGCGGAGGAGACCCTGGGCGAGTGGCGCCTGCGCTGGGCAGGCGGGTTCACCGGGCGCGCCAACAGCGCACTCGCCGTCGGCGACGCCGGCCGCCCGCTCGCCGGGACCCTGCGCGCGGTGTGTGATTTCGCCCACGATCGGGGGATCCCCCCGATGGTTCAGGTGGTCCGGGACAGCCCGAACGAACGCGCGATCGCCGCGGCCGGGTGGGTGCCGGCCACCGGGCACGGTGCCGGCCACGAGGTCGAGGTGCTCACCGCCCCGCTGGTCCCCGCGCCCGCCGTCCCCGGCGTCACGGTGGGCGACGAGCCCGGGCCCGGCTGGTGGGAGCTCACGCTGCGCCCGGACGAGGACACCCCCGCCGCGCGGCAGGTCCTCACCGGCGGGAAGGTCGGTTACGGCGTCGCGGTCATCGAGGGCAGCGTCGCCGGCGCCGTCCGCGCCGCCCTGGTCGACGACTGGCTGCACGTCGGGCGGCTGGCGGTGCACCCCGCCTTCCGCCGCCGCGGGCTGGCGTCGGCGCTGATGGGCGCCGTGCAGACCTGGGGTGCGGAACACGGAGCGGACCACGCGGTGTTGCAGGTCGCGGAGGGGAATTCGGGCGCGCTCGCGCTCTACGCGGGGCTCGGCTACGCCCCGCACCACAGATACCGGTACTGGGTGCCCGCACCCGGCTCGTGCGAGGATTCGACGTCGTGAAGATCGTGGTAGTGGTCGGCGGAGTGGGCGGGGCCCGCTTCCTGCTGGGTGTCAAGGCAGCGCTGGGCATGGCACCGGAAGGTGCCTCCGAGTCCGAGCACGAGGTGACGGCGCTGGTCAACACCGGCGACGACGTCTGGATGCACGGGCTGCGGATCTGTCCGGACCTGGACACCTGCATGTACACCCTGGGCGGCGGGATCGACAAAGACCGCGGCTGGGGGCACTCGGGCGAGACCTGGGTCGTCAAGGAGGAGCTGGCCGCCTACGGCGCCGAGCCGACCTGGTTCGGCCTCGGCGACAAGGACATCGCCACCCACCTGATCCGGTCGCGGATGCTGCGCGCGGGCTACCCGCTCTCGGCGGTCACCGAGGCCCTGTGCGACCGCTGGCAGCCCGGCGTCCGGCTGCTGCCGATGTCGGACGACCGGGTCGAGACGCACGTCGTGATCGACGACCCGGAGCAGGACGGCCAGCAGAAGGCCGTCCACTTCCAGGAGTGGTGGGTGCGCTACCGCGCCGAGCCGAAGGCGCACTCGATCGTCGCGGTCGGGGCCGACGAGGCCAAGCCGGCACCGGGCGTGCTGGAGGCCATCTCCGGGGCGGACGCGGTGCTGTTCGCGCCGTCGAACCCGGTCGTGTCGGTGGGCACCGTGCTGGGCGTGCCGGGTGTCCGGGACGCGCTGCGCAAGACGTCAGCCGGTGTCGTCGGGGTGTCGCCGATCATCGGCGGCAAGGCGCTTCGCGGGATGGCCGACGCGTGCCTGACCGCGATCGGCGTCGAGACGTCGGCCGAGGCGGTGGGCCGGCACTACGGCTCGCGCAAGGCCGACGGCGTGCTCGACGGCTGGCTGATCGCCGAAGGCGAGACGGCGGACGTGCCGGGCGTGACCGTCCGCGACGTCCCGCTGCTGATGTCCGATGTGGACGCGACCGCGGCGATGGCCCGCGCCGCTCTCGAACTGGCTGGAGCCCCCGTTGACCGACACCGCTGACACCGCTGACCACGCCGCCCCGAAGCTGGAGATCCTGCCCGTCACCGGGCTGCCGGAGTTCCGCCCCGGCGACGACCTGACCGGCGCGATCGTGGCCGCCTCGCCCTGGCTGCGCTCCGGTGACGTCCTGGTCGTGACCAGCAAGATCGTCTCCAAGACCGAGGGCAGGCTCGTGCGCGTGCCGCCGGACCCGGAAGCCCGCGACGCCGAACGCCGGAAGCTCGTCGAGCAGGAGGCCGTGCGGATCGTCGCGCGGATCGCGCGCACGGTGATCACCCAGAACCACCTGGGGATCGTGCAGGCCGCGTCCGGGATCGACGCGTCCAATGTGGCCGGTGACGAGGTCGCGCTGCTGCCCGTCGACCCGGACGCTTCGGCGCTGGCGCTGCGCAACGGGCTGCGCGAGCGGCTCGGCGTCGAGGTCGCCGTCGTCGTCACCGACACGATGGGCCGGGCGTGGCGGGTCGGGCAGACCGACGCCGCCATCGGCTCGTCCGGGCTGCGCGTGCTGCACGCCTACCAGGGACAGGTCGACGGGCAGGGCAACGAGCTGGCCGTCACCGAGGTCGCCGTCGCCGACGAGCTCGCCGCGGCCGCCGACCTGGTCAAGGGCAAGCTGGGCGGGACGCCGGTGGCGGTGGTCCGCGGGCTCTCCCTGGAGGACGACGGCTCGACCGCGCGGAACCTGATCCGGCCGCTGGAGGAGGACCTCTTCCGGCTGGGCGTCAACGAAGCCGTCGCGCAGGGCCGGCGCGAAGCCGTCCCGGCCCGCCGTTCGGTGCGGCACTTCGCGGACGAGCCGGTCTCCCCCACCTCGATCCGGCGGGCCGTCGGCTCCGCGCTGACCGCGCCCGCGCCGCACCACACGCACCCGGTGCGGTTCGTCTGGCTGCGCGACTCCGGCGTCCGGAAGAAGCTGCTCGACGCGATGCGCGAGTCGTGGCAGGCCGACCTGTCCGGGGACGACTTCACGCCGGAGCAGATCGCGAAGCGGCTCAGCCGCGGCGACATCCTGTACCGGGCCCCGGAAGTCGTCATCCCCTTCCTCGTGCCGGACGGCGCGCACACCTACCGCGACGAGCGCCGCAACGACTGCGAGAAGACGATGTTCACCGTGGCCGGCGGCGCCGCGGTCCAGGGCCTGCTGGTCGCGCTGGCGGCCGAGGGCCTGGGTTCGTGCTGGATCGGCTCGACGATCTTCGCCGCCGACGTCGTCCGCGAAGTCCTGGGCCTCGACGAGCGCTGGCAGCCGCTGGGCTCGGTCGCCATCGGCGTCCCGCTCACCGAGCCGGACCCGCGCGGCCCAGCCCTGGCCGGCGAAGGGCTGCTGGAACTGTGAGCCTGCACGCGGACGCCGTCACGACGCTTTCGTCGTGGCGGCCTGCTGACGCTTCCCAGGAGTCGCTGCGCCAGGCGTTCCTCGGTTTCCTGGCCGCTCGTTCGGACAGTTGTCAGCGGTCGTGCGAGGCCGGGCACCTGACGGCGTCGGCGGTGGTCCTGGACCACACGGGCACGCGGGTGCTGCTGACGCTGCACCCGCGCGTCGGGCGGTGGCTGCAGCTCGGCGGCCACTGCGAGCCGTCGGACACGTCACTGGCCGGGGCGGCGCTGCGGGAGGCCACCGAGGAGTCGGGGATGGCCGGGCTGCGGATCTCCGCCGAGCCGGTGCACCTGGACGTCCACCCGATCACGTGCTCGCTGGGCGTACCGACCCGGCACTTCGACGTCCGGTTCGCGGTGCACGCCCCGCCGGGGGCCTCGCCGGTGCGCAGCGACGAGTCCGACGACCTGCGGTGGTGGCCGGCGGACGCGCTGCCCGCCGGGTCGGAAGATCTCGCCGATCTGGTGAAAGCGGCCGTTCCTGTCGGTGCCGGGCGATAGCCTGGTTCGCGGAGAGGGAGGGACCACATGGCTGCACAGTTCCCGGAGCGGGTGCACTACCACTCCGGTGGTGGCGGTGACACCGGCGTGTTCGGGTACATCGTGCTCGGGCTGATCGTCCTGGGCGTCATCGTGTTCATCATCGCGGTGATCGTCCGGGTGTCGAAGATGCGCCGCGAAGAGGCGATGAAGAACGGCGGGCAGTTCCCGCCGAACCCGGGCTTCCCGCCGCAGCAGGGGTTTGCGCAGCCGGGATTCCCTCCGCCGCCGGGTTCTCCAGCACCGGGTTCTCCGCCTCCGTCGCAGGGGTTCGCGCAGCCGGGTTCGCAAGGTTTCGCGCAGCCGGGCTTCGCGCAGCCTCCGTCGCAAGGTTTCGCGCAGCCGGGCTTCGCGCAGCCTCCGTCGCAAGGTTTCGCGCAGCCGGGCTTCGCGCCGGGACACCCGCAACCGTCGCCGCAGCAGGGGTTCCCGCAGCAGCCGGGCTATCCGCCGGCGCCGCAGCAGTACGCACCGCAGGGGCCGTCGTTCCCGCCGCAGCAGCAGTTGCCGGGGCCGGGAGCGGGTCCGCAGAGCTGGTGATCGTCCCCTTCGACAGCAGTTCGCCGGTCCCGCCGTTCGAGCAGGTCAGGACCGGGCTCGCGACGCGGATCAACGACCGGAGCCTGGCCGTCGGCACGAAGCTGCCCACGGTCCGCCAGCTCGCGGCCGACCTGGGCATCGCCCCGAACACGGTGGCGAGGGCGTACCGCGAGCTGGAGGAAGCGGGCCTGATCGAAACCCGCGGCCGCGCGGGAAGCTTCGTAGCGGCGGCGGGCGACCAGACCCGCCGCCGAGCCCAGCAGGCGGCGGCGGAGTACGCGAAGACCACCCGTAGGCTCGGCCTCGACGACGCCGAGGCGCTGTCGATCGTCCGCGCGGCACTCGACGAGGGGAAGAGCTGATGGTGAGCGTCCTGATGCTGCTGATCATCCTGGTGGTGGTCGCCGGCATCGCCGGGGTGGTGCTGCTCATCGTCAATGCGAGCAAGCCGAAGCAGCCGCCGTACCCGCCGCAGTACCCGGGGTACCAGCAGCAGCCGCCGCCGGGATACCCGCCGCAGCAAGGCTTTCCGGGACAGCAGCCGCCGGGCTACCCGGGGTATCCCGGGCCACAGCAGGGTTATCCCGGCCAGCAGCCGCCTGGGTTCCCGGGGCAGCAGCCGCCGTACCCGCCGCCGCCGGGTTATCCCCCGCAGCAGTAGCGCGCAGCCTTCGAGGGCCGCCATCAGGGCAGCGATGCCACGATGGCGGCCTTTTCGGCATTCCGGGGCCGCACACCGTCCCCGGCCCGCTTTGCAGCGCCCCGCGGCCGCACACCGCCCCATGCCGCGCGCCGCAGCAACCTCCGCCGCCCCACACCGCGCCACAGCAACCCGCGGCCGCACCGCTCCGCCGCACGCCCCGCAGCAACCCGCCGCACGCTGCCTCGTGCGCCGCCTCCATGCCCGGGCGCAACGGCCCGCGGCCACCCATCGCCCTATGCCCCGCGCCGCAGCAGCCCACCGCCCCACGCCCGCGCCCGCGGCAACCTCTGGCCGCACCGTTCCGCCTCCGCCCCGCGCCACAGCGACCCTCCGCACACTGCCTCCCAGCCGGGCCGTGGCAACCCGCCGCCACACAGCACCCACGCCCCGCGCCACAGCGACCCTCCGCACACTGCCTCGCGCGCCGCCTCCCAGCCGGGCCGCAGCAGCCTGCCGCACACCGCCCCGCAGCAACCCGCCCCGCGCCGCAGCAACCCGCCGCCACACCACCGACCTCGCGCCCGCGACCACCGCTCACCGCCGCAGCGCCAGGCTTACATCGCGCGATAGTCGCGCAGCTCGATCCTCGGCCCGAACCGTGGCCGCGTGTGCCCGGCCGCCTCCAAATACCGCACCGCCCGCTGCCGCTGCGGTGCGTACGGGGCCAGCACCTCCGCCATCCCCGCGTCGTCGAGCTTCGTGCCCAGCACCGCGTTCCCCACCATCGACGGGATGTTGTAGTCGCCGAAGCTCACCGCGTCCGGGTCGCCCCAGGCGCGCTGGGCGATCTCCGCCGCCGTCCAGACTCCGATGCCCGGGACCTGGCGCAGCCAGTGGCGCCCCTCGAGCCCGCGCAGCTCCACCGCCCGCTCCAGGTGACCCGCCACGCGCGCCGCGTTCAGCAACGCCGTCCGGCGCTTGATGTCCACCCCCGCGCGGTGCCAGTGCCAGTCCGGCAGCGCCCTCAGCGCCGCCGGCGTCGGGGGCACGCGCAGCCGCTCGGGCGCCGGCCCGGGTGGGCGCGTGCCGAAGCGGCGGCACAGCTCGGCCCACGACCGGATCGCTTCCTTGCCCGCCACCTTCTGCTCCAGCACGGCGAGCACCAGCCAGTCCCACACCACCCCGGTCGACCCGAGCCGCAGGCCGGGGTTCGCCCGGCGGGCCCGTGCGACGACGTCGTGGTGCGCGACGAACCCCGCATCGTCGTCGTCGGCCCCCAGCAACGCCGGCACTCCGCTCAAGAGCCGGTCCTTCGCCTCACCCCAGGCCGCGGCCTCGATGCGGCCGTCCGGCAACCGGCGCAGCGCCAACGTTCCGGGGCCGTCCGGGGTGTTCGACGCGAGCCAGGTGATGCCGCGCTCGTCGGTGAGGATGTTGAGCGACCCGCGGCCACGCTTCAGCGGACCCAGGACCCGGCCCAGGTCGACCTCGAACGCGGGACGCCAATACATCGGGCTACGCGTCGCTCGAAAAACGGACGGATCCGTCGGGCAGGACGACGTCCGGCCAGACGCGGGCGCCGTCCAGGAGCTCGCAGCCGGCCCCGACGGACACGCCGTCGCCCAGCACCACACCGCGCAGCACCGCGCCGGCGCCGACGCGGGCGCCGTGCCCGAGCACCGAACGCTCGACGATCGCGCCCTCGGAGACCGCCGCGCCGTCGAACAGGACCGAGCCGTCGATCTTCGCGCCCGGGCCCACGACCGCGGCGACGCCGATCGTCGACCCGCCGGACAGCTGGGCGTCCTCGGCCACCGACGCGCCGTCCAGGACCAGGAAGTCGCCGGGGCGGCCGGGCAGCGCCGACGTCGGCGCCAGGCCGCGCACGAGGTCGGCCGAGCCGCGCACGAACGCTTCCGGCGTACCGACGTCCAGCCAGTACGACTCGTCGACGAAGCCCTGGATGTGCGCGCCCTGCTCCAGCAGCTGCGGGAACGTCTCGCGCTCGACCGACACCCGCCGCCCGGTCGGGATGGCCTCGATCACCGGACGGCGGAAGACGTAGCAGCCGGCGTTGATCTGGTCGGTCGGCGGGTCCGGCGTCTTCTCGAGGAACGCCTGGACGCGCCCGGTCTCGTCGGTCGGCACCGACCCGAACCGGCTGGGGTCCGGCACGCGCTGCAGGTGCAGGGTGACGTCGGCCTCGGATTCGCGGTGGACGCGCAGCTGCTCGCCGAGGTCCGAGCCGGAGATGATGTCGCCGTTGAAGACGATCACGTGGTCGGCCCGCAGCCGGTCGTAGACGTTCCGGATCGCGCCCGCGGTGTCGAGCGGCTCCTCCTCGACGACGTACTCCAGGTCGAGGCCGATGGACTTGCCGTCGCCGAAGTACTCCTCGAAGACCTCCGCCCGGTAGCTCGTCCCCAGCACGACGTGCCGGATGCCGGCTTCGCGGATGCGGGAGAACAGGTGGCTCAGGTAGGGGGTCCCGGCTGTGGGGAGCATCGGCTTCGGCGCCGACAGCGTCAATGGCCGGAGGCGCGTGCCCTTGCCCCCGACCAGCACGACGGCGTCGACAGCGTCGGTTCGGACCTCGGACGTCACGGAAATCTCCTCTTTTATCACGCACCGCTGAGCGACAAGCCGTGGGAAACCCTGACGGAGGTCGCCCGGAGGGCCTACCCTAGACAGGAAACAGGCGGGCCTTTCCCCAGAGGGCCCCGGGTCAGTCGGGAGGCCGAGGGGATGGACCCCCGCGATCGGGCGGACGCCCTGCTCGCACGAGCCCAGGCGCGCGGTGTGTTCGTCGTGACACCCGACAGCGCGACGTCACCGATGGACTCGTCGAACACCCAGCAGATCCCGCGCGCGCAGATCGACGGGCTCGACCGCAGCCGCGACCCCGACACGACCACGCAGCTGCCGGCGTCGCTGATCGAGGAGAACGACCACCCGCTGGCCGGCTCGGCGCCGACGCGGCGGATGGAGCTCCAGGGTGGCCGCCGCCCGCAGCAGACGACACCGCTGAGCACGCCGTCGCCGACGACACCGATGCCCACTCCGATGCCCGCGTCGATGCCCGCTTCGATGCCACTGTCCCGCCGGCCCCAGGCCGAGCAGGTCACGAGCCCGCTGAAGGAGCCCGACCCGGAGGACACCGGCCTGGTGCCGACGGTGACGCAGAACATCGGGAAGTCCGACCTTTCGCGCCGGCTCGACGGGATCTAGCGGGTTTCCAGCTTCAGCCGCAGCGCCAGGCCGAGCTTCACGGCGGCCAGCACCGGCTTCCAGGCGAGCCCCTGGTGGCGGTCGGCGAGGTACCGGTAGGCGCTGGCGTGGTGCGCCGCGAGCATCTTCTTCGACGCCTGTGACGTCGAGTGGCCGCCTTCGTGCGTCACCCGCGAGGTCGGCGCGTAGACGTTCAGCCAGCCCGCCTTCGCCAGCCGGTCGCCGAGGTCGACGTCCTCGAAGTACATGAAGTAGCGCGTGTCGAAGCCGCCGACGGAGTCGAACGCCTCCCGGCGGATCAGCTGGCACGAGCCGGACAGCCAGCCCGAGGTGCGCTCGACCGGCGTGCCGCTCTCCTGCCGGTACTGCTTGGTCCAGGGGTTGCCGGGCCAGACCTTCGCGAAGACGGCGTGCCCGATCCCGCGCCCGAAGGACGGCAGGAGCCGGGCCGAGGGGTAGACCGTGCCGCCGACGTCGTGGATCAGCGGCCCGAAGGCACCCCCGCGCGGCCACCGCCCGGCGACCTCGAGGAGCGCGTCGAGCGACCCGGGCTCCCACTCGAGGTCCGGGTTGACGACGACGACCCAGCCGTACCGGTCGTCGAGCTCGGCGACGCCCCGGTTCGCGGCGGTCCCATAGCCGACGTTTTCCCCGATGGTGAGCAGCTGCACGTTCGCCCGGTCGGCGGTGACCCGTTCGAGGGCACCCTCGACGGACGCGTTGTCCGCGACGACCACCTTGACCTCGCGCTCGGTGGCCTTCTCGAGGGTGTCGAGGAACCGCTCGATGGTGTCCTCGGAGAAGTAGGTCACGGTCACGACGCCGACATCGTCGCCATAGCGGGATTGCTCAGTCACCCGGCCATTGTCCACTCGTCACGCAGGGCAACCCCGCCACCCCGGGGGCCGTGACGGAAGCGCCGGCACGCGTGATCGGAAAGCCGGCACGCGTGATTGCGAGGTCGACACACCGAGCGAGCCGGTTGTCGCCGTGTCGACCCCTCAATCACGCGAGTCGACCCCTCAATCACGCGAGTCGACCCTTCGATCACGCGTGTCGACCCTTCAGTCACGCGTGTCGGCTTCTCGAGCATGGTTCAGCGGGTGCGGAGGTGGCGGGACCAGGCTTTCGCGTACGCCTCGCGATGGCGTTCCGCGGTCGTGGCCCACGAGAACTCCTTCGCGCGCTGCTGCGCGGCCGTCGCCAGCTCGGCCCGCCGGCCCGGGTCCGCGAGCAGCTCACCGAGCGCGGCCGCGACGTCGCCGGCGCCCACCCCGCAGTACGCCACCGCGTCGCCACCCACTTCCGGCAGCGACAACCGGCGCGTGGTCAGGACGCACGCGCCGCACGCCATCGCCTCCAGGACCGGCAGCCCGAACCCCTCGCCCAGCGACGGGTACGCCACCAGCTCCGCGCCGCCGAGGAAGCCCGCCAGCGTGCCGAACGGCAGGTAGCCCGCCCGGATCACGCGCAGCCGGTGCGGGACCGCGTCCAGCGCCCGCTCGACCTGGGTGTCCCAGCCCGGCTGGCCGGCCAGCACCAGCGCCGGTGCGTCCGGCCGGCCGGCGACCGCGCGCGCGAACCCGCGGATCAGCGCGGGCACGTTCTTCCGCGGCTCCAGCGCGCCCAGGAAGGCCACGTACGGCGTCTTCCCCAGGCCGACGGCCGCGCGCGCCGCCGCGACCTCCGCCGGGGACGGCGGGTGGAAGCGCTCGCTGTCGACGCCGTGGTGAATTACCTCCAGCAAAGCGTGCCGGACCGGGCCGACCCTGGCCAGCTCCGAGGCCGTCGCCGCCGAAGGCACTACGCACAGTGTCGCGCGGCGAAGCGCCGTCGCCGTCCATGCGCGGAAGAAGCGGGCCTTCACCGAGGAGTGCAGCACGGCGTCGGTGAAGAACGTCGCGTCGTGCAGCGTGACCACCGACGCGGCCGAGGTCGCCACCGGCATCGTGTAGTGCGGCGAGTGGACGACGTCCGCGCCGAGCCGGCGCGCCAGCCGCGGCAGGGTCGCTTGTTCCCAGGTCAGGCGGGCCGTGCGGGTGCTCGTGGCCGGCGACGCGGGGACGACGCGCGAGCGCGGTGCCAGCTGGTCGTAGAGCTGCAGATCGCGGGGCTGGCAGACGACGGTGATCCGCGCCCCGTCCGCGTCGAGGGCGGCGACGAGCGAATCCACGTACCGCCCGACACCGCCGCGGTCCGCGGGAACCGCGGTCGCGTCGATCAGCACCCGGGGATCGTCGCTCACCCCTGCAGGGTACGGCGGCGCCTCCACGCCATGGTGGGGAACTGGCAAACCGGGCTGGTGAGCGGCTCAGTCGTGGGGCCGCCGGTGGATCGCCCAGACGGCTTCGGCCGCGCGACGCCAGGTGAACGCCCTCGCCCGCTCCCGCCCGGCCCGGGTCAGCTCCGCCGCCCTCGCCGGCGAACCGAGCACTTCGCGCAGCGCGGAAGCCAGCGCCGCGGCGTCCCCGCGGGGCACCATGACCCCGGCCCCGCCGGCCACCTCGGCCAGCGCCGGGACGTCGGTGTGCACCACCGGGACTCCCGCCGCCATCGCCTCCAGCAGCCCCAGCCCGAACCCCTCGGCGAGGCTCGGCACGGCCAGCACGTCGGCCCGGCGCAGCACGGTCGCCAGCTCGGCGTCGGTCACCTTCCCCAGCATCCGCAGCCGGTCGGCGGGCAGGCCGCGCTCGGCCGCCAGCGCCACCGGGTCGATGCCGCCCCAGCCCGGCTGGCCGGCCAGCACGAGCACCGTGCCCTCCAGCGCCGCGACCGCGTCGACCAGCACGTCGATGCCCTTGCGCGGCTCGATCGTGCCGACGGCCAGCACGTACCGCGCCGGGAGGTCCAGTTCGGCCGAGCCGGAAAGCACGCGCACGCCGTGCGGCACCACGCGCACCGGGACGTCGACGTCGATGAGCACCGCGAGCTCGTCCGCGACCGCCCGCGTCGGCACCACCAGCCCGGACGCCCGCCGCGCGGCCCGCGCGATCATCGACCGGTGCCAGCTCACCCCGCGCGCGGTGAGCGTCTCGGGGTGGGTCCACGGCACGGTGTCGTGCACGGTCACGCTCAGCGTCTTCCCGGCCGGGGCGCGCGGCGGCGCGAACGGCGTCGGCGCGTGCACCGCGTCGCCGCCCGGCCACCAGCGCAGGCCCGCCTGCCACGCGGCGACCAGCGCCCGCGGCGGGATCCGCAGCACGCGCGGGCCCTCGACGCCGGCCACGCGGGCCGCGCCGACCTCGGCGTGCCGCGCGACCACGCTGGACACCGTCCAGCCCGGCGGCGCGGTCTTCGCGAGCGCGGGGAGCAGCTCGGCCGTGTAGCGCCCGGTGCCACCGGGCACGGGCGCGAGGAGCTGCTCGGCGAGCACGACCAGTTCGGGCACGCGGCTATTGTGCGGGACGTGACCGCGAATCCCGCCACCACGGTGGTAGTCGTGACCTGGCGGGGTGCCGGGCACATCACGGCCTGCCTGGACGCGCTCTCCGCGCAGACGCGTCCACATCGGACGCTCGTGGTCGACAACGCCTCCGCCGACGGCACCGCCGCCCTGCTCGCGGCCCATCCGTCGCGCCCGGAAGTGCTCCGCCTCCCGCGCAACACCGGCTACGCGGGCGCCCTCGCCGTCGCCGCCGGGAAGGTCGGAACGCCACTCATGGCGTGGCTGAACGACGACGCCGAACCGGCGCCGGACTGGCTCGCGACGCTGGAGGACACCCTCGACAAGGCGCCGCTGGCCGCCGCGGCGACGTCCCGGCTCGTGCGCCCCGACGGCAGCACGCAGTCCGCCGGCGTCCGGTTGACCGCCGACGGCCACGGCGCCGACGTCACCGAGCCCACCGGCGAGGTGTTCGGCTTCTGCGGCGGTGCGGCGCTGCTGCGCACCGGCGCGCTGAAGAGCGTGCACGGCGTCCCGGCCGGATTCTTCTGTTATTACGAGGACACCGACACGGCGTGGCGGCTGCGGCTGGCCGGGTGGGACGTCGTCGCGGCGCCGGACGCCCGCGTCCGGCACGCCCACGGCGTCAGCAGCGAGCTGGGCTCACCGCTGTTCCACCGCTGGAACGAGCGCAACCGGCTGCTCATGCTGCTGCGCTGCGCACCCCGCGCCGTCGCGGTGAACCAGCTGCTCCGGTTCGCCGTGTTGACAGCGGTGCTGCCGCTGCGCTCCGGGCGGCCGACGGCGCCGAACTTCCGCTTCGGCCTGCGCTGCCGGGTCCTCGCCGAGGTGGTCTTGCGGCTACCTGCGGCGTTGCGGGCACGGCGCAAGATCACCCGCCGCGCGGCGCTCGGCCGAGGCGCGGTCTGGGAGGCATGGGCAGGCCTTTAAGCTTGCGCCAGGATCGACGACGAGGAGCTGGCTTTGGCGCAGGGGGATCCGCAACCGCTCGTCTCGGTGATCGTGGTGAACTACCACGGCGCCGACGACACGATCACCTGCCTGCGCGCGCTCGCCGAGCACGACTACGCCGAGCTCGAGCTGATCTGCGTCGACAACTCGGCCGACGAAGCCGAAGCCGCCCGCATCCGCGACGCCGTACCCCAGGCCCAGGTCGTCGAGGCCGGTCGCAACACCGGTTTCGCCGGCGGCTGCAACCTCGGTGCTAAGCACGCGAAAGGCACGGTCCTCGGCTTCCTCAACAACGACGCCCGCCCCGCGCCCGGCTGGGTCTCCGCCGCCGTCGCCGAGCTGCGCGCCCAGCCCCGCGTCGCCGCGGTGGCCAGCAAGGTCCTCGACTGGGACGGCACCGGCACCGACTTCGTCGACGGCGGCCTGACCTGGTTCGGCATGGGCTACAAGCGCCACGCCGGTTCGCCCCTGGAAGACGTCCCGGCCGCCGAGCACGAGGTCGCGAAGGACGTCCTGTTCGGCACCGGCTCCGCGCTGTTCGTCCGGGCGAGCGTGTTCGCCGAGCTCGGCGGCTTCGACGAGCGGTTCTTCATGTTCTACGAGGACGTCGACCTCGGCTGGCGGCTCAACCTGCGCGGCTGGCGCGTCCGGTACGTCCCGGCGTCGCAGGCGTTCCACCGCCACCACGGGACGATGGCGGCGGTCGACGCACCCGAGACCGGCCGCGAGACGTTCCTGCTGGAGCGCAACGCCCTGGCCGCGCTGTACAAGAACCTCTCCGACGAGACCCTGGCCCGCGCGCTGCCCGCGGCGCTCGCCCTGGCCGTGCGCCGGGCCACCGCCCGCGGCGAGCTGGACGCGACCCAGCTCGACCTCGAACGCGGCGGTGCTCCTTCAGGCCCGATCGAGTCCGGCGACGTCGCCATCCCCCGCACCACGCTCGCCGGGCTGCTGGCCATCGACCAGTTCGTCGAGCAGCTGCCGTCGCTGGCGGCGTCCCGCGCGGCCGAGCAGGCCGCCCGCGTCCGCACCGACGCCGACCTGCTTCCCTTGCTGCGCAAGGCTTTGGAGCCCGCGTACCCGCTCCCGCGCTACCTGGCCGCGCACGACATCCTCGTCGAGGCGTTCGGCATCGAGAAGGCGTTCGGGCAGCGCCGGAAGATCCTGGTGATCACCGGCGACGCGCTCACCGAGCGGATGGCGGGCCCGGCGATCCGCGCCTGGAACATCGCCCTCGCGCTCGCCGCCGAACACGACGTCCACCTCGTCACCACCAATCCCCTCGCGACGCCGCCCCCGGCACCGTTCCGGGTGAGCGCGGGCAAGCACCGCGAGCTGGACGCGCCGATCGCCTGGGCCGACGTGATCGTCCTGCAGGGGCACGTGCTGGAGCTGGCGCCGTCGCTGAAGAAACAGCACCGCGGCAAGATCGTCGTCGCCGACCTGTACGACCCGATGCACCTGGAGCTGCTGGAGCAGGGCAAGGGGGTGGCGGACGACCAGCGCGCGGCCGACCTCGCCGGGGTCACCCGCGTCCTCGACGCCCAGATCGAGCGCGGTGATTTCTTCCTCTGCGCCTCCGAGCGGCAGCGGCACTTCTGGCTGGGACACCTCGCCGCGACCGGCCGGCTTTCGCCGCGTCTCTACGACGCCGACCCGACGACGCAGTCGCTGCTCGCGGTCGTCCCCTTCGGCCTGTCGCCGGAGCCGCCGGTGCGCACCGGGCCGGGCCTGCGCTCCTCGCTGGGCATCGGCGGCACCGACCACGTCGTGCTGTGGGCGGGCGGGGTGTACAGCTGGTTCGACCCGCTGACCCTGGTCCGCGCGATCGAGAAGCTGCGGCGTCGCCGCGGCGACGTCCGGCTGGTGTTCCTCGGGATGAAGCACCCGAACCCCGAAGTCGCCGAGATGGACATCGGCACCCGGACGATCCGGCTCGCGGATTCGCTGGGGCTGACCGGCAAGCACGTCTACTTCAACGAGCAGTGGGTGCCCTACCACGAGCGCCAGAACTGGCTGCTCGACGCGAACTGCGGCGTCACCACGCACTACGAGCACGTCGAGACGACGTTCGCGTTCCGCACCCGCGTCCTGGACTACCTGTGGGCGGGGCTGCCGATCGTCACCACCGACGGCGACGCGTTCGCCGACCTGATCCGGGCGGAACGGCTCGGCGTCGTCGTCCCGGCCGAAGACGACGCCGCCTTGGCCGACGCGCTCGAAAAGGCGTTGTACGACGAGGAGTTCGCCGCGGGCTGCGTCGAGCGGCTCGCCGTCGTCGCGCAGCGGTTCGCGTGGCCCGAGGTGCTGAAGCCGCTGGTGGAGTTCTGCCGCGACCCGCGGCCGGCGGCCGACCGGCTGCCCGGCTCGGCGGACCTGGTGACGACCCCGCCGGTCCGCGGCCGGGCCGTGCTGCGGCGGGACGTGGACCTGATCCGCGAGTACCTCGACGCGGGCGGGCCGCGCGAGCTGGTGCGGCGCGTGGGCGGCCGGGCGCTGAAGGTCGCGAAGCAACGGCTCCGCCGTGGCTAGGTCACTGAGCGTCCTCCTCGACGGCACCCCGCTGCTCGGCGCGCGCACCGGGATCGGCCGGTACACGTCCGCGCTGATCGAAGAGCTGGTGTCGATCCCGGAGGTCGACACGCGCGCGGTGGCGTTCACGCTGCGCGGCTGGCGGCGACTGCGG
Organism: Amycolatopsis sp. NPDC051716; assembly: GCF_040681595.1. Lineage (NCBI taxonomy): Bacteria > Bacillati > Actinomycetota > Actinomycetes > Pseudonocardiales > Pseudonocardiaceae > Amycolatopsis > Amycolatopsis sp. NPDC051716. The sequence goes on along the minus strand of NZ_JBFAZA010000004.1, from coordinate 115,709 downwards.
CACGTGCTCCCGTACGGCGCCCGCGCCCGCGGGATGCCGGTGGCGGCGCGGCTGCTGCGGATGGCGTGGCTGCGTTCGGACTTCCCGCCGGTGGAGGTGTTCGCCGGTCCGACGGACGTGGTGCACGGCACGAACTTCGTGCTGCCGGGCCGCTTCCGCGCGGCCGGCGTGGTGACGATCCACGACCTGGCCTTCCTGGACAACCCGGAGGAGCTCGCCCCGAGCGACAAGGACCTCCCGGTCCTGGTCCGCCGCGGCGCCCGCCGCGCGAACGTCATCTGCACCCCGACGGCGGCGGTGGCGGACGCGGTGGCGGAGCGCCTCGACGTCTCCCGCGACAAGATCGTGGTGACGCCGCTGGGCGTGAACCCGGCGTGGTTCACCGCCCGCCCCCCGGACGACGAGCGCCGGGCCCGCCTGGGCCTGCCGGCGCGGTATCTGCTGTTCGCCGGGGCCGCGGGGCCCCGGAAGGGCCTGGACTGGCTGACCCGGGCGCACGACTCGGCGCCGGACCTGCCGGACCTCGTGTTCGCGGGCCCGGGCCCGTTCCCGCGCGGTCCCCGGAGGTGCCAGACCGGCTATCTGTCCGATGTGGACCTGCGCACGGTGGTGGCCGGCGCTTCGGCCCTGGTGCTGCCGTCGCGCGACGAGGGGTTCGGGCTGCCGGTGCTGGAGGCGATGGCCTCGGACGTCCCGGTGGTCTGCACGGACATCCCGGCGTTGCGCGAGGTCGCGGGCGAGTGCGCGAGCCTGGTCCCCTACGGCGACGTGGACGGCTTGGCGGCGGCGTTGCGGACGGCGGTGACGGACCCGCACGCGGTGGCGACGTCGGCGTCGAGGCGAGCGCACGCCGCGAACTTCACGTGGCGCACGTGCGCGGAGCTGACGGTCGGCGCGTACCGGCTGGCCTCAGGCCGGCACTGACCCTTTGTAGGCAGCGAGGACGTCGCCGAGCGAGCCGCTCCGGCGGATCCGGCCTTCGTCCATCCACAGGGCGTCGGTGCAGAGTTCGCCGAGCAGTTCATCGGAGTGCGAGGCGAAGACGAGGATCCCGGACCGGCAGGCGAGGTCGACCAGTCGTTCGCGGGCCTTGGCGAGGAAGGCCGCGTCGATGGCGCCGAGACCTTCGTCGAGGATGAGGATTTCGGGATCGATCGTGGTGACGACGCCGAGCGCGAGCCGGACGCGCATGCCCGCCGAGTAGGTGCGCAGGGGCAGGTGGAGGTAGTCGCCGAGTTCGGTGAACTCGGCGATGTCGTCGATGCGCTTCTCCATCTGCGCGCGGTTCATGCCGAGGAACAAGCCGCGGATCAGGATGTTTTCGCGGCCGGAGACCTCGGGGTCCAGCCCGACGCCGAGGTCGAACACCGGCGCGATCCGCCCGGCGACCCGGGTGCGGCCCCGCGTCGGCTCGTAGATGCCGGCCAGCAGCCGCAGCAACGTGGACTTGCCGGCGCCGTTGTGCCCGACCAGCCCGACGCGGTCGCCGTCGGCCAAGGACAGCGTGATGTCCTGCAGGGCTTCGATGATCGGCGTTTTGGCTGGTCCGCCGATTTTCCCGCCGACCTTGCCGAGCACCCGTTTCTTCATCGACCGGGTCTTGGCGTCGAAGATCGGGAAGTCGACGTAGGCGTTCCGCACCTCGATGCTCACCATGCTGCCACCCCACAGCAGGCGCGCAGCCGGGCGTCCCTGGAGAAGGTGCTGGCCGCGGCCGAGCACGTGCTCGGCCGACGCGGCCACGAGGAGTTCACGATCGGCGCGGTCGCCGAGCAGGCGGGGTTGTCGGTGGGGGCGATCTACCGCCGCTTCGCCGGCAAGGACCAGCTCCTGTTCGCCGTGAAGGATCAGCTGCTCAGCCGCCTGGAGGCGAGCGTCGACGAAGCACTCCGCGACTCGGCGCCCGGGTTGCGCGCGGTCGTCGGCGCGTTCACCCGGGCGTTGGCGGGCACCTTCGCCGCCCACGACCGGATCTTCTCCGAACTCCTCGACGGCCAGCGCGCCGACGGCCGCGAACGCGGCCTCCAGGCCCTCGCCGGCATCCAGCAGGCTTTCGTCGAGGCCGCGGGAGACGGCCAGGCCGTCCGGACCGCCGCGCGGACCGTCATCGGCGCCTGCGTGCACCGCGCGGCCACGTGCCGCTACTGGCCCGACGACCTGGACTGGACCACCTGGGCCGCCGAAACGGCCGAGATGACGCTGGCCTACTTGGCGCTCGCGAAGTAGGCGGCCAGCGCCTCTTCCCACGACCGCAGCGGCGTCAGCCAGGCTTCCTTCCAGGAGGACGGGGACAGCACCGAGTAAGCCGGCCGGGCCGCCGCCTGCGGGTACTCCGCCGACGTGCACGGCCGGACCCGCGCGGGGTCCGCACCCAAGTGCTTGAAGATCGCCTGCGCGAACCCGCACCAGCTCACCGCACCCGCGTTCGTGCAGTGCAGGATCCGCGCTTCGGGCCCGTCACCGGCGGCCACCCGCGAAGCCAGCTCGAGAAGTCCCGCGGCCAGGTCGGCCGTCCACGTGGGACCGCCGATCTGATCGTCCACAACGGACAACGTGTCCCGCGAAGATTCCAGCCGTGCCATGGTCTTCACGAAGTTCGAGCCGGCATGCCCGTAGAGCCACCCGGTGCGCACCACCCACGACGCCGCCCCGGACCCGAGTACCGCGTCCTCACCCGCCGCCTTCGTGCGGCCGTACGCACTGCGCGGCCCCAGCTCGTCGGAAGGCTCGTACGGCTGGGATGCGTCACCCGAAAAGACGTAGTCGGTCGACACGTGGATCAGCGGCACCCGCCGGGACGCACACGCCGCCGCCAGCACGCGCGGCCCGTCCGCGTTCACCGCGAACGCGCGCTCCTCGTCGGTCTCCGCCGCGTCGACCGCCGTGTACGCCGCCGCGTTGATCACCACCGGCGCCGAGCCCGCTTCCCGGGCCCGCTCGGCCAGCGCCCCGACCGCGGCCAGCACCTGGCCCGTCGCCGTCACGTCCAGTTCGGCGGAACCGGGGGCCACGACGTCCACCGAAGGGGACGCCAGCGCGGCGAGATCCCGGCCGAGCTGCCCGGAACCCCCGGGCACGAGTACCGTCAGCGGCACAGACATTCCTTTACTTCTTCAGCGCGGCCCGCGCGGCCAGCGGCTCCCACCACGCACGATTGTCCCGGTACCAGGCCACTGTCTCGGCCAGGCCGTCCTCGAAAGAGACGCGCGGAGCGTACCCCAGCTCCTCGTGGATCTTGGTGATGTCCACCGAATACCGGCGATCGTGCCCCTTGCGGTCCTCGACCGGCTCGACGCTGTCCCAGCTCGCGCCGACCGCCTCCAGCAGCTTCTCGGTCAGCGAACGGTTGGTCAGCTCGGTGCCGCCGCCGATGTTGTAGATCTCGCCCGGCCGCCCGCCGTCGGCGACCAGCTGGATGCCGTGGCAGTGGTCGTCCACGTGCAGCCAGTCGCGGACGTTGAGCCCGTCGCCGTAGAGCGGCACCTTCCCCCCGTCGAGCAGGCTGGTGACGAACAGCGGGATGACCTTTTCCGGGAACTGGTACGGACCGTAGTTGTTGGAACACCGGGTGATGCACACCGGCAGCCCGTGGGTGCGGAAGAACGACCGCGCCACCAGGTCGGACGACGCCTTCGACGCCGAATACGGCGAATTCGGCTCCAGCAGGTGGTCTTCGGTCCACGAACCGTGCTCGATCGAGCCGTACACCTCGTCGGTGGACACGTGCACGAACTTGCCGACGCCGGCTTCCACGGCCGCCTGCAGCAGGTTCTGCGTGCCGAGCACGTTCGTGAGCACGAAGTCGGCCGACCCGAGGATCGAGCGGTCCACATGGGACTCCGCCGCGAAGTGGACGACGAGGTCCACGCCCGTCATCACCTCGGTGACGAGCGCGTTGTCGCAGATGTCGCCGCGGACGAACCGCAGCCGCGGGTCGGCGGCGACCGGGGCCAGGTTGGCCTCGTTGCCCGCGTAGGTGAGTTTGTCCAGCACCACCACCTCGGCGTCGCGCAACGCCGGGTAGGCGCCGGTCAGCACCTGCCGGACGTAGTGCGACCCGATGAAGCCGGCACCACCGGTGACCAGGACCCGCATCTCCACGCCTTTCCTCGCACCCCCGGACGGGGTCATCCGCCCCCCAGCCTACGGAGGTCCTACAACAGCCTCAGTAGAGTCTTGAATGGAGGCACACTGGTGTCCTGGGGGAAGCACGGGGTCACAGGGGAGGAAGCGCGTGACCGAGCAGGCTGCGCCGACCATCCCGGCGCGCCGGGGGCAGCACACCGGCCGTGGTGCCGCCCTCGTCGCCCGCCGCGGCGGCAAGGCCGTGCTTTCCCTGCTGTCGGTGGCCGTTCTGGCCCTGACCTGGTACGGCTGGCAGTACATCGGCGATCCCAACACCGGCCTGACCACCACGAACGTCTTCGCCGACACCGAGGCGCACGCGAAGCCGCTCGACGGCGCGGTCGACATCCTCCTGGTCGGGCAGGACAGCCGCACCGACGCGCAGGGCAACCCGCTGCCGCGCGAGGTGCTGGACATGCTGCACGCCGGCGTCTCCGACGGCGAACTGAACACCGACACCATGATCCTCGTGCACATTCCCCAGAACGGGAAGCACGCGATCGCGGTTTCGTTCCCCCGCGACTCGTGGGTGGAACTGGCCGGCGGCTTCGGCAAGCACAAGCTCAACAGCGCGTTCGTCTACGCGTACACGGACACTTACCGGGCGTTGCAGCGCCAGGGCATGACCGACCTCAAAGAAGCCGACAAGCAGGCGAAGGTCGCCGGGCGGAAGAACCTCATCGCCACGCTCGAGAAGTTCATCGGCAAGCCGGGCATGATCGACCGCTACGCCGAGGTCAACCTGGCGAGCTTCTACGAGATCACCAAGTCGATCGGCGGCGTCGAGGTCTGCCTCAAGGGGCCGGTCAAGGAAACGAAGTCCGGCGTCGACCTGCCGGGCGGCCGCCAGACGATCGAAGGCGTGCAGGCGCTCGCCTTCGTCCGCCAGCGCTACGGCCTGCCCAACTACGACCTCGACCGGATCGCCCGCCAGCAGGCGTTCCTCTCCGGCCTGGCCCGCAAGGTGCTCTCGACCGACGTGCTGACCAGCCCGGTGAAGATCGCCGACCTGGTGTCGGCGGTGAAGAAGTCCGTCGTGCTGTCGCAGGGCTGGGACCTGACCGAGTTCGCCGCGCAGATGCGCGGCCTGACCGGCGGCAACATCGAGTTCCACACCATTCCCACCCTGGGCAACGCGACCATCGGCGGCGCCGACGTGCTGCGTGTCGACCCGGCCCAGGTGGCGGCGGAGGTGGCGCGGCTGACGTCGGACGGCAGCACTCCGGCGGGCGAGACGCCGGCGCAGCTGCCCGGCGCGAACGCCGTCACGGTCGAACTGTTCGACGGCTCGGGCGCGCCGTCGCTGGCCGGCCAGACGCACGCGATGCTGCAGAGCAAGGGCTTCACGCTCGCCGCCGACCAGCGGCTGGGCGTCCGCAACACCACGGTCGTCCGGTACAACCCGGCCGACGACACCGCGCTGGGCCTGGTCAAGCAGGCGCTGGGCACCGCGGCGCAGGCCGAGCCGGACCGGGACGTCCCGGCCGGGCACGTGCGCGTGCTGCTGGGCAAGGACCTCCGGAACTCGGCCGCCGGCCCGGGTGGCGCGCCGACGTCGACGGCGGCCAAGCCGACGGCCACCGCGCCGCCGGCGTCCACCCCCGCCGCGCCGCCGATCACGGCGGGCGACGTTCCCTGCGTCAACTAGACTGGGTACGCAGGGTGTTCGGGGGAGGTAGGCCGGCGTGGCAGACGAGCAGGAAAAACCGGAGGCGACGGCCGTTTCGGTGACGGAAAGCGACGAGTGGAAGCCGTCGCCGGTTCCGCGGCCGGTTCCCGGTGCGCCGCCGTCGAGGATGCGTCGCGTGGGCCGCGTCAGCCGCCGGGTCGCGGTCGGCCTGGTGTCGCTGCTCGCGCTCGGCGCCAGCGGCTACGTCTACGTCACCAAGGACCAGCTGCAGAGCACGGTCCCGACGACCGACGCGCTCACCCCGCGGGCCGGCGAGCCCGCGCCGCCGCCCGCGGACGACGGCGCGGAGGACATCCTGCTCGTCGGCAGCGACGCGCGCACGGACGCCCAGGGCAACGCGCTGCCGGCGCGGGTGCTCCGGCAGCTGCGCACCGAGGCCAACGACGGCGCGGTGAACACGGACACGATGATCCTGCTGCGGGTGCCGAAGAACGGCGGCAAGCCGTCGGCGGTCTCGATCCCGCGCGACACGTGGACGGCCATCCCGGGCCGCGGCGAGGCGAAGATCAACTCGGCGTACGGCATCGCGAAGGCGCACTTCGCGCAGGCCTTGCGCGGGCAGGGCGAGCGCGACCAGGCGAAGATCGAGCGCGACTCCGACACCGAGGGCCGCCGGGTGCTGGTGCAGGCGGTGCAGGACCTGACGCAGGTGCGGATCGACCACTACGCGGAAATCAACCTGCTGGGCTTCTACCTGCTGACCGAGGCGCTCGGCGGCGTCAAGGTGTGCTTGAACCACGCGACCGAGGACAAGGATTCGGGCGCGAACTTCCGCCGCGGCCAGCAGACGGTCTCGGGCGGCGAGGCGCTGTCGTTCGTCCGGCAGCGGAAGAACCTGCCGCGCGGCGACCTGGACCGGATCGTGCGGCAGCAGGCGTTCCTGTCCTCGGCCCTGCACCAGCTGCTTTCGGCGGGCACCCTGACCAGCCCGGGCACGCTGAACGACCTGATGGACGCGGTGCACCGCTCGCTGACCCTGGACCCGGGCCTCGACCTGCTGCAGTTCGCGCAGCAGGCCAGGGGGATCGCCTCGGGTGAGCTGACGTTCGCGACGATCCCGGTGATCACGGCGAACGGCCGGAGCCAAGACGGGCAGAGCATCGTGCAGATCGACCTGACGGCGGTCCGCGGGTTCGTGGCCGGCCTGGCGGGCCGCCCGGCCCCGGCCGCGGCCCAGGCACCCGGGCAGCCCCCGGTCGGCGGGAGCTCGGGCGACTCGGCGGCCGCCCCCACCGCCACGACCGGCGGCGGCGCGGGCAGCGGCGCCGCCCCCGCCGCGGCGCCGCTGCTCCGGGACTCGCCCGGAGTTCCCTGCGTCAACTGAAGTCGGCGCGGTGGTCCTCCGCCCACTGCCGGAACGTCCGCGGCGCGTGGCCGGTCACCTCGCGCACCACGTCCGTCACCAGCGACGGCTCCCGGGTCGTCCGCTCCCAGGCCCCGAGGACCGACACCGGCACGTCCGCCGGCCAGCCCAGCGCCAGCATGCGCTCGACCGCCTGGTCCTTGGTCAGTTCTTCGACCGGCAGCGGCCGGCCGAGGACGTCCGCGAGCACCGCGGCCTGCTCGCGGAACGAGATCGGCTCCGGGCCGGTCAGCGCGAGCGACTTCCCGTCGTGTGAGCCGTCGATCAGGATCCGGGCCGCGACGTCGGCGATGTCCCGCTCGTGGATCGCCCCCGTCCGCGAGTCCGGGTACGCCGTGCGGACCACGCCCTCCGCGATGTCCGTGCGCCAGCCCAGCGTGTTCGTCGCGAAGGCGCCCGGGTTCAACGCCGTGGAAGCGAACGCCCCCGCGGCCAGGGCCTGCTCGACCGCGCGGTGCAGCCCGGCGATCCGGCTCTGCGCGGCATCCGGTTCGAGCGTCGCGGCCGACGACAGCAGCACGACGTGCCGGACGCCGGCCGCTTCGGCCGCCTTCACGAACCCTTCGATGCCCTGCGGCCGCGTGTACAGGAAGGCCGCGGAGACGCCGTCGAGCGCGGGCTGCAGCGTCGAGGCGTCCTCCAGGTCCGCGCTCACCTTCGCGACGCCGTCCGGCACGTCGAGCTTCGCGGCGTCCCGGCTCGACGCGCGGACGTCCTGACCTGCGGCGACGAGTGCGTCGACCACCGCGTGCCCGATGTGTCCGGTGGCCCCGGTGACGAGAATGGTCATGGTGCTCCCCAGCTTCCGAGATAGGTTTGCTTTCAAAGCAAACGTACTGAGGTCGATCATCCGGTGTCAACCGGCGCCGCGCGCGGTCCGCGCTTTAGCCTTGTCCCCATGAGCCTGACCGACGAGCTGCTGCGCCCGCTGCCGGCCGCCCAACCGTTGATCACCCACTACGACGACCAGCTGGGCAGCCGCGTCGAATTGTCCGTGGCGACCACCGCCAACTGGGCGGCGAAGACGGCCAACTGGCTGACCGAGGAGTTCGACGTCGAGCCGGGCGACGCCGTGGCGGTGCAGCTCCCGGCGCACTGGCAGACCGTCGGCGTGCTGCTCGGGGCGTGGTGGTGCGGGGCGCGCGTCGTGTCCGAGGGCGCCGGCGCGCGGGTGGCGTTCGTCGGGCCGGACGACCCGGAACCGACCGGCGCGGCGGCCACCGCCGTCGTGACGCTGGACCCGATGGGCCGCGGCCTCGCCGAGCCGCCGGGCGGCGGCGCGTTCGACTACCTGACCGAGTCCCGGCTGGCGGGCGACCAGTACCGCCCGCTCTTCCCGATCCCGGGCACCACCGCCGCGCTGTTCGAGTCCACTGTGGACGAGGTGCTGGCCGAAGCCAGGGCCCGTGCGGCGAAACTCGGCCTCACCGCGGCCGACCGGGTGCTGTCGACCCGGGACTGGAGCGGCCCGGAGGGCATCCTCGACGGCCTGCTCGTCCCCCTGGCCGCGGGCGCCCACCTGGTCCACATCAGCAACGCGGACCCGGCGAAACTCGCCGCCCGCCGTGACGCCGAACGCACCACGGCGGACCTCCCCGCGTAACGCAGTCTGCCGCAGCCGTCGTGAGTGGTAAGGCGGGTTCTAACCCGCCTTACCACTCACGACCAGCCGCGGCAGACTGGGGACTCAGGCGTTCTGCAGTTCGCCGACCTCGGCGTCGCGGCGGGCGCGCTTGCGGCCCCACAGCAGGTGGTCGAGCGAGAGCCGGCCACCGTTGAAGCCGAGCGCGAGCCCGGCGAGCGCCAGCACCAGGACCAGCTCGTAGCCGCCCTGGCCGGTCAGGCCGTTGTCGATGTGCACCGACAGCAGCGCGCCGACCGAGATGACGACGTAGCCGATGCCGACGAGCGGCAGCAGGAAGCCCACGATGAAGGCGACCGAGCCGAGGATCTCGACGGTCATCGCGAAGATCGCGGCGGCCGTGGGCAGCGGGATGCCCGACATCTCGAAGAACTTCGCCGTGCCGTCGATGCCGTTGTTCCACTTCTGGAGCCCGTGTGCGAGGAAGACGACCGCGACGCCGATCCTCCCCAGCAACAGGGCCACGTCCTTGAATCGTCCGAACATCGGTTTCAGCTCCCGGGTAGGTGAATATTCAACTGACCCGACCCAAAGTAGGGCACTGGGCACCCGAACCCGAAGCTCCGGACGGTGATCGACAGGAAACCGACAGGCACCGTCTCAGCGCTTGTGCGCCCTGGCCGCACCGAAGCAGTACACGCCGAACGCGGCGAGGCCGAGCGCCACGACGATCAGCAGCACGGTGCCGAAGGGCTGGGCGGAGAGCGTCTTGAGTGCGGCGTCCAGGCCGCCGGCCTTGTTCGGGTCGGCCGTGAACCCGGCGATGGCCAGCAGGATCGCGACGATGGCCAGGACGACGCCCTTGGCGAGGTAGCCGGTGGTACCGATCCAGCCGATCCAGCGCTTGGTCTTCCCCGGCAGCTCCGTCGTGTTCAGGTCCTCGAGGAACTTCTTCTTCACACCTTTGACGCCCGCGGCGATGGCGACGCCGAGCACGCACGCGGCGGCGATCACGACCAGCGCCGGCCCGGCCGGCAGCTGGAGCAGCTTGGCCGTGAACTCCTGCTGCTTCTCGTTGCTGGACCCGCCGCCCCCGCTACCGGTGGCGATGCGGATGGCGGTGACGCCGAGCAGGATCACGACGACGCCGCGCGCGGCCGCGCCGATCCGCTTGCGTGTCCGCTTGCCGCCGCTGACCCAGTCGTACCCGGTGGCGGCCATCAGGAACTGCCAGAGCCCGAACAGGATCAGGCCGACGGCGACGATCCAGAGCAGAATCTGGCCGAACGCCGTGGAGCCGATCTGCTGCAGGGCGCCCTTCTGGTCCGCCTGCTCGCTGTCACCGAAGGCGACCTGCAGCGCGAGGTAGGCGATGACGAGGTGCACAACGCCGTAGCACGCCATGCCGGCGCGGCCGAGCAGTTGTGCGGTGTTGCTCTTCTCGCCGCGTTCGGCGGTGGCCTCTGTCCGGTTCATGCCTTCTGGGTACCCAGTCAGCTTCATGATCGGCTGGGCCGAGTGGGGCAACGTCGTTGCGGCGTTGGGACGAGCGGGGCCGGATCCGCGACCGCCCGACTACGGGCCGTCGCATGTGGACTCCGCCGCGACGTCAGGCGGGGCGGCGCCGCACCTCGTCGAGGCCGGCCCAGCCGCCGTTGACCGCGAGCAGCGTCAGCACCTGTTCCGCCTGCTCGGCGAACCGGGCGAGGTCTTCGTGCAGCAGCGTCGCGCGCTCGCCGTCGAGCTGGTCGAAGTCGTCGAACCACAGCGAGATGGCCGAGCCCGCCGTGACGGCGAGCCCCTGCGTCAGGCTGAGGAACCCCGGCGACGGCGCATCGGCGGCCGCCCGGTAGGCGGTCTCGATCTCGTCGCACGCGGCGAGCAGGTCACGCAGCTGGCGGACGGCGCCGGCCGGGGTCCCGTCCCAGGCCGCGGTCGGCCAGGCGCGATCGGACAGCTCGAGCCACAGCCGCCAGCCGGCGACCAGCTCGGCTTCGTCGTGGGGCGTCCAGGACGCCGGAACCGGCCAATACATGCTTCGAGAGTGACACCGCCGGAGCGGAAATCCGCCCCGGCGGTGGGTTATGTCTCATGTGGCGAAACTCAGCCGATGACGGGCGGCACGAACACGCAGGGCGGCGTCTTCGCGTGCGCCGGATCGAGCGCGTTGAGCACCAGTCCCTGGGCGACGGGGTCGTAGGTGATGCCGAGGTGGTCGGTGAAGTCGAGCCCGCAGACGTTCTGGAGCAGGATGTTCTTCACGTTGGAAGCGGCCTTGAGAAAGGCGCTGGCGTACGGCGTCACGACGTCGTCGTAGCGGGTCTGGATGACGGTGTACTGGATGCCGGGCACGGTTTCCCCGCCGGCGTTGAGGTCGGTGAGGAAGTCCGAGCCGACGGCCTGCTCGTTGCAGGACTGGCAGACCGTCCCGAGCGCGGCCGGGACACCGGGGATCAGCTCGAGGGTGCTCAGCAGCCCGAAGAGATCGGTCCCGTGGTTGGACGGCGACAGCCCGACGAGCCGGCTGATCTTGTCCGCGCCCCCGAGGTACTTGATCCAGTACCGGACGTTCATCCCGCCCTGCGAGTGCCCGACGACGTCGAGCTTGCTCGCGCCGGTCCGCGCCAGGATCTTGTCCCCGAAGGCGGCAAGCGCTTTCGCGGTGTCGGCGATCGGCCCGACGGTCTGCAGGAAGCTCCCGGGCGCCCCGCCGAAGTTCCCGGCGAAGACGCAGTACCCGGCGTCGGCGAGCTTCTTCGAGAGGTTGGCCCAGTTCTCGTAGGCGTTGGCGGTGGTCCCGTTTGAGAGGAGAACGGGGTTGGGGTGCCGCTCACTCGGCCGGCAGTTCCAGTCGTTCGCCCCCGGTGGCGCAATGCTGGGCGCGCCGAGCGAGTACAGCGCCGCCGTGAGGATGTTCGGCTGCACGGGCCCGGTCGGTTCCGCTTCCGCCGCCTGAGCGGACCCCGCCCCCAATGCGAGTGCCGCCACCATGGCGGCGGCCGCCGTGAGCCACCTGCGCGTCGTTGCGCCCATCCGCTTCACCTCTCTGTGAACCGATGGTGATCCGCGTCACCGCACGTTTAACGCGCGAGTAGCCTGCCCGAACCTCCCCCTGGTGAGTGAATTTCCTTCGGCAGTCAGAGCGCCGCGCCGAAGTAGGCGGCGAGCTTCTCGACGGCGGGGTCGATGAATTCCTTCTTGTCGTAGAGGTCGACGTGGCTGGCGCCCTCGATCCAGTGGAGCTCCTTGGGGCCGGCGGCGCGCTGGTGGACCTCGACGGCCATCCAGGACGTGATGGCGCGGGTGCCGATGATCTGGAGCAGCGGGCGCGGCGCGATGAGCGGGACGGCGTGGAAGGCGTCGAACGAGGCCAGCTTGTCGACGCTGGGCCAGGCGAGGAACTTCGCGGAGCGGTCGTGCTCGCCCCGCGGGGTGCAGTAGTACTCGAAGCCCTCGACGCCGTGCTGGCCGCCGAGCGCACCGGCCTCCGCGGCGGTCTCGGGGAACATGGTCAGCACCCCGGGGTCCTCCCCGCGCGCGGCGGCGGTCCGGGCCTGGGCGGCGAGCCCGAGCAACCCCTGGAAGACGGCCGGGTCCTGGGTCCCGTCGGCGCCGTAGCGGAACTGCCGGGCCACGTCGACCCCGGAGACGGTGGCAACGGCCTTGACGCGGTGGTCGCCGCCGGTGGCCGCGAGCGAATAGCCACCGGAGGCACAGATGCCGAGCAGGCCGACGCGATCGGCGTCGACCTCCTCGCGGGTGGTGAGGAAGGAGACGGCGGCCTTGAAGTCCTCCACGCGCTGGGCGGGGTCTTCCAGCCCGCGGGGCAGGCCGCCGGACTCGCCCTGGTAGGCGGCGTCGAAGGCGAGGGTGACGAAGCCGCGTTCGGCCATCAGCCGGGCGTAGGTCCCGGCGGTCTGCTCCTTGACGCCGGTGCCGGGGTGCCCGACGACCAGCGCCGGCCGCGGCCCGGAGGCGGGGGTGTCCGGGGTGTGGAGGTGGGCGGCGAGCGGGATGCCGGCGCTGTCGAACCGGACGGTGGTGGTGGCCATGGGGCTCTCCTCGAGACGGTGCTGCTGGTGCTCCACCACATTCCGGCGGATTCGGCCCGGGCGGGAGAGCCAGGTTTCTGCCTGGGAAAGAACTTGCCCCCCTTCACGCGCCCCGCACCGGCGCCGGTGACGGACACTGGAGACCATGACGCCGGACTCCGATCCCCGGGCGCTGGGAGCGTTCCTCAAGGCCCGCCGGTCCCAGCTGACCCCGCGGGACTGCGGCTTGCCCGAGCCGGAGACGGCCCGCAGGGTGACGGGCCTGCGCCGTGAAGAGGTCGCGCGGCTCGCGGCGATCAGCGTGGACTACTACACCCGCCTGGAGCAGGGCCGCGTCCGCGCGTCCGCGCCGGTGCTGATCACGTTGGCCCGCGCCCTGCGCCTGGACGACGACCAGCAGCGCTACCTCTACGAGCTGGCCGGCCGGGCCGACGCCCTCCCCCGCCGCCGCCGTCCCGCGCAGCGCGTACGTCCGGCGATGCGCAGGCTGCTCGCCCAGCTCACCACCACCCCGGCGCTGGTCCTCGGCAGGCGCCTGGACATCCTGGCCTGGAACCCGGCGGCAACGGCCCTCTTCACGGACTTCGGCGACATCCCCGCGGACCGGCGCAACTACCTGCGCCTGCTGTTCACGAACCCGGCGGTCCGAGAGCTGCACGAGAACTGGCAGCACGACGCCCGCGAAGCGGTAGCGGCCCTCCGCATGGAGGCGGCGCCCGACGCGGCCGACCCCGACCTGTCAAGACTGGTCGGCGACCTATCGGTCCAGGACCCGGACTTCCGCAGGTGGTGGGCCGAGCACCACGTCAACACGGCAACGTACGGAACCAAGCACTACACCCACCCCCTGGTGGGCAAGCTGACCTTGGACTGCGACACCTGGGCCAGCCCGGACGGCGAGGGGCAGCGCCTGATGGTCCTGACCGCAGAGCAGGGCACCCCATCCCACGACGCCCTGCTCATCCTCACCGCATGGGCAGCGGAAGACAGCCATACGAACGGGACGCAAAAGCCCGAGCCATGACCACCTTCTGAATCTGGTTGGTCCCCTCGTAGATGACCGCGATGCGGGTCCGGCAGGGGATACGCAGGTGCCGATCGCGCACCACGCGTGCGACATCCGCCACGTCGCTGCTTACCCTGCCGGTTCGGCTGTGCCTCGGGCGCCCCGTGCACCTGTTGAGGCGGATTGACCACAGTATGACGCCAGGCCTGCTGGTCCTCAACAGAGCGGTTGTTACCTGATCAAGATCAATCTAGCCCTTGAGCAGGGCCCGGGCCATGACGACCTTCTGAATCTGGTTGGTGCCTTCGTAAATCTGGGTGATCTTCGCGTCGCGCATCATGCGCTCCACCGGGAAGTCGCGGGTGTAGCCGGCGCCACCGAACAGCTGAACAGCATCCGTGGTCACTTCCATGGCAATATCGGACGCGTACGTCTTCGCAGCGGAAGCCATGAACCCGGCCCGCTTGTCGCCCCGCTCGGACGCGGCAGCCGAGGCATAGACCAGGTGACGGGCAGCCTCGATCTTGACCCCCATTTCGGCCAGCATGAACTGCACGCCCTGGAATTCAGCGATCGACTTGCCGAACTGCTTGCGGTCCTTCACATAGGCAACAGCGGCATCGAGCGCCCCCTGAGCAATACCCAGCGCCTGCGCACCAATGGTGGGCCGGGTGTGGTCAAGCGTCCGCAGCGCCGTCTTGAGACCGGTCCCGGGCTCACCGATGATCCGGTCCTCCGGAATGGTGCAGTTCTCGAAGTAGATCTCCCGGGTGGGCGACCCCTTGATCCCGAGCTTCTTCTCCTTCGGCCCCACCGAGAACCCGGGGTCGTCCTTGTGCACGACGAACGCCGAAATCCCGTTGGCCTTCTTTTCGGCATCCGGGTCGGTGACAGCCATCACGGTGTACCAGGACGATTCACCCGCATTGGTGATCCAGCACTTGGTCCCGTTCAGCACCCAGTGGTCGCCGTCGAGCCGGGCCCGCGCCCGCATCGACGCCGTGTCCGACCCGGCCTCGCGCTCCGAGAGCGCGTACGAAGCCGACGCCTCCCCCGACGCGATCGAGGGCAGCACCAGCTTCTTCAGTTCCTCCGAAGCCGACAGGATGATCGGCTGCGTCCCCAGCTTGTTGACCGCCGGGATCAGCGACGCGGACGCGTCGACCCGCGCCACCTCTTCGATCACGATGCAGGCGCCGACGGCGTCGGCACCCTGGCCGTCGTACTCATCACCGATGTGCACGGCGTTGAACCCCGACTTGACCAGCGCGTTGTACGCCTCGATCGGGTACCGCTCGTTCTCGTCGACCTCCGCCGCGTACGGCGCGATCTCCTTCTCGGCCAGGGCCCGGACCGCGGCCCGCAGCTCCTCGTGCTCCTCGGCAAGCTGGTACAGGCCGTCGGTCACTTCCGGTCACCTTCTCTGCAACGTCGGGAGGGGTTCCGTCGATGTTAGCGCTCGTTCACCTGCGTCGTCCTTGTGGCGTTGACCGCAGAATTCGTATGGTCGGGTGATGCCGATCACCGCGCCCACGACGCCGCCCGGTCTGCCCGCCACCCTCGACTACCCCGAAGTCCCCGTCGGATCGATCCTGGCGGCCGGTGCCGCGCGCTGGGGCGACCGGACCGCCTTCGCCCACGACGGCGGCAGTATCACCTTCGCCGAGACCCACCGAGCCGCCTGCCGGTTCGCCAACGCCCTGCGCGAACGCGGCATCGGCCGCGGCGACGTCGTGGCCCTGCACCTGCCGAACTGCCTGGCCTTCCCGGTCGCCTACTACGGCACGCTGCTGGCCGGGGCCACCTTCAGCCCGGCGAACCCGCTGCTCCCGCCGGACGACCTCGCCTTCCAGCTCACCGACTGCGAAGCCGCCGCGGTAGTGACGTTCGGCCCGGTCGCCGGGGCACTGGCGAGCGTCGCCGACCGGATCCCGGCGCGGTTCACCGTCGTCGTCCAGCCGGTCGCCGACCTGCCGGAGAACGCCGTCGAGTTCGAGGCGTTCCACGCTTCGCAGCCGGAGACTCCCCCGTCCGTGGAGCTCGACGTCCACGAGGACCTCGCCCACCTCGCCTACACGGGTGGCACCACCGGCCGGTCCAAGGGCGTGCGGCTCTCGCACCGCAACGTCGTGGTCAACACGCTGCAGCACGCCTGCTGGGGCACCGGCTCGGTCCCGGCGCTCGACGAGCGCGGCGACGTCACGATCGACCAGATCGGCAGCGAGGACGAGTGGCCGTCACGGCTGGGCACCGGCGTCGCGATCAACCTGACGCCGTGGTTCCACGCGATGGGCATCATCGGCGGCCTCAACGCGGCGGTGCTCGCCGGGACGTCGATGGTCCTGCACACGCGCTTCGACCCGGCGGCGTACGTCGCCGACGCCGAACGGCTCCGCATCACCGCCATCGGCGGCGCCCCGGCACTGTTCGCGGCCCTGCTCGCGACGCCGTCGTTCCACACCGCCGACCTGTCGTCGGTCCGCTCGATCGGTTCGGGTGCGGCGCCGATGAACCACACGATGATCAACGCGCTGCGCACACGCTTCCCCGACGTGGCGGTCACCGAGGGTTACGGCCTCACCGAGGCGACGATGGGCGCGGTGATCTCGCCGACGTACCGGTCGGGCACGCGCAAGGTCGGCTCGGTGGGCCTGCCGATCTTCGACACGGAGGTCAAGATCGTCCCGGCCGAGGGCGGCGAGGACCCGCTGCCGCCGGATGAGAGGGGCGAGGTCTGCCTGCGCGGACCGCAGATCATGCTCGGCTACCGCAACCGCCCCGAGGAGACGGCGGCGGCCTTGGTGGACGGCTGGCTGCACACCGGCGACATCGGCATCCTCGACCCGGACGGCTATCTGTCCATTGTGGATCGCAAGAAGGACATGCTGCTGTACAAGGGGTACAACGTCTTCCCGCGCGAGCTCGAGGAGCTGCTCATCACGATGCCGGGCGTCGCGGCGGCCGCGGTCGTCGGCCGCCCCGATCCCGAGGTCGGCGAGCTGCCGGTGGCGTTCGTGGTGCCCCGTGGGTCGCTGGACGCCGACGGCCTGATGGCCGCGGTCAACGAGAAGGTGCTGCCGTACAAGCGGTTGCGGGAGGTGCACGTGGTCGAGCAGATCCCGGTGTCCGCGGCGGGGAAGGTGCTGAAGCGCGAGCTGCGGCAGCAGCTGATCGGCGACCTCGGCTAGGACGTGGGCTTGAACCGGCAGGTCTCGGGCTGGGCCACGCAGTCGTACCGCTGAGCGTCGTCGATGCGCATGTTGTACTCGACCTTGTGCGGTCCCCACGCGGTGGTCGTGAAGGCGGGCTGCCCGGCGGGCGGCACGACGAGGGTGTGCTTCCCGCCGCGGTAGGAGTACTCGATGCGGACGCGCCAGAGGCAGAAGCACCGTTCGGTCTTCGCGCGGATCACCAGGTGCTCCGGCTTGCCCTGTTCGACGAACCGGATCTTGCCGTCGGAGAGGTAGGGCCGCGCAACGCCGCCGTCCCCCGGAACCAGGGCCGGAATTTCGGTGCCGGCTCCGGAATCGAGCCGGAACTCGACGAGCGCGGTCTCCTCGCTGCCTTGAGGATCGGCGACGAAGGCCGTCCCGCCCAGCGGCTTACGCCGCTCCTCGACGACGGCGGTGATGGCCTCGAGGTCGATCCGCCCGGCGCGGTGGCTTTCCAGGGTCACCTGCTGCCCGGAGGTTCCCAGCTGGGCGTGGGTGTGCTGCCGCACCACATCGAGAACCCGGCTCGACGCGGTCTCCCCGAGCACGGCATCGGTGGCCCAGTACTGCCCGGCGACCAGCTCCGGGTAGCTCTCCCCGCGAGCGGAAAGGACTTCATCGGAGAAGAGATCCCGAGCCCGATCGGCCACGAGAGGAGCAACCCCGGGCACGGCAACGGCCAGCACGAGCGGAGTAACGGTGGCAAGAAGCCATTTCGGCGCCCGGCCGAGCCCTCGCCACCAGGCGAGCCCCCGATTGGGCCGCGGAGCGGGCCGAAGCGAGGTCGCCCGCCCGGCGACGACCGGTTTCCGCTTCCGGTTCACGGCTTCGAGCCTTCCTGGGTCGGCTGTGCGCCGGCCGCGGCTCGGGGATCGGCCTGCGGGTCGGGGTTGCGCTCGGGATCGGGCTCGGGCTCCGCCGGCTTCGCGCCTGGCACTGGCGACGCCTCCACCCCGGCCCGCGCATCTGGCGTCGGCTCAGCCTGCGCCTCGGCCGCTGGCTCCACGCCAGGCACCGACCCAGCCTGGGGCTCGGCCGCCGCCTCCACGCCCGGCTTCGGCTTCGCTTCCGGCTCCACCCGCGAATCCAGCCCAACCTGCCCCTCGGCCGCCGGTCCCGCGCCGGGCACCCGCCGTGCCCGCGCCTCGATCGCCGGTCCCGCGCCGGGCACCGGCCCAAGCTCGGGCTTGGGCTCCGCCGGCTTCGCGCCTGGCGCTGGCGATGCCGCCACCCCGGCCCGCGCTTCCGGTTTCGCTCCCGGCTCCGGCCCAGCCTGCGCCTCGGCCGCTGGCTCCAGGCCGGGCACCGACCCAGCCTGGGGCTCGGCCGCCGCCTCCACGGCCGGCTTCGGCTTCGCTTCCGACTCCCGCTCCGCCCGCGAATCCAGCCCGGCCTGCCCTTCGGCCGCCAGCTCCTCGTCAGGCTCCGAGGCCGGCGGCTCGGTGTCCGGTTCCTCCGTCACGCGCGCCCCCACCACCACCGCCAGCAGCGGTACCACCGCCAGGGCCGCGAAGTAGCCCACGCCCAGCGCCAGCCCGTCGCGCTGGGCGCTGATGCGGTCCGCGATGCCGCTCGGGTCCCACAGCAACCATGCGTTGATCAACAGCACGCCGTACAAGCCGCCGCACACGTACAAGGCCGTTGTGCGCAGCGTGGCTCAGCGCCAGCCCGTGGTCAGGACTGATGCCACCAGCAACACCAGCGTGGCGATCAGCCCCGCTCGATAAATCGCGGGCCAGCCGGTGACGACCGGCGGGAGGTTGCCCTCCGTCATGTCGATCTCGAACCACGGCAATGCCTGGGACAGCACCACGAGCGGGACCGCGAGGACCAGCGCCGTCAGGCGCAGGGCTGGGGTTCGGCGTGCCGGTGCCGGGCCGGGGGCCGGGGCCAGCGGGATGCGCGTGGCCGCCGGGACGCCCGCGATCGCCACGCCCAGGCCGACGAACAGCAGGCCCGCCGTGTAGAAAACCAGGCCCTGGGCCGGGGTCACCAGGAGATCCGGCCGGGCCCGCTCCGGGTCCAGCCCCGCGGACGGCAGCCTTGAGCCCAGGTCGGCCGCGTTGGCCCGCAATCCGACGAACAGCGCCGTCAAGGCCGGCACCGGCGCGCACACCACCACCAGCAGCCAGCGGATCCCGACCCGCCTGCGCGCCGCCGCAAAGGCGACCACCGCGGCCACCGCGGCGAGCACCAGGAGCACCGCGAACGTCGGGCCCTGCCGCTCGATGCTCGTCACCGTCAGCGTGAACGCCGACGCCCGCGGTGCGGTCCGGACCGAAATCCAGGGGAACGTCAGCGCGACCACGGCCAGCCCCGCGCCGATGCCCGCCAGGACCACCCCGGCGAGCCAAGGCACCGCGACGCCGTCGTCCGGCCGGGAATCCGCCATTTCTCGCCCCTCGAAGAACCCGAAGACTCTGGAAACCGAGGCAGGACCTTAGCGGGTTCTCCCGGGCGCCGGAGGCGAATCCGGACAGGACGTCTCGATCGGACCGGTCAGTGGCCCGTCTTCTCGCGCAGGGCCGCGTCTTTGTCCAGGACCAGCTTCTCCAGGTCCGCCTGGAACGTCGCCATCTTCGCGCGCAGGCCCTCGTCGGACGCCGCCAGGATGCGGACCGCCAGGAGACCCGCGTTGCGCGCGCCGCCCACCGAGACCGTGGCCACCGGGACACCCGCCGGCATCTGGACGATCGACAGCAGGGAATCCAGGCCGTCCAGGTACTTCAGCGGCACCGGGACGCCGATCACCGGCAGCACCGTCGCCGACGCCACCATGCCGGGCAGGTGGGCCGCGCCGCCCGCCCCCGCGACGATCACGCTGAGGCCGCGCGACGCCGCCGACGCCGCGTAGTCCAGCATGCGCTGCGGGGTGCGGTGCGCCGAGTAGACGCCGACCTCGTACTCGACGCCGAACTCGTCCAGGGCCGCGCCCGCCGCCTCCAGCGTCGGCCAGTCCGAGTCGCTGCCCATGATCACGCCCACCTGCGGCGCCATACCTGATCTCCTAGTGGATTTCGTAGCCGTCGAGCCAGACGGCGTGGGACAGCCAGTGCGCCGACAGCAGCGCGCGGTTGCGCAGGTCGTCCATGCGCTCGCCGGTGAAGTTGACGTGCCCGAGCTTGCGGCCCGGCCGCTCCTGCTTGCCGTACAGGTGCACCCGGGCTTCCGGGTACCGCGCGAACAGGTGGTGCAGCCGCTCGTCCGGGCTCATCTCCGGCGGCTCCGGCGCGCCCAGGACGTTCGCCGACACGCACGCGGGCGCGACCAGGTCGGTCCGGCCCAGCGGGTAGTCGAGCACCGCCCGCAGGTGCTGCTCGAACTGCGACGTGCGCGCGCCGTCCATGGTCCAGTGCCCGGAGTTGTGCGGGCGCATCGCCAGCTCGTTCACCAGCAGCCCGGTGTCGGTCTCGAACAGCTCGACCGCGAGCAGCCCGGTGACGTCCAGCGTCGCCGCGATCCGCAGCGCCAGGTCCTGGGCCTCGTGCACCCGCGAGTCGTCGAGCCCCGGCGCCGGGGC
Organism: Amycolatopsis sp. NPDC051716; assembly: GCF_040681595.1. NCBI lineage: Bacteria > Bacillati > Actinomycetota > Actinomycetes > Pseudonocardiales > Pseudonocardiaceae > Amycolatopsis > Amycolatopsis sp. NPDC051716. Next base: position 95,159 of record NZ_JBFAZA010000004.1, on the reverse strand, counting down.
GAGCACCTCGGTGTTGATGCCGCCGGTCTGCACCGTCTCGACCACCGGGTACGCCGCGCCCTGGCCGAAGGGCGAGCGGGCGACGAGCGCGGACAGCTCCCGCCGCATCGCCACCTTCGCCTCCACCAGCAGGGCCGTGCCCGCGGCCAGCAGCTCCGGCACGGTTTCGCGCGCGTGCCGCGCGGTGTCGAGCATCCAGACACCGCGGCCGTCGTACCCGCCGGTCGACGCCTTGAGCACCACCGGCCAGCCGTGCTCGCCGCCGAACGCCACCACGTCGTCCACAGTGGACACCTCGGCGAACGCCGGGCCCGGCACGCCGAGGCCCGCCATCATCTCGCGCATCACGAGCTTGTTCTGCGCGAAGCCCAGCGCGGCCGGCGCGGGCCGGATGACGAAGCCCTCCATCGCCAGCGTCAGCAGGTGCTCACCCGGCACGTGCTCGTGGTCGAAGGTGAGCACGTCGACCGAGGCCGCGAATTTCCGCAGCGCGTCGAGGTCGGTGTGGTGCCCCAGCGTGACGTCGCCGGCGACGAGCCCCGCGGCTTCGTTCTCGCCCGCGGCGAGCACGCGCAGGGACTGGCCGAGGGAAATCGCCGCCTGGTGGGTCATCCGGGCCAGCTGGCCGCCGCCCACCATGCCCACGACGGGCAGACCGGTGTGTTTGTCCATAGCGCCGATCAGCCTAAACGGTCACCAGGCCGGTCGACCGCCGGACCAGGCGTAGCTCACGCGCCGCGAGGCCGAGGATCCCCGCGATCGCCGCGAGCACGTAACCGTTCCCCAGGACCGACCAGCCCAGGCCCCAGCCGAACTCCCGGTCGCCGCCGTTGGGCACGAGCATCACGATCTGCGAGACGAACAGCACCGCGACGGCCGCCGCGGCCCACCACCGCGCCTTCACCAGCAGCAGCGTGAGCAACGGCACGCACCAGACCCAGTGGTGCGACCACGACACGGGCGACAGCAACAGCCCGTAGAACGCCGTGACCAGCAACGCGGCCGCCTCCTCGCCACGCCGGTGCAGCCGCACCACCAGCCACACCGCCGGCACGGCCAGCACCGCCGCCACGCCGACCGCCACCGCCAGCGACCAGGGCGCCAGCGCCGACGCCCGGTTGACCAGCCCGTTGAGCGATTGGTTGAAGATCCAGTGCACCGACCCGACCCGGGTCGGGTCGGTCGCCGAATCCCGCCAGAACCGCATCGCGTCGACCGGGATGACCGCGAACATCACCGCTTCGAGCGCCACGAACGTGCCCAGGGCCCGCAGCCCGTCCTTCCACCGGCCGGTGAAGAACAGGTGCGGCACGAAGATCAGCGGGGTCAGCTTGATCGCCGCCGCCACGCCGATCAGCACACCCGCCCACCGCGCCCCTCGAAGGGAGAGCACCAGCACGTCCAGCACCACGAACGCCATCAGTATCAAGTTGATCTGGCCCAGGAACAGCGTCTTCCACACCGGTTCCAGCGCCAGCGCGATGGCCGTTCCCGCCGGCAGCGCCCACCGGCTTCTTCCCAGAAGCGGTGCACCCCCCGGCGACGACGAAACCACCGTGATGACGACCATAAGACCGACCACCGACAAAACCGCGATCACGCCCCACACCAGCCCCGACGGCACGAGCGCGAGCGGCAGGAACAGCGGCGCGGCGGCCGGGGTGTAGGTGAACGGCAGGCGCACCCAGTCCGGCAGCGCGGTCAGCACGTCCCGCGTGTAGAGCGGGTCGCCGTGCAGCAGCGTCATCGCACCCGCGCGGTACACGGCGCTGTCCGCCCCGAGGTGCCACCCGGCCAGCCAAACGACCACCCCGAGAGCCAGCACGAGAAGTGCGAGACCCCCGGCGAGGTAGCGGCCGGTGCGCGCCTCAGACGCCGGCTTCGACGTCGACATGCTCGTCCGCAGCGGCCTTCTTCCGCGATCGCCGCAACAGGCCCCACCGCAGGATGAGCGCGAAGGCCAGGACGACCGGCATCAGGATGTAGGCGTCCCCGAGGACGTTCTGCCACACCTTCCAGTGCAGCTCGACGTTGCGGCCGTTCGGCAGGATCAGCAGCACGCAGCTGACGAACACGAACGCCACCAGCCCGGTCCCGACCCAGCGCTTCCACGCCGTCTTCGGGGTGGTCTTCGGCAGCCGCGAGACCAGCAGCACGATCAGCGGGATCACCCACACCCAGTGGTGGGTCCACGAGATCGGCGACATCAGCAGCGTCCAGAACGCGGTGACGAGCAGCGCGGCCAGCGTCTGGCCCTTGCGGTGGAAGCGCATCAGCAGCCACAGGGCCGGGATGGCGAGCAGCAACCCGATGCCCATCGCCGCCTTCGACGCCCACGGGGCGAGGTCGGTGGCCCGGTTCATCAGCGCGTTCAGCGACTGGTTGCCCGCCCAGTGCACCGGCCCGATCCGGCCGGTGTCCGGCAGCGTGACGGTCCAGTACTTGGCCGCGTCGTGCGCGTTGATCAGGAACATCAGGCCCTGGAGCAGCACGAACGTCGCGAACCCGCGGATCGCGTCCTTGCGCCGCCCGGTGATGAACAGGTGCCCGAGGAACACCAGTGGCGTCAGCTTGATCGCCGCCGCGACGCCGACCAGCACCCCGCCCCAGCGGCTGCCGCGGGCGCCGATGACCAGCATGTCCAGCAGGATCATGGCCATCAGGATCAGGTTGATCTGGCCGAGGAAGATCGTCCGCCACACCGGCTCGAGGGCGAGGAAGACCAGGAAGAACACGATGGTCGAGCGGGCGGGCGAGGCCCACCAGCGCGGGCCGTCGGTGGCCGGCCGCGGCAGCGCGCCGATCGCGATCCGGATCGACAGCGCCATCGCCCCCAGGGAGACGGCGGTGATCAGGCCCCAGGAGATCTGCGTCGGGAAGGCGGCGAGCGGGACGAAGATGAGCGCCGCCGTCGGTGGGTAGGTGAACGGCAGCAGCGCCCACCACGGCTCGTCGGGCAGGGTGTTGGCGTCGTAGAGCGAGTCGCCGTGCAGCAGCGACAGCGCGCCCGCCCGGTAGACCGCGCTGTCCACGCCGAGCACCCAGTCGTGCTGCCAGCCCCAGATGCCGTACCCGATCGCGACCAGCGGAATCACCGACAGGATCAGGATCGACCGCGGGCGGACGGACAGGCGGGCGAGTGACTTCCGCAGGGCCAGGCGGTGCTGGGATCTGCCCGCGATTTCGCCGTCGACGTCGGTGGATACGGTCCGGGTCACCGCATCAGGAAATCATGACCGGCCCGGTCGCGGTCGGAAGGGTCCGGGCAAAACCGGACTTTTCCGGCGTTCTACGCACGCGCGAGGTGCGCCAGCAGGTCGCAGGCCAGCTCGTGCGTGGCAGGCAGCCGCACCGCCGAAACGCGGGGTCTGCCCACGTCGGCCAGCTGGGTGTCGACCGCCAGCCGCTCGTGCAACGCCCTTCGCAGCGCGACGCCGTGCGAAGCGACCCGCTCGTCTTTCGGGACCAGGGCCGCGACGACGGACGGCCCCAGCGAAGCGACGCTCTGCCCGCTGTCGAACACCGTCCGCAGTGCGTCCGCCACCAGGATCATCCCGGTCAGCCGCGGGAACCCGGCGACGGCGGTGAGGTCGAGCGAGACGACGAGCAGCACGTGGTCCTCGGCGGCCGGCCGCTCGCGCGCGGCGGCGGCGCGGTAGACCTCCGCGAGCCGGGTGCGCAGGTAGGCGGCCGTGGGCAGGCCGGTCAGCGAGTCGGTGACCTCGGTGTGCACCAGCTGGTCGGTGGCGACGTCCGCCCAGGCCAGCGCGGTGGTCCGCAGCAGCCGCGCCGGCGTGGCGTCGACGTCCGGCGCGACGAACCCGTCACCGCCGTGGCCGAGCACGGCGTGCAGCGCGGCGAGGTCGGCGAGGGTCTCCGCGAGCCCCGCACCGGCCGCCGCCCGGGCCCTGGCCAGCCCGGCCAGCGCGGTTTCGGCGGCGTCGACGCGGCCCTTCGCCATCACCGCCGCGCAGACGGCGTCGACCTCGGGCAGGGCCCAGTCGCTGGGAAACCGCCAGCCCGCGGCGAGGCTGGCCGTACGCCAGCGGGCCCGCAGCGCGCGCAGGGAGGCGTCCCGCTCGGCCTGCGTCGGCGGGGTGTCATCGGAGCCGGGTCGCGCAGCCGGAACATCCACTCGCCACCCGCCCCTTTCGTCCGGTTCGCAACGATCTTGTCTTTTGCTTCACGATGAGGACGTACCCCGGAGGGCACCGTGACGCGTACTCAGCGGTTTTTGTCGTGAAGCTTTTCCCCGGCCCGGGCCGGGGGTGGGTGATTTTGCTCCGCCGTCGGAGTCATCACGCCGACCACGACGTGACCGCCGGGGGTGGGTCAGTCACACTGGTCTCGCGTCCCGGATCGGCCTGTAATGGCAGGTCCTGGCCCTAGCCGACCGAGGAGTGCCGTGTCCACCGTTCCCGCCGATCTCAGCGGAAAGAGTGACTCCGAGCTGATTGCGGAAGTCCGCTCCGGGAAGATCGCGTCGTACGGGACCCTCTACGAACGGCACACCGGTGCGGCCCGCAATCTGGCCCGTCAGCTGGCCCGCTCGAGCTCCGAAGCCGACGATCTCGTGTCCGAGGCGTTCGCCAAGGTCCTCGACACGCTCCGTGGCGGCAAGGGCCCGGATACAGCCTTCCGGGCGTACTTGCTGACCGCGCTCCGTCACACCGCGTACGACCGCACCCGCAAGGAGCGCCGGGTCGACCTCAACGAGGACATGACCGAGGTCGGCGGCGCCGCGGCCGAGGCGCTGACCGTGCCGTTCTCCGACACCGCGGTCGCCGGGCTCGAGCGGACGATGGCCGCCAAGGCGTTCGCGCGGCTGCCGGAACGCTGGCAGGCGGTGCTCTGGCACACCGAGATCGAGCAGCAGAGCCCCGCCGAGGTCGCGCCGCTGCTCGGCCTGACCGCGAACGGCGTCTCCGCGCTCGCCTACCGCGCCCGCGAGGGACTCCGCCAGGCGTACCTGCAGGTCCACCTGCAGGAGAACGCCGAGGAACGCTGCCGCGCCTGCGCCGAGCGGCTCGGCGCGTGGACCCGCGACGGGCTGTCCAAGCGCGAACGCGCCCAGGTCGAGAGCCACCTCGACGAGTGCGACCGGTGCCGGGCGCTGGCCGCGGAGCTGGCCGACGTCAACGGCGGGCTGCGCGCGATCATCGCCCCGATCGTCCTCGGTGGCGCCGCGCTGGGCTACCTCGCCACCATCGGCGCCGCGAAGGCGAGCGCGGCCACCGCGGCCACCGCGGGGGCGGCCGCCGCCGGTGCCGCGGCGGCCGGCGGCAAGGCCGGCGCGGGTGCGGGGGCCGCCGCCTCAGGGCCCCGCCAGTTCGCCGGCGTCGCCGCGTCGGGCACGGCGATCGTCGCGGCCATCGTCATCGCGCTGACCGCGGGCGGCGGGACGCAGGAGATCCCGGTCGCCGCCCAGGTGCCGCCGACCCAGCAGGTCGAACCGCCGGCCCCGAAGCCGCAGCCGCCCGCTCCGCAGCCCGTGCCACCGGAACCTCCGGCGCCGCAGCCACCGGCTCCGCAGCCACCGGCTCCGCCCGCACCACCGTCGGTCGCGCCCGCCCCGCCACCGGTCGCGCCACCGGCCCCGGCACCGCCGCCCGCACCGGCCCCGCCCGCGCCGGCACCCCCGTCGATGTCCGCGACGACCCCGCCGGACGGCCTCGAGCTCAGCCCGGGCGCCGCGAAGAACCTGCCGATCACCGTGCGCAACGACGGCGGCAGCGTGTCCGAGCCGGTGGCCGTCGCGATGCAGCTGCCGCGCGGGGTGCGCGCGGTCGACACCGGCGGTGGCGGCGCACCGATGGCCCGCGCCGAGGACCCCGCCCCGATCTCGGTGAGCTGCCCCGGCGGCGAGGGCACGGTCGTCTGCAAGACCGGCGCCGGCCTGCAGCCCGGCCAGAGCGCGACGCTCAACTTCCGCTTGCAGGCGGACGAAGACGCCGAGGGCGGCACGGTGAAGGCGTCGGTCACGGCCGGCGTGCAGATCTCCGTCGACGTGAGCGTCAAGGTCACCGTGAAGCTCCCGCCGGACGCCGTGGCCCTCGAAGCACTGGGCGACGGGCTGTCGGCCTTCCCCTGGAACCACCACCCGCTGGTCTACGTGCGGGTCCGCAACACCGGCGAGACGACCAAGCCGGTCACGGTCACCTTCGACCACCCGCTCAAGCAGTGGTGGAGCCTGCGCGGCTTCCCCTGCACGCCGACGAACGAAGGCGCGAGCTGCACGACGAAGAGCGCGGTGGCGCCGGGCCAGCACGTCAACCTGTGGGTGCGGCTGCTGGACCGTCCCGACGAGGGCCGGGTGACGATCACCGCGCAGCTCGGCCGGGCGGCGGCACCGCCGGTGATCGTGGACTTCGGCTGCTGGCGCCACTGGTGCGGCAAGGACCCGCTGCCGCTGCCCACGCCGACGACCCCGTCGGTCCCCACGCCGACCCCGTCCAAGCCGACGCCGACGAAATCGCCGTCGAAATCGCCGTCGAAGCCCCCGGTGAAGACGACGGACACCGACGAGCCGGCGAGCGAGCCGCCGGTGTCCTCGACCACGACGAGCGCACCACCGCGGTCCGGCGGGAAACCGGGGGCCAAGCCGCCGACAGTCAGCCCCGCGAAGGTTTTCGGCTGGCTGACGGGGTAGCGTCCGCGCGGTGCGCGAGCTGCTGAAGAAGCATCGCGAGCTCCTCCGCTTCGCCGTCGTCGGCGGGATCAGCTTCGTGATCACGATGTCCATCGACTACGGCTTGAAGTTCACCGTGCTGCGGACCCACCCGGTGACGGCGCTGATCGTCGGCGTCCTCGTCGCGACGATTTTCTCCTACGTCGCCAACCGCGAGTGGTCGTTCCGCACCCGCGGCGGCCGGGAGCGGGCCCACGAGGCCGCGCTGTTCTTCCTGCTCAGCGGCGTCGCACTGGGCCTGAACGCGCTGCCGCAGTGGGTCTCGCGGTACGTGCTGGACCTGCAGGTGCCGCGGCTGTCCCCGTTCGGCGTCGAGGTGGCCGACTTCGTCAGCGGCATCGTCATCGGCACGCTGCTGGGCACGCTGTTCCGCTGGTGGGCCTTCAAGAAGTGGGTCTTCCCCGACGCCGCCGGCCGGCCGCGCGCGGTGCCCGCCGAAAGCGCCGAAGATCCGGACATTAGCGACAGCAGGGCCGCCTGAACCACAGGTCAACGCGGTGTGCTCCTAGACTGCGTGGTGTGACCGTTGTGGAAACCGTGCTCAAGCGCACGCCGGAGCCACTGCGTTCGGTGCTGATCAAGCACCGGGAGCTGCTGAAGTTCGCGATCGTGGGCGGCACGACGTTCCTGGTCGACAACGGCGTCTGGTACACGCTCAAGCTGACGGTGCTGGAGCCGAAACCGACGACGGCGAAGGCAATCGCGATCATCGTCGCGACCATCGTGTCCTACATCCTCAACCGCGAGTGGTCCTTCCGGACCCGCGGCGGGCGCGAGCGGCACCACGAAGCGGCGCTGTTCTTCGTCATCAGCGGCGTCGCGGTGGGCGTCAACCTGATCCCCCTGATCGTCTCGCGGTACGTGCTCGACCTCGAAGTCCCGCACGTGACGTTCCTGGTCCAGGAAATCGCGGACTTCGCGAGCGGCTCGATCATCGGCATGCTGCTGGCCATGTTCTTCCGCTTCTGGGGCTTCAAGAAGTGGGTGTTCCCGGACGAACTGGGCGAGCGACGGCGGGACAACGACCAGATCACCCCGCTGCCCTGACCCAGGCCGCAAAAGTACTTGTCTTTTGACATGTAGTTGTCTACTGTCATCCTCGTCAGTGTTCCTTCGTAAGGACGCCGTCCGGGTTCGGCCGGGCGAGCGGGACGATTCGAGGTGGTTTCCGAGCGCGAAGAGGTCGCATCCGCCCGCGGATGACGATGAAGCCTTTTCCCGACTCGACGTCGGCGCGTTTTCGCGCGCTGCCGGTATCTCTCGTTCCTTCTGACGAAAACAAGGACTTCCTCTTGAGCACGATCGCGCCTCCGCGCGCCCTGAAACCTGCCCTCACGGGCCTGTTCCTGTCCGTTTTCCTCGCGATGCTCGACGCCCAGGTCGTCGCCACCGCACTTCCCCGGATCGCCGCCGAGTTCGGCGGGACCGGCGCCTACGCCTGGGTCACCACCGCCTACCTGCTCGCCGGGAGCGCCACCGCGCCCCTGTACGGCAAGCTCGGTGACGTCTTCGGCCGCAAACGCGTGCTCCTGGGCGCGCTCGCCCTCTTCCTGCTCGGCTCGCTGGCCTGCGGCCTGGCGCCGTCGGCCGCGTTCCTGATCGCCGGGCGCGTGCTCCAGGGTGCCGGTTCCGGCGGCCTCTTCGTCTCCGTCGGCGCTTCGCTCGGCGAGATGTTCACGCCTCGCGAAGGCGCGAAGTACTTCGGCTGGTTCTCGATCTGCTTCGCCGTCGCTTCGCTCGCCGGCCCGGTCGTCGGCGGCCTGCTCACCGGGGTCGCCGGGTGGCGGTCGATCTTCCTGGTCAACCTGCCGCTCGGGCTCGTCGCCCTGGCCTGCCTCAAGCCGCTGGAGCTGTCGAGACGGCGCCGGGAAGCGCCGTTCGACTTCGCCGGCGTGCTCCTGCTCGGCACGGCGATCACCGGGTTCACCCTGCTCACGCCGTGGTCGGTCGCGCTCGGCGCGGCCGCGGCCGTGGTGTTCGTGGTCGTCGAACGGCGGGCCGAAGCGCCGGTGCTGCCCCTGCGGCTGTTCCGCGACCGGACGTTCACCGTGTCCGTGCTGCTCAGCGTGCTCGCCGGGTTCGCGTTCCTCGGCTCGGTCAACTACATCGCGGTCTTCCTGCAGGCCGACACCGGTCCGGCGGAAGGCGGCCTGCGGCTGCTGCCGATGACGCTCGCCGTGTCGGTCTCCTCCGTCGTCGCGAGCAAGGTCATCGCCCGCACCGGCGCGTACCGCTGGGCGCCGCGGCTGAGCATGGCGCTCGGCCTGCTCGCGGTGCTCGGCCTGCTCACCCTGGACGGGTTGCCGGCCGCGCTCGGCTGCCTGGTCGTCTTCGGCCTCGCGGCCGGGCTGAACCTGCAGGTGCTCGCCATGGCCACGCAGAACACCGCCCCCGCCGCGGACCGCGGCGCGGTCGCCGCCGGCCTCAACCTCGCCCGCGCGCTCGGCTCGGCCCTCGGGCCGGTCGCGCTCGGCTTCGCCTACCACGCCGGCACCCACACCGTGTTCCTCGCGCTGCTGCCCGTGCTCGCGCTCGGCCTCGTCACGGCGTTCGCACTCCCCCACGTCACGCTTTCCCGATAGGAGAACCTCGATGATCTTCGTCCTCGGCGCCACCGGCAAGGTCGGCCGCCACCTCGTCCCCGCCCTGCTCGACGCCGGCGCCGCCGTCCGCGCGCTGACCCGCGACCCGGCGAAGGCCCGGATCGACCCGCGCGCCGAAGTGGTCCGCGGCGACCTCGACACCTCGGACCTGCCCGCCCTGCTGGCCGGCGCGGACCGCGTGTTCGTGCTGAGCCAGGGCCACAGCGCCGACCGGGAAGCGGCCACCGCCCGAGCCGCCGCCCAGGCCGGCGTCACCCACCTGGTCAAGCTGTCCACCACGGGTGTCCACTTCGGACAGAAAGACTCGATCACCGTGGCGCACGCCGAAGCCGAGCGGGCGGTCCGCGAAGCCGGGCCGGCCTGGACGATCCTGCGGCCCGGCACCTTCATGGACAACCGGTTCACCTGGGCAGGCTCGATCCGCGGGGAGAACGCCGTGTACGTGCCCGACACCGATCCGCCGTCCGCGCTGATCCACGTCCGGGACATCGCCGAAGTCGCGGCCCTCGTGCTGACGACGTCCGGCCACGAAGGCGCGACCTACGAGCTCACCGGCGGCGAAGCCCTGACCACCGAGCGGCAGGTCGCCATCCTGGCCGAGGCGATCGGCCGGCCGCTGAAGTACGTCGTGGAAACCGAAAGCGCCGCGAAAGAGCGGCTGATCCGGACGTACGGCTGGCCCGCGAAGGCCGTCGACGGCCTCTTCGCCCTCAAGCGCGAGTCGGCTCCGCACGAACACGTCGTCTTCGACACCGTCGAGCGGCTGCTCGGCCGGCCGCCGCTGACCTTCGCGGCCTGGGCACGGGAGAACGCGTCCGCGTACCATCACCAGGAGTGACGAGGGGGAGGTGAGGCGGATGAGCGCCCTGCGCGTCCTCGTCGTGGACGACCACCCCCTGTTCCGGATCGGCGTGGGCACGCTGCTTGCCGCCGAACCCGGGATCGAGGTCGTCGGCGAGGCCGCCAGCGGAGCCGACGCCATCGCCTCCGCCGGCGCTCTACAGCCGGACGTCGTCGTGATGGACCTGCACCTGCCCGACCTGTCCGGGATCCAGGCGACCCGGCACATCGTGGCGGCGAACCCGGGCACCGGCGTGCTGATGCTGACGATGGCCGACGAAAGCGAGTCGGTCTTCGCGGCGATGCGCGCCGGTGCCCGGGGCTACCTGCTCAAGGACGCCGAGCCGGACGAGATCATCCGCGCCGTCCAGGCGGTCGCCCGGCGGGAGGCGATCTTCGGCCCGGACATCGCGAACCGCGTGCTCGCCTTCTTCAACCAGCCACCGGCCAGCGAACCGGTGTTCCCGGAACTGACCGGGCGCGAACGCGAGGTGCTCGCGCTGATCGCGGCCGGGCACAGCAACGGCCTCATCGCGAGCACGCTGTGCCTGAGCCCGAAAACCGTGCGCAACCACATCTCGAACGTCTTCGCCAAGCTGCACGTGGCCGACCGGGCCGAGGCGATCGTCCGGGCCAGGGACGCGGGCCTCGGCCGGCTCTGAAGGCCCGGCAACATCGGGACGCCGGTCCCATGCGCCCGGGACACGCGAGCGGGCAGGCTGGGCAGCCTGCACCGTTCGAGGGGAAATGGGGAACGATGTTCGAAACCGAGCGGACCCCGGTGGTGGTCCGCGCCACCGATCCGATCCTGCACGACGGCGTCTGCACGGCGCTGCGGTCGCGCGCCGACGTCCGGGTGGTGGACGACGGCACGGCCCTGGTCGCCCTGCTGGTCGCCGACCGGCTCGACGAGCCGATGACCCGGCTGCTGGCCGCGCTGCACCACCAGGGCTTCACCCGCATCGTGCTGATCGCGGGCGAAGTCGACGACAACGAGATCCTGAACGCGGTCGAGCACGGGGTCTGCGCGGTCGCCCGCCGCGCCGACGCGGGGCCCGACGTCCTGGTCCGCCTGATCAAGGCCGCCGCGGCCGGGGAAGGCGCGTTGCCGCCCGAGCTGCTCGGCCGGTTGCTGAACCGGGTTTCACGCCTGCAGCGCCAGGTGCTCCAGCCGCGCGGCCTGCGCCTGGGCGGCATGAGCGACCGCGAGACGGAGGTCCTCAAGCTCGTCGCGGCGGGTCATTCGACGCAGGAGATCGCCGACGAGCTGTGCTACTCGCAGCGCACGGTGAAGAGCATCCTCCACGACGTGACCAACCGGTTCCAGCTGCGGAACCGGTCGCACGCGGTCGCCTACGCGTTGCGGGAGGGGCTGATCTGAGCGGGCGGCCGGGCGTTTCCCAACGCCCGGCCGGCCGGCGAGCCGTAAGACGCGATCACCATTCAGTGCTCGCGCCCCCGCTTCAATTCCTCGACTGCCTGAATCTGCTGCCTGACCCGTTCACGGACGAGGACACGGAGACGGACAGCGGCCACGCCAAGCCGATCAAGTCGATGGGACAGAAGGCGGCGTCACCACAGCGGGCGCATTGTCCGTGATCTGTCGGCTAACGCGGGACGCGCTCGGCCGGCCAGCGCACCTCGGGGACGTCGGTCGGCCGCGGCACCTTGAGGAACAAGCTGAACACCGCCGGGCGGCGGTTCGACAGCTCCAGGCGGCCGCCGTCGGCCTCGACCAGTGCCCGGGCCAAGGCCAGTCCCACGCCCGTCGAGCCGCCGCCGGAGAAGCCGCGCTCGAAGATGTGCGGGGCGAGCTCGTCCGGGACGCCGGGGCCGGTGTCGCTGACCTCGATCACCACCGTGCCCTCGGCGTCGCCGCGGCGGGCGATGAGCGTCACCGTGCCCGAGCCGTGGCGCAGCGCGTTGTCCAGCAGCACGCCGATGACCTCGCGGAGCCGTCCCGGGGTGGCCCGCGCCATCAAGCCGTCGGCGACGCGCGTCCGCAGGTTGCGGCCCTCCGAGCGGAGCAGCTCGCGCCACTCCTGGGCCATCGCCGGCAGCTGCGTCGGCAGGTCCACCGGTTCCGCACCGACCTCGCGCGCCGCGCGGGCCGCCGCCAGCAGCTCGTCCAGTGCCTCGGCGAGCCGGTCCGCCTGTTCCTGGGCCGCCTTCGACTCGTCGGCCACCTCCTCGTCCGGGTGGACCGTGAGCGGTTCCAGCCGCAGCTGCAACGCCGTCAGCCGGCTGCGCAGCTGGTGCGAGACGTCCCCGACGAGCTGGCGTTCCCGCTGCACGAGCTGGGCCAGCGCGGTGCCCGACGCGTCCAGCGCTTCGGCGACCATGTCGAGTTCGCCGACGCCGTAGCGGCTCGGGTCGGGCCGGAAGTCGCCGCCGCCCAGCCGGGCCGCGCGTTCGGCCACGTGCCGCAGCGGCTTCGCGAGCCGCCGGGCCGTCGCGATCGCCACCACCGCGCCGGTGCCCACCGACAGCAGCACCAGCAGCACGACGACCAGCGTCACCGTCGTCTGCCGCTCGTGCATCGGGCCGGCCGGGACGGCGATCTCCACCTTGCCGTCACGGGCCAGGTCGGCCGTCTCGGTGACGGTGTCGGGGCCGGGACTGCTGCCGTAGCGCTTCTCGGTCTGGCCGCTGGCCCGGACGGTCAGCAGCCCGTTCGCCGGGACCGCCGCGCGCACCTGGTCGAGGTCGATCTCCTGGCCGTTGGCGATTTCGGTGTCCAGGATCGCGGCCGCCGCACGGGCGTTCTCGGCGAGCGTTTCGCGGTAGCTCGACTCGATCTGCCAGCTCGCCACGATGCCCAGCGGGATGCCGAGGACCGCCGCGGTGACGGCGACGGCCAGCAGGATGGCCAGCAGGATGCGGCGGCGCATGAGCTTATTCGGCGTTGAAGCGGAAGCCGACGCCGCGGACGGTCGCGATCCGCCGCTCGCCGTCGTGGGTCTTGCTGGTGCGGCCGGCGGCCTCGTCGGCGGCGATGGCGAGCTTCCGGCGCAGCCACGACATGTGCATGTCGAGCGTCTTGGACGTCTTCGACTCGAGGTCGTTCCAGACCTCGGCGAGGATCTCGTCGCGGCTGACGACCTGCCCGGCCCGGCTCATCAGCACGCGCAGCAGCTCGAACTCCTTGTTGGCCAGCTGGACTTCGTGGTTGTCCACCGTCACCAGCCGGGCGCCGAGGTCCATCCGCACCCCGCCGGCCTCCAGGACGTCGGGCACCCGCCGGCGCAGCAGCGCGCGGATCCGGGCGAGCAGCTCGGCGAGCCGGAACGGCTTGGCGACGTAGTCGTCGGCGCCCGCGTCCAGGCCGACGACGAAGTCGACCTCGTCGGTGCGGGCGGTGAGCATCAGGACGGGCAGCTCGGTGCCGGCGGCGCGCAGGCGGCGGCAGACCTCCAGACCGTCCATCCCGGGCAGACCGAGGTCGAGCACGAGCAGGTCGACGCGCTGGGCGGCGGTGGCGTCGAGCACCGAAGGGCCGTCGGTGACGACGTGGATCTCGTATCCCTCACGTTCGAGGGCGCGGGAGAGCGGTTCGGCGATGGCCGGATCGTCTTCGGCTAGTAGGACCATGCTCACCTGGCCAACTCTACGGCTCACGGGCGTGAAACCATCGTGACCGTGCCTGGCTACGAAGATGATCTGGCTCTCGCCACCCGGCTGGCCGACGCCGCCGACGCGATCACGACGGCGCGGTTCCGCGCCCTGGACCTGGCGGTGGAGCGCAAGCCCGACCGCACCCCGGTGACCGATGCCGACACCGCGGTCGAGGACGCGATCCGCGCGCTGCTGGCGGCCGAGCGCCCGGCCGACGCGGTGCTCGGCGAGGAGCGTGGCGGCTCGGCCGCGACGGGCCGCGCGTGGGTGCTCGACCCGATCGACGGGACCAAGAACTTCCTCCGCGGAGTACCCGTTTGGGCGACCCTCATCGCCCTGGTGGAGGACGGCGACCCGGTCGTCGGCCTGATCAGCGCGCCCCTGCTGGGCCGCCGCTGGTGGGCGGCTTCGGGCGACGGGGCGTTTTCGAGCGACTCGGCCGGGACCCGCCGGCTGTCGGTTTCGAAGGTTTCGTCCCTTTCGGACGCTTATCTGTCCACAACGGACCTCAACTCCTGGATCGAGTACCACTCGCGCGAGAAGTACCTCGAACTGGTGGACGCGTGCTGGGAGACCCGGGCGTTCGGCGACTTCTGGCACCACGTGCTGGTGGCCGAGGGCGCGCTGGACGTGGCGGCGGAGTGCATCGTCAACCCGTGGGACGTCGCGGCCGCGCAGGTGATCGTGACCGAGGCGGGCGGCCGGTTCAGTGATCTGGACGGCGCCGAGCGCTACGACAACGGCAGCGCGCTCTCGACGAACGGCCGCCTCCACGACGCGGCTCTGGCGATCCTCGAGCGCTGACGGCGGCCCGGCGAGCACTTCTTGACCGGTCTGGACCAGCAGTGGTTCACTCACGGTGCTCGCCGGGTCACCCGGTCTTCTGACAACGTTGTCAACCGGGGTGATCCGCTCACCCCGGGAGGAAGAGCATGCGCAGAGTCGTCACCGCGGCTTTGATCGTCCCCCTCGTCACGGCGGTCGCACCCGCGGCCGCCGACACCCTGAACCGCGACTTCGCCGCCTACGTCAACCCGTTCACCGGCGCGAAGGCCGGCGACACGCCCGAGACCAACACCTACGCCGGCGACACGTTCCCCGGCGCCGACGTCCCCTTCGGCATGGTGCAGTGGAGCCCCGACACGCCCCTGCAGCCCAAGCCGCCCGCCGGCCAGGGCCGCTACTACGCCCGGGACCGCGACGGCGGCTACGCCTGGGAAGAGAACCGGCTCCGCGGCTTCAGCCTCACCCACTTCAACGGCGCCGGCTGCGGCGGCGCGGCGGGCGACGTCCCGTTCCTGCCGATCGCCGGCGCCCTGACGACGTCCCCCGCCGTCGACGCCACGAAGTACTTCCCCACCTTCAGCCACGCGAACGAATCGGCGTCACCCGGCTACTACAAGGTGACCACCGATTCGGGCGTCACCACCGAGCTGACCGCGACCCAGCGCTCCGGCCTGGGCCGCTTCACCTTCCCGAAGGACTCCCCCGCCACGCTGCTGATCGACGTCGCGCAGTCCGCGATGGGCAGCGACGACGCCGCCGTGACCGTCGACCCGGCCCGGCGCACCGTCGAAGGCTGGGTCTCCAGCGGCCACTTCTGCCGCGGCCCGAACACCTACAAGGTCTACTTCCGGGCCACCTTCGACCAGCCGTTCCGCACGTCCGGGACCTGGCAGGACGCGACCGTGACGCCCGGCGGCACCAGCGCCCGCGGCGGCGACCTGAGCAAGACGACGTGGGACAAGCAGGTCGTCACCGCGGAGGGCGGTTCCGGCGCCTACCTGACCTTCGACCCGGCGAAACCGGTCCAGGTCCGGGTCGGTCTGTCCTATGTGGACGCGGCCGGAGCGCGGCTCAACGCCGATCTCGAACAGCGTCAGGACTCCTTCGACACCGTCAAGGGCAACGCGCGCCGGGCGTGGAACGACCGGCTGCGGCAGATCGCCGTCGAAGGCGGCACGGACGCGGCCACGAAGACGTTCTACACCGCGCTTTACCACACCCTCATGCAGCCGAACGTCTTTTCCGATGTGGACGGTCGCTATCCCGGGTTCGACAAGGCGATCCACCAAGCCAAGCCAGGGCACGCGCAGTACGCGAACTTCTCCGGCTGGGACACCTACCGCGACGAGGTCCAGCTGCTGTCGCTGCTCGCCCCGCACGAGGCCGCCGACATGGCGCAGTCGATGCTCAACCAGGCCGACCAGGCGGGCGGGATCTGGGACCGCTGGTCGCAGAACAACGACTTCATGGGCGTGATGGGCGGCGATCCGTACCACTCGATCATCGCCAGCACGTACGCCTTCGGCGCCACGGACTTCGACGCCCGGAGCGCCCTGAAGTCGATGGTGCACGGCGCCACGCGCGTCCAGCAGGCCGGCGAACGGGCCCTCGAACGCCCCGGCCTGTCGGACTACCAGACGCTGGGCTACCACCCGAACAACGTCTCCGACATGCTCGAGGAGACGACGGCGGACTTCGGCATCGCGCAGCTCGCCCAGCGGCTCGGCGATCCCCGGACCTACCACCGGTTCATGAGCCGCGCCCAGTACTGGGAGAACGTCTACAACCCGGCCACGGGCTACCTGCAGACCCGGATGCGCGACGGCCAGTTCCTCTCGCCGTTCGACCCCGCGCAGTACCAGGAAATGCGCTACCAGGAAGGGAACGCGGCGCAGTACACGTGGATGGTGCCCTACAACGTCCGCGGCCTCTTCGACGCGATGGGCGGCGACGACGCCGTGAAGAAGCGTCTCGACTTCTTCTTCACGAAGCTGAACAGCGACGCCAGTTCGCCGTACGCGTTCATGTCGAACGAACCGTCGTTCGAGGTGCCGTGGGAGTACGCCTACGCGGGCGCGCCGTCGAAGACGCAGGACATCGTACGCCGCTCGGCGGAGCTGCTGTTCAAGCCGGGCGAAGACGGCCTGCCGGGCAACGACGACCTCGGTGCGACGTCGGCGTGGTACGTCTTCGCCGCCCTCGGGATGTACCCGGAGGCACCCGGCCGCGCGGAAATGGTGCTGGCCAGCCCGATGTTCCCGAAGATCACGCTGACCCGGGCGACCGGGCAGCGGATCACGATCACCGCGCCCGGCGCGTCCAGTTCGGTGAAGTACGTGAAGAACCTGAAGGTGAACGGCCAACCCAGCTCCAAACCGTGGCTGCCGGAGTCGTTCGCGGTGAACGGCGGGCGGCTGGACTTCACGCTCGGCGCGTCGCCGACGTCGTGGGGGTCGGGCGCTTCCGACGTCCCGCCGTCCTTCCGCGACGGTGAAGTTCCGGTGCGCGGCCGGGTCGGCCCGGGCCGGGTCGCGGTCGCGCCCGGCGGAGCCACCGGCGCCACGGTGCTCGCCGAAGGCATCACCGGGGCGGGCACGGTGTCCTGGCAGGCGAAGCCGCCGGCGGGGATCACCGTGACGCCGTCGAGCGGGACGCTCACCGTGGGCCCGCACGGTACCGCCTCGCAGCAGGTGCGGGTCACCGCGGCGGCCGGGACTCCGGACGCGTACACGAGCGTGCCGGTGACCTTCGCCGGGCAACCGGTCCCCGCGGTCCTGCCGGTGACCGTCGGAACGCCGGGGACGCTGCCCGCGGCGAGCACGAACGTCGGCGTCACCGACGACAAGTTCGTCCAGTACGGCGACTTCGGCGAGACCGACCTCTACCCGGGCGGGTTCGCGTTCTCCTACTCGGCGCAGGGCTTCGCCGCGAACGGCATCACGCCGGGCGCGACGGTGACCGCGAACGGGCAGCAGTTCCGCTGGCCGTCGAGCCCGGCCGGGTCACCAGACAACGTGATCGCGGCGGGGCAAACGCTTGCGGTGGACGCTCCGGCGGGCGCGTCGAAGCTGTCGTTCCTCGGCGCGGCGACCGGCGCGGACGCCCAGGGCACGGTGACCGTCACCTACACCGACGGCTCGGCCCAGCAGGCACAACTCGGGTTGTCGGAGTGGCTGTTGAAGGGCGGTGAGGAGACGCCGCAGTTCGGGAACACGGTCGTCGCGAAGGTTCCGTACGTGAACTCGGCGTTCCCGCGGTACATGTTCCGGCTTCAGCGGCCGTACACGTCGTACCTGTTCGCGACGGCCCCGATCGCCCTCGACCCGGCGAAGCAGGTCCGCAGCATCACCCTGCCCACCTCGACCGGCGCCGGGCAGGCGCACGTCTTCACCTACGCGGTGAGCTGAGTTGTCGTGAGTGGTAAGGCGGGTTCTAGCCCGCCTTACCA
>NZ_JBFAZA010000004.1:0-77169 GCF_040681595.1 Amycolatopsis sp. NPDC051716 | reverse complement strand
CCCCGCCCGCGGCGGGGCCCCGCCCCGGTTCTAAACTCCCGGGTTTGGTTGTTTTGGGTTTCGTGCTTGGGGGGGATCCCCCCCCAAAACCACCCCACGACCCGGGCAGCAGGCCGACGGCGCCGCGGGCCACCTGGGCCCAGGCCAGCCGGCCGAACAGGTAGTGGCACGCCACCTGTTCACTGGTGAACCGCGCCCAGTCGTAGCGGTTGCCCTGCTCGCGCCAGAACACTTCCCACGCCTCGTCCTCGCCCTGCATCAGGCACCAGGCGTTGTCGACCTCGGCGCCGAGCGAGACGACCTCCGGCGGCACGCCCAGCACGCCGAGCCACCGCTGGATCGACTGGGTGTTCATCAGTCCTCATCCCCCTTGGCCTCGGCGAGGTAGCCGAGGGTCACCAGTTCGTCGGCCGCCAGCAGGGCACGGTACCGCGTGCCGCCGCCGACCTGCCCGAACCAGTTCGCGGTCTCCGAGCGCCACATCGGCACCTTGCGCACCACGACGTACCGGCGGTACTCGGCGTCCAGGAACGCGGGGGGCAGTGAGCGTTCCGCGAACGGCGTCCCGTCGGCGAAGAGCACCCGCCCGTAGGCCGGGCCGAAGCGGTCGAGGACCGTGTCGGCCGGGACCATCACCGGCTCGGGCCAGTCGACGCTGCTCTCGGGGAACTGCTCGCCCGGTGGCCACGCGTATTCGGGGCCGAGCTCGCTGTGCCCGACGACGAACCGGCGGATCCAGACCGCCTGTGTCGCGCGCGCGTACGGCACGTACCCGTCGGTGAGGTGCCGCGGCACCGGCCGCGATGGCGCGGTCGGCGAGCGGCGGAAGCCCGCGGTGACGTTGGTCAGGGCCTGGTCGTCGAAGATCAGCCGGGCGTCCGGGTGGTCGTTCGGCGCGAAGCCGCCGGGGTCCTCGGGCAGCGGCAGCTGCAGCGCCGGCTTGTCCATCGCCACCGGCAGGTGCCCGATCGGGAACATGTGCACCAGGAATAGCGCGACGATGCTTTCCCGTTCCGTGCGCGGCGAGCCCAGCGGCGGCAGCGGCACGGGTGACCCCGGGTTCGGCGGCGGGCCCGCGACCGGCGGTGGCCCGGCCACCGGCGGCGGCAGCGGGGCCGGCGTCGGCGGCGGGGGTGGCGGTGGGGCCGGGGGCAGCGGGAACGGCGGCAGCAGCGGCGACACCGCGTGCGGCCAGGCCGCGGGGTTGCCCGAGGGCGGGGTCGGGGCCTCTTCGAAGGCGCCCGAATCCGCCAGGCCGTACCCGGGCAGCTGCACCGGCCCGGTGTCGAGGTCGGCCTCGACCGGTTCGGAGCCCGCCTCGGAAGGCTCGGTCACACCCATCCTCCGGCTCGGTCGGTGCCCGGGGGCACACGATGTTCGACGCGGCCGCGGCGCTGCCGGTCCCCCTTGATACCGCACCCCTTCCCCAAGGGCGCGGCGAGGTCAGCTCACTGCTTCTTTTCGGGGGCTCCGGGTGGCGGAGCCCCCGGCCCGGGGCGAAGCCCCGGACGTCACAGTGCGGCGACCACGCGGGACGGGCTCGGGCGGCCGAGCTGTCCCGCCATCCACACGCTGGCCGCCACCAGCGCGTCCAAGTCGACACCGGTGGCCACCCCGAGGCCCTCCAGCATCCACACCAGGTCCTCGGTCGCCAGGTTGCCGGTGGCCGATTCGGCGTAGGGGCAGCCGCCGAGCCCGCCCGCCGAAGAGTCCACAGTTGACACTCCACATCGGAGCGCCGCGAGCGTGTTGGCGAGAGCTTGACCGTAGGTGTCGTGGAAGTGCACGGCCAAAGTACCGACGTCGTCGAACAGCCCGATGAGCGTCTCGACCTGCCCGGCCGTGGCGACGCCGATGGTGTCGCCCAGCGAAAGCTGCGAGCACCCCATGTCCAGCAGGCGGCGGCCGGCGGCGGCGACCTGCTTCGCCGGCACGACGCCTTCCCAGGGGTCGCCGAAGCACATCGAGAGGTAGCCGCGGACGGCCAAGCCCGCTTCCCGGGCCCGCGTGACGACCGGCTCGAACATCGCGAGCTGTTCGTCGAGCGAAGAGTTGAGGTTCTTGCGCGCGAACGTCTCCGTCGCGCTGGCGAAGATCGCGATGTGCTCGACGCCGGCTTCGAGGGCCCGGTTCAGGCCCTTCTCGTTCGGGACCAGCACCGGGTACCGGACGCCTTCGCGGCGGTCGAGCCGGGCCAGCAGCTGCTCGGCGTCGGCGAGCTGCGGCACCCACTTCGGGTGGACGAAACTGGTCGCTTCGAGCGTGGTGAGCCCGGCGCCCGCGAGCCGGTCGAGGAACTCCAGCTTGACCTCGACCGGGACGATCGTCTTCTCGTTCTGCAGCCCGTCGCGCGGGCCGACCTCCCAGATCGTGACGGAGTCCGGCAGCTCCCCCGCCGAGGGAACCCGCTCGGGCAGGCCCAGCGCACGCGTACCCATCAGCGGCGTCTCTCGCCACGCGGCGGCCGGCCGCCGCCCTGGGGCGGCAGGGGCGTGGTCTGCTGGGGCTGCTGCTGCGGGGCGCCCGGCCGGTAGTCGTCGTACGGGTTGTCGTTGACCTCGCGGTAGATGACCGTGTGCACCTTTTCGACGTGCGGGATGTCCTCGAAGCGCAGCGGCTCGTCCGAGGCCGACTCGATGATGAGCGTGCCGCAGCCGAAGACCCGGTCCAGCAGGCCGTGCTCGAACTGGACGCTGTTGATCCGGCCCATCGGGATGTCGATGCCGGTGCGCTTGAGGACGCCCTCGCGGGCGATCAGCCGGTCCGTCGTCACGATGAAGTGGGTGGTCCGCCAGCGCACGAGTGGAGCCAGGAACAGCCACACGATCAGCACGAGCGCCACGACGGCGATGGCGATCAGCCCGACCGTGTTCCACGGCGAGCCGGCGTCCTTCGCCAGGATCGCGAGCCAGGTGCCCGCGCCTACGGTGACCAGCAGCGCGAGCGTCGGGAAGATCAGCATCTTGAAGTGCGGGTGACTGTGCACCACGACGTGCTCTTGCTCGCTGAGCAAATCGTCCGGATAAGCCACGGCGGACGCTCCCAAGGTCGGTGCGGCGGTGTCGTCTCACCGTACCGGCGAGCGAGGAGGCGGTGGGGGCAACGCCCCGAAGAATCAGGCCGGACGCACGTGGACCACGTCACCCGCGAAGACGGTGTGCCGCTGGCCGCCTGGCACGTCGACCTGCAGCTGCCCGGCGGCGTCGATGTCGGCGGCCCGCCCGACGAGCGACGACCCGTCCGGCAGCTGCACCTCGACGTCCTGGCCGAGGGTCGCGCAGTGGGCGCGGTAGTCGCCGAGCAGCCCGGCCTCGGTGAGGTCGCCACCGGCCAGGCGCCAGCGCCGCTCGAGGTCGTCGAACCCGGTGAGCAGCGCGACGGCGACGTCGGTGCGGTCGGTGTTCGTGGCACCCTGCTCGGCCAGCGACGTCGCGGGCAGCCCGCCGGGCCCCGGCTGGACGTCGCCGAGGGGCAGGACGTTGAGGCCGATGCCGAGCACGATCGACGGCTCGTCCCCGGCCACGGCCTCGGCGAGGATGCCGGCGCACTTCGCGCCGTCGACCAGGACGTCGTTGGGCCACTTGAGCACGGCGTCCACTCCGACGGACGCGGCGGCCGCGCAAACGGCGAGCCCGGCGACGACGGACAGTGAGCCGAGCACCGAGAAGGGGACACCCGGCCGGAGCGCGACGCTCAGGTACAGCCCGGCCCCCTTCGGCGAGCTCCACGAACGAGCCCGCCGGCCGACCCCCGCGGTCTGCTCTTCGGCGAGCAGAACGGTCCGGTCGGCGGCACCGTTTTCGAGAGCTTCTCGCAGGTCAGCATTGGTGGAGCCGGTGCGCTCGACGACGTCGATCTTCGCGTACCGACCGTGGAGCGCGGAGGTGAGCCGGGCCGCGCTGATCTCAGGCATGTGCCCACAATATGGGAGTCCCCCTATCGTGCAACCTACTCAGTCGTTCAGTAAGAGGTGCGCTCTTCTAAGTTGGAACCCGTGACGACCAAGCAGGCTTCGTGGGCCCGCGGCGCTGCGCTGCGCGGCCTGGTCGCGCTGCCGCTCGTCGCCGGGCTCGTCACGGCGGGCTGGCTGCTGGCCGACCGGTCGCCGGAACCCGCGGCCGTCCCGGTTCCCCCGCCGGTGGTGCGCGACGCGGTGTCGGGCCCGTCGGTCCTCGAAGTCAGCGCGCCGGTGAAGGCGCAGGAGCCGGGCCAGGGCGCGTCCGGCCAGGGCGGCAAGAGCCCGCTGCAGCAGTGGGCCGAGCAGCTGGCCGGCCCCCTCGACATCCCCGCGGACGCGCTGATCGGCTACGCGAACGGCGAGCTGGCGCTGCGCGGCGAAGACCCGTCGTGCCACCTCTCGTGGGTCACGCTCGCGGGCGTCGGCGCGGCGGCGTCCGATCACGGCCGGGGTGGCGGCAACCTGCTCGGCCTGACGGCGGCGCAGACCAAGAAGTACGGCTCCGACGCCCCGGCGGCGGCCGGCCGGGCACTGTGCGCGGGCGGCACCGACCTCGGCGCCGGCCCCGGCTGGTGGAAGGCCATCGCGGCCTACCACCCGGGCAGTGACACCGAGCTGTTCCGCCAGCGCGTGCTCGGCATGGCCCAGCTGTACGCCACGCTGTCCCTCGACCCGGCGTCGGCGAGCTCGCCGCGCGTCCGCGCGACCCGCTTCGCGCTGGGCCAGCTC
Source organism: Amycolatopsis sp. NPDC051716 (assembly GCF_040681595.1). Lineage (NCBI taxonomy): Bacteria > Bacillati > Actinomycetota > Actinomycetes > Pseudonocardiales > Pseudonocardiaceae > Amycolatopsis > Amycolatopsis sp. NPDC051716. Next base: position 72,482 of record NZ_JBFAZA010000004.1, on the reverse strand, counting down.
GGCCTCCCGTACGTCTGGGGCGGCAACGGCCCGGACGCGGGCGCGGCGGGCTTCGACTGCTCCGGCCTGACGAAGGCGTCGTACGACAGCGCGGGCGTCGCCCTCCCGCGGACGGCGGACAGCCAGTTCCGCGCCCTCCCGCCGGTGCCGGCCGCCCAGGAGCCCCGCCTGGGCGACCTGGTGTTCTACGGCAGCCCGGCCACCCGCATCCACCACGTCGGCCTGTACCTCGGCAACGGCCTGATGATCAACGCGCCGACCGAGGGCCAGGCGATCCAGATCCACACGTACCACTCGAAGGGCGACGACTACGCGGGCGCGGGCCGCCCGGCCTGACGACGCACCACCTCGGCGATCCAGGCGGGCGCGAACGGAGACGTGCAGCCCGGCGGCGTCGGGTAGTCCTTCAGCACCTCCAGGCGCTCCCCGATGGCGACGGCCCGGGCGCGGAGCCCGGCGTGCTCGATCCCGATCTGCGCCAGGCAGCTGTTCATCGCCCACTGCAGGCGGCCGGGAGCGGTTTTCAGCTCGGCTTCGACGACGTCGAGCAGGCCCGCGAGGTCGAGCCCCTCGGGCCGCTTGACCACGCGTTCGGCGGTCAGCATCCAGCCCGCGCTCGCGACCACCGGGTCCGGGTCGGCGGACCAGGCCAGGCGCAGCTGCTCGGCGTGCGGGCTCTTCTTCACCACGTAGTTCACGAGCCAGTCGAGCACCTTGGGCGTGCGCGCCTCGCGCGCCATGGCGTCCAGCTCGTCGCGCTCGAACGCCTTCGGGCGGCAGATCAGGATCGCCAGCAGCCGCGCGGCGGAGTCGCCCGAGGCCCAGAGCTCGCGGGCGAGCTCCTGCTGCGTCTTCAGCTGCTTCGCCAGCGCGCGCAGCTTGCCGAGGTTCACCCCGTGGTCGTCGCCGTGGCGCTCGTTCACCGCGCGGATCCGCGGGTCGTCGAGCGCGGCCAGCTCGGCCATGACCTCGGTGACTCCACTCACTGCGGTACCACCAGCCCCGACTCGTAGGCGAACACCACCAGCTGCGCCCGGTCGCGCGCGCGCAGCTTCATCATGGCCCGGTTGACGTGCGTCTTCGCGGTGAGCGGGCTGATCACCATCCGCGCGGCGATCTCCTCGTTCGACAGCCCCCTCGCGACGAGCGTAACGGCTTCGCGTTCCCGGTTCGTCAGCTCCGCCAGCCCCGCGCCGGGGACGAGCGGCTGGGCCACGTACCGGTCGATCAGCTTGCGGGTGATCGACGGCGCCAGCAGGGCGTCCCCGCGAGCCGCGACGCGCACCGCGTGCAGGAAGTCCTCCGGCTGGATGTCCTTGACCAGGAACCCGGCCGCGCCCGCGCGCAGCGCCTCGAAGACGTACTCGTCCAGGCCGTAGTTGGTCAGGATGACGACGTGCACCGCGGCCAGCGCCGGGTGCGCGGCGATGCGCCGGGTCGCCTCGATCCCGTCGACGCCGGGCATCTGGACGTCGAGGAGCGCGATGTCCGGCAGGTGCGCCAGCGCGAGCCGCACCGCCTCGCCGCCGTCGCCCGCTTCGGCGACCACCTCGATGTCGGCCTCGACGTCGAGGAGCGCGCGGAACCCGCTGCGGATGAGCGGCTGGTCGTCGGCCAGCAGGACGCGGATCACGCGGGGTCCACCGGCAGTTCGGCCTGGACGCTGAAGCCGCCTTCGCGGCGAGGCCCGGCCTGGAGCCGGCCACCCAGCGCCGTGACGCGCTCGCGCATCCCGGTCAGGCCGACGCCCGGGGCACTGGACACGGTGGCCTGGCCGTCGTCGTCCACGCGGATGACCAGCGTGCCGGGCCGGTGGTCGATCCGGACCGACGCGGTGGCCGCGGCGGCGTGCCGGGCGACGTTGGTGAGCGACTCCTGGACGATCCGGTAGGCGGTCCGGCCGACCGCGGCCGGCACGCCGTCGCACCGGCCCTCGACCGTCAGCCGCGCGTCGAGACCGGTGGTCCGGGCGCGGCGCACGAGGTCCGGGACGTCGTCGAGCCCGCGCGGCGGATCCTTGTCGTCGTCGCGCAACGCCTCCAGGGTCGCCCGCAGTTCCCGCGCCGCCTCGCGGCCGGCGTCGCGGATCGCCAGCAACGCGTCGGGCACGTCTTCGCCGCGCTTGCGGGCCAGGTGGACAGCGACTTCGGCCTGCACCTTGATCACGGAAATCTGGTGGGTGAGCGAATCGTGCAGCTCCCGCGCGATGTGCAGCCGTTCCTCGTCCGCGCGCCGCCGCGCGGTTTCCTCGCGGGTGCGTTCGGCTTCGTCGGCGCGGCGCTCGGCCTGGCGCAACGCCTCCCCGGCGGCCCCGGCGGCGATCAGCCACGCCAGCTGGAGGACGTCCCGCGACTGCGTGAACGCCGCACCGGTGTCGGCCACGCCGGATGCCAGGAGCGCGAGCGGGATCGCAGCCAGCATGAGCACCGACGCGACCACCGCGGCGATCCGGTGTCCCGCCCGGACGGCGGCGTACACGGCGAAGAGGTAGGCGACGACGGGCACTTCGAAGCCGGCGATCTGGTACGCGAGCGCGCAGATCGCGGTCGCGGCCAGCACGGCGACCGGCGCCCGGCGGCGCGCGGCCAGCGCCAGCCCACCGGCGGCCAGCGCCGCGTACCCCAGGACGTCGAGCTCCGGGATCCGGTGCGCGCCGGACACCCCGGCGACCACCAGGGCCACCGCGACGCCGGCGGCGATCACCCCGTCGACGACCTGCGCGCGGCTCACCCCTGAACCCTAACCGGGCGGCCGCGCGGCGAAGTCCCGCGCGGAGAGCATTTCCGGGCTACCGCAGCTGCGGTAGCCCGCCGGCTCCTGCGGCGTCCGCGGCAGCGCGAAGTGTCTGCTCGCGCACCACGACGGGCGGCGGGTCCGGCGGACATGCTTCCGGCGTCCGATCCGAACCGAAGGAGCACCTCATGAACGTCCTCGCCGCGGCCGGTTCCTCCGACCTCACCCCGGGCCGGCTCTGGTCCCTGATCGCCGTCGTGTTCGGAGTGGCGGGGGTCGTCGCGGGCGGGCGGGCACTGGCCCGCGGCCGCGGCGCCGTCGTGGCCCTGGCCGGCGGCCTGGCTTCCGTCGTGATCGGCGGCTGGGTGGTGGCCGCCGCGAAAGGCGGGCCCGGCACCGGCTACGGGATCGTCGGGGGCTACGTGGACCTGGTGATCGGCGCGGTCGCGCTCGTCCTCGGCGGGCTGTCGATGGCCCGCTCGCGCGGTTTTGTCGGTGGTCGCCGCTAGCGTCCGGGGCATGTACGAAATCGACTTCGCCGAGTTCCCGTCCACGTCCGCCGCGGCGTCCGGGAAGTTCTTCGAGCGCGCGTTCGGCTGGGCGGTGACACCGTACGGCCCGGACTACACCGACGTCCGGGGCGCCGGCCTCACCTTGGGGTTCCAATCGGCCGCGGACGAACAGACGAGCGCGCCGCTGCTCACGATCCGCACGGACGACCTGGCGGCGGCCCGCGAAGCGGTGGCGGCAGCGGGCGGCGTGGTGACGAAGGAACCGTTCGCCTTCCCGGGCGGACGCCGCTTCCACTTCCGCGAGCCGGGCGGGAGCGAGCTGGCGGTGTGGTGCCCGGACGCCTGACGCGACGTCCGGTTTCCGCCGGTGGCCCGCTCACCGGTGCGCCATGGTGATCCTCATGAGCGTCACCGTCCTGGAAGGCATGTACGCCGCCGAAGCCGAGTACTTCGCCACCGGCGACTTCGCCCCGCTGCGGCGGTTCTTCGCCCCGGACTTCGTGCTGCACCAGGCCGAGGGCCTGCCGTACGGCGGGGTCTGGCGCGGCCACGACGGTCTGCGGCGGTTCTTCGCGGCGATGAGCCGCACGTGGGAGGCCTTCGACTTCGTGGACCAGGCGTTCCTCGCCACGACGTCCCCGCTCGTCGTGCTGACGAACGTGCGCGCCCGGGCCCGCGCCACCGGCCGCGAGCTCGAGTTCCCGATCCTCCAGACGATCACCGTGGCCGGCGGCCGCATCACCGAGGTCCGCCCGTTCTACTGGGACAGCGCCGCCATCGCGGCCGCCTGCTCGACGTAACCGGCGCCCCCGCCGCCGTGGTACGTCGCGGGGTCGGCCGGCGCGAACCGCGTCACCAGGTCCCGGGTTCGCGATGAAGTGCCAGGCGAACGAAACCGCGTCGGCGATGCCGGCCTCGATCACCGCGTCGCCCGTCTCGCGGTCGAAGCCGTTGTCGACGATCAAGGGCCGCCGAAAGCCGGACACCGACCCGGCCGTGCGCGGCGGCCGCGTCGACGACCTCGGCGAGCAACCCGCGGCGCGCGGCCACCGTGTCGTAATCCCGGAGCCGATGGCCCGTTCGCTCACCCAGGTGCCTTCGGCGACGATGAGCCCGGCCGGCGCGCTGCGCGTAGTAGGCGTCCAGGCCGGCAGGGGTCAGCAAGCTCATCCGGTCACCTCCGGTCGCGGGGATACGTCGAGGGGGCGACGGTGGACGCGAGCGAAAGGTGACCGATGGACGACCTGGCGGCGGACTTCGAGGCCGAACGCGGCCGGCTGCGCGGGCTGGCCTACCGGATGCTCGGCTCGGCGGCCGAAGCGGACGACGCCGTGCAGGAAGCGTGGTTGCGGCTGAACCGGGCCGGCTCGGTCGACAACCTGGCGGCCTGGCTGACCACGGTCGTGTCCCGGGTCTGCCTCGACGTCCTGCGTTCGCGGAAAGCCCGCCGCGAGGAGCCGTTCGAGGTGTTCCCGGAGCCGGTGGACGACGCCGATCCGGCGGACGAAGCCGCGCTCGCCGACGCGGTGGGCCGCGCGCTGCTCGTCGTGCTGGCCGCGCTCGGGCCGGCCGAGCGGATCGCGTTCGTGCTGCACGACCTGTTCGCCGTGCCGTTCGACCGGATCGGCCCGGTGCTGGACCGCACACCGGTGGCGGCGAAGAAACTGGCGAGCCGCGCGCGGCACCGGGTCCGTGGCACTTCCCCGCTGCCCCCGGCCGACCTGGCCCGGCACCGGCGGGTGGTCGACGCGTTCCTGGCCGCCGCCCGCGGCGGCGACCTCGCCGCCCTGCTCGACGTGCTGGCCCCGGACGTCGTCCGCCGCGCCGACTCGGCCGCGCTGCCGGCGGGCTCGGCCCTCGAGACCCACGGGGCCCGAGCGGTGGCCGAGGAGACGCAGGTGTTCGGGAAACGGGCCCGGTTCGCCGAAACGGCCCTGGTCGACGGGGCGGTCGGCGTCGTCGTCGCGCCCCGCGGCCGGCTGGTGCTCGCCTTGACCGTGGCGGTCGACGGCGAGCGGGTGGCGGCGTATGAGGTGATCGCCGACCCCGCCCGCCTCGCCGCGCTGCACGTCACGCTCCTCAGCGCTTGATCCGGTACGACAAGTGCGTCACGCCGGTGCCCTCGGTGACCTCCGGGCCGGTCAGCTTCGTGGTGGCGTCGAGGTGGTCGAAGAAGCGGACGCCGGAGCCGAGCAGCACCGGGATCAGGTCGACCTGGACACCGTCGAGCAGGCCGAGGTTGAGGCACTGCTGGGCGATCGTCGTGCTGGCGACCGCGACGATCTTGTCGCCGGCGGCCTTCTTGGCCTGCTCGACGGCGCTTTCGAGGCCGTCGGTGACGAAGGTGAACGGCGCGTCCGGGTGCGGCCAGTCCGCGGGCTCCTCGTGGGTGACGACGAAGACCGGGACGCCCATCGGGTGCGTGCCGCCCCAGCCCTGGGTGAGGTTGAACAGGCGGCGGCCGGTGATCAGCGCGCCGACGTTCTCCATCGCCGCGCGCAGCATCTTCGCGCTGGCTTCGGAGGTCTTGAAGGTGGCCCACTCGACGGCGGTGGGGACCTCGACGTCGCCACTGCCGAACCACTCGAACAGGTGATCGATGCGGTCTTCCGGGTCGGCCACGAAGCCGTCGAGGGACATGGACATGTTGGCGATGACGTCGGCCATTTCGCACTCCTTTTTGCTGGGCAGAGGCGGTTTGCCTTGATGAGGAGAAGTCTTCCGCGTTCGCCCGCCCGGAAGATCTGCCACCTGGCCGACATCCGGCGGCGGGTGGCCGATGCCTTGACAGCCGGTGGCCGCGGCGGCAGCATGAACACGTGTTCATGAACGTGCGTTCATGGCGGGAGGGGCTGGGGATGACCGGGATCGTCAACACCGCACAGGCCGAGGCGTGGAACGGCTACGAAGGCGAACATTGGGCGACACACGCCGATCGCTACGACGCCGTGAACAGCGGCTTCAACGACCATCTGCTCGAGCTCGTCGACTCGGGCGATCGCGTGCTCGACATCGGCTGCGGCAATGGCCAGCTGACACGGCTCGCCGCGGCGCGGGCCCGATCCGCGATCGGCGTCGACCTGTCCGGGCCGATGCTCGCGACCGCGCGGAGGCGGGCAGCCGAGGTGCCGAACGTGACGTTCGAGCAGGGTGACGTCCAGGTCCACCCGTTCGCCGAGGGTGGGTTCGACCTGGCGATCAGCCGGTTCGGGGTGATGTTCTTCGCCGATCCGGTGGCGGCGTTCGGCAACGTCCGGCGCGCGCTGTCCTCCGGCGGCCGGCTCGCGTTCCTCTGCATGACGGCGCTGTCCGGCACCGACCTCGGCCGGGTGTTCGCCGCCATGGCGGCCTACCTGCCGCAGCCGACCGGGCCCGACGGCAGCGGTCCGACGTCGTTCGCGGACCCGGACCGGACCAGGGCGGTGCTGACCGAAGCCGGCTTCGAAGACGTGGTGTGCACCCGCGTCGAGGCCGGCCAGGTCTGGGGCCGTGACGTCCCCGACGCGGCCCGGTTCATGGCGGACTGGGGCCCGGTCCGCCACCACCTGGACCGACTCGACAGCGCGACGGCGGCCCAGGCGACCGACGCCCTCGCGGAGGCGCTCGAGCCGTTCGCGGGTCCGGACGCGGTCCGGCTGCGCGGCACGGCGTGGCTGGTCACGGGAAGGAGGCCGTAGCGGGGGCGCCCGTACGATGGCAGTGATGTCACCGAGGAAAGCCGCCGCCCAGCAGGACGGGCAGTCTCTGCACGACCTGCTGCTCGAGACCGCGCAGAAGATGATCGCCACGCACGGCACGACCGGCATGACCGTGCGGGAGATCGCGCGCATGGCGGGCGTCGCCGACGGCGTGCTCTACAACCACTTCTCCGACAAGGAGGAACTGGTGGCCCGGGCCCTGCTGGAGCACGTGCGCACGACGGAGGCGGAGCTGGGCGAGCTGCCGGTGCCCGGTGAAGGCGTCCTCTTCGGGAACCTCCGCCGTCACGTGGAGTTCGGCCTGGCGCTGCACAAGGCGCTCGTGCCGGCGTTCAGCGGCCTGGTCTCGCAGCCCAGAGTGCTGGAGCGGTTCGCGGAGATCAGCGAGCGATCCGGCTACTGGCGCGATCGGCTGGTGGCCTACCTCGAGGCGGAACGCAGGCTGGGCCGCCTGCGCCCGGAGTCCGAAGTGGACGCAACGGCGGCCATGCTGGTCGGCTACTGCCACGCCTCGGTGCTCACGACGGTCTTCCCGCACACCGCCCCCCTTGACCCGCCCCCGGTGAACTCGGTGGTCAGTGCGGCGCTTCACGGCATCGCGCCGAGGGAGATCGACCCGGCGGACGACGACCCGGACCCGGTCGTCGGAGCGTGATGCCCCGGCCGACCAAGCCGGGCACGGTCGCCGAGGGCTGACGTCCCGCGCGGCGGGACACCGGCCGCGGTCGCTCACGAGCGCCGTCCCGGGAGGCGGCATCCTCCCTGGACATCACACCTAGATCATCGGGTTGCCGCTCGCCGTCGTCTCCGGGATCTCCTGCACCACGTCCCAGTGCTCGGTGATCCGGCCGTCCCGCACCCGCATCACGTCCGCGATCGCGCTGCCACGCGAGCCGGGCGTCAGGCGCAAGTGGCTGTGCGTGCACACAAGATCGTCCTCGGCGAGCACCCGGTGGACGTCCAGGGTGAGCTCCGGGAACCGGGTCACGAACCCGGCCAGGTAGCGGGCCGAGGCCTCCGCGCTCGCCGGGGCGTGGGGGTTGTGCTGGACGTAGCCGTCGCCGACGTACTCGGCGAAGGCGTCGGCCGGGCACTTCTCGGTGAAGGCCAGCCGGAGGAAGCCCAAGACCACTTCCTTGTTGCGTTGTGATTCCGTCATCGGTGTCCGTCCTTTGTGGAGTTATCGACACCAAGCCCACCATGCGCGAAAGAGAAAAGGAAAGACCTGTGGACTCTGCCGCGATACTCTCCCGGTATGGACGATGTCGAGGTCCGTGAGCTGCGGTATTTCCGCGCGGTCGCCGAAGAGCTGAACTTCTCGCGCGCCGCCGAGCGGCTCGGGATGGCGCAGCCACCGCTGTCGCGCGCGATCCGGCTGCTGGAGCGGCGGCTCGGGGTGCAGCTCTTCGAACGCACCAGCCGGCACGTCTCGCTGACGCCGGCCGGCGCCGTCCTCCTCACCGAGTCGGCGAAGGCACTGGACGCCGTCACCGCGGCGGTCCGGCGCACGCGGCGGGCAGCTCAGCGGACGCCGGCGCTGGTCGTCACCGCCAAGCCGGGGGTCGCGACCGATCTGCTGCGGCGGATCGCCGACGCGCACCCGGATCCGGTCGACCTCCGGGTCAGCGGGTTCGGCGAACAGACGGAGATGCTGCGGGACGGCCGGGCCGACGTGGCCGTGCTCGGCTGCCACGGCGGCACCCACCACGGCCTGGACGTCGAGGTGCTGTTCAGCGAGCCGCGGGTGGCCGCGCTGCCGTCGGGTCACGAGCTCGCCGGCCGGTCCGTGCTGACCTGTGCCGACTTCGCGGGGCAGCCGACACCGTGCTGGCCGCTCTCCTCGGCCGCGGACCGGGCGTACTGGTCCGGGCAGGACGTGACCGGCGGACCGGTGACACCGGGGCCGATCGTGCACGACAGCGCCCAGCTGCTGGAGACGGTCGCGCTCGGGCAGGCGGTCGCGCTGCTGCCCGCGTCGGTCGCCGAGCTGCGCTCGCGGGACGACGTCGTCTACCGGCCGGTCGTCGACGCGACGCCGTACTCGCTGGCCCTCGCCTGGCCGGCCGGGGCGCGGGACCTGCGGATCGCGCGGTTCGTGCGGACCGCCACCGAGGTCAGCGAAGCACTACCTCGGCCAGGAGCTGTCCCGGCGGGGTGACCGTGTGGATCACCGGCGGCACCCGGACGTCGTCGGCCTCGAAGGCCACCCGCAGCTGCTCGACGTCCGCGTCGGCCAGCAGCTCGGCCAGCTCGTCGGCACGGGCGACGGTGGCCGGGGCGAGCGCGGCGGAGTCGTCGAGTGCGCCCCAGACGTCCCACTGGAGCATCTCGTGCTTGTTGAGCGCGGCGAGGTCGAGCACGAGGTTGTGCCACGCGTACGGGATCCCGCGCAGGAACGGCACTTCCAGATCCGGCGAAACGACCAGCAGGGCCGGGTCGAGCTCGCCGGCGCGCACGGCGGTCCACGCGTCGGGGCCGGTCAGGAACCGGTCGCGGGGGACGTCGAGGAGGTCGAAGGCCACGTCGTCCACCGGGTCGCGGAAGCCGGGTGACAGCTGGGGCTCGACCAGGTGCCAGCCGTCGGCGGTGCGGACCTCGGCGACGACGTGGTCGAGGTACCAGCCGGGCATCAGGTAGCTCGCGAAGCCGACGCGGGCGCGGGCCGGGATGCCGTGGTGGCGGGCCATCGAGACGAACAGGAGCGTGAAGTCGCGGCAGCAGCCGACGATCCGGTGCAGCGGCGGACGCGGCTCGCCGGGTGGAGCCGGGTCGAGCTCGCGCAGGCGCGCCCACATGGCCGCGGCGTACCGCAGGGTGATCTCGTCGTTGCGGGCGGCCGGAAACCCGTGTTCCGTGATCGCGCCCGCACCCCAGTAGTGGAACACCAGCTGGGACGCCGCTTCGCGCAGGACGGCGAGGTCGGCCGGGGTGGCGTCGAGCCAGTCCGCGTGCGGTCCGGGGTCGCTGAACCGGCTGTGGCTGACGTAGAAGTCGTCCATGGCTGCCGACGCTATCCGGATTTCAGCCCGCTTGAACAGCCAGTTCTCCGCGGAAGGTCGACCGGTACGCGCTCGGCGACACCGCCAGCGCCGCCTGGAAGTGCTGGCGCAGCGAGGCCGCCGTGCCGAAACCGGCTTCGGTGGCGACGCGGTCGACCGGCAGGTCCGTCTCCTCGAGGAGCTGGCGGGCGCGCTCGACCCGTTGCTGGGTCAGCCACTGCAGGGCCGAGATGCCGACCTCCTCGCGGAAGCGGCGGGTGAACGTGCGCGTGCTCATCGCCTCGCGGGCGGCGAGCTCGCGCAGCGTCAGCGGCCGGTGCAGGTTCTCCAGCGCCCAGGCCCGGGCCGCCTTCGTCGAGGACGTGCGGGGCTCGGGGACCGGCCGCCGGACGAACTGGGCCTGGCCGCCTTCGCGGTGCGGGGACACGACCGTGCCGCGGGCGACCTCGTTGGCCACCGCCGTGCCGTGGTCGCGGCGGATCATGTGCAGCACCAGGTCGATCCCGGCGGCGACGCCCGCCGAGGTCAGCACGTCACCGTCGTCGGTGTAGAGCACGCACGGGTCGACGTCGACCTCGGGGAACCGGTCCCGCAGGTCCTCGGCGGAACGCCAGTGGGTGGTGGCGCGGCGGCCGTCGAGCAGGCCGGCCGCGGCGAGCACGAACGCGCCGGTGCAGATGGACGCGATGCGCGCGGCCGGCGGGATGCGGCCGAGGGCGGCCTCGAGCGGCGGGGTCAGCACGCGCGCCAGCGGCTCGTACTCGACCAGGGACGCCGGGACGATCACCGTGTCGGCCTCGGCCAGCACCTCGGGGCCGCGATCGACCGGGATGGCGACGTCGGAGTCGGTGCGCACCAGGCCGGGCTCGAGCGTGCAGGTCACGACCTCGTACAGCGGCTCCCCCGCCGCCGAGCGGGCTTGGCCGAACAGGCGGTGGACGATGCCCAGCTCCATCACCAACATGCCGTGACGAACGAGGACGGCGACGTGGTGGCGGTTCGGGTGCACGAATTCGGCCATGGCTCGATTCTTGCACATGTTGGCTTTCCGGCCACTCGATCGAACCGCTCGGCCGGATGACCATCGAGGTCATGAACGTGTTGTGGGTTTTCGCGCATCCCGAGCCGCGCTCGCTGAGCGGGGCCCTCCGTGACGACGGGCTCCGGACGCTCCGGGAACTCGGCCACGACGTCCGGGAGTCGGACCTGTACGCCATGAAGTGGAACCCGGTGGTCGACGCCGCCGATTTCGGCGCCGAAGCCGACGACGGCCGGCTGGTCGTCGGGGCGACGTCGGCCCGGGCGCACGCGCGCGGCGAGCTGAGCGCGGACATCGTGGCCGAGCAGGAAAAACTGGCCTGGGCGGACGCGGTCGTCGTGCAGTTCCCGCTGTGGTGGTACGGCTTGCCGGCGATCCTCAAGGGCTGGTTCGACCGCGTCTTCGTGAAGGGCTTCGGGTACGGCGTCCGCGCCGAGGACGGCCGGACCCTGCGCTACGGCGAGGGCCGGCTCGCGGGCAAGCGCGCGATGGTGGTGCTCACCGCGGGTGCCCGCGAGCCGTCCATGGGGCCACGCGGGGTGAACGGCGCGCTGGCCGACGTCCTCTTCCCGCTGCACCACGGGACCCTCTTCTACGCCGGGATGTCGGTGCTGCCGCCGGCGGCGGTCTACGGCGCCGACCGCGTGCCGGACGACGAGTTCGCCGAGGCGCGGGACCTGCTTCGCGAACGGCTGCGGGCGCTCGAAACCGAAGAACCCATCCCGTTCCGCACGCAGAACGGCGGCGACTACGACGACGACCTCGTCCTGCGCCCCGACCGCGCGCCGGGGGTCACCGGCCTGAGCGCCCACCTCACGCGGGCAGGGTGAGCCGCTGGCCGAGACCGCCGTCCACGGGGAGGTCGGCGCCGGTGGTGAAGGTGGCGTCGAACGCCAGGAACAGCACCGCCGCCGCGACCTCCTCCGCGGTGGCGTGGCGCTTCAACGGCGTGATCTCGTCGCCGATCGCCTTGAACTCCGCCAGAACCTGCTCCGGGACGCCGGTGACGCCCATCGTCGGCGTGTCGGTGTAGCCGGGGCTGACCACGTTCACCCGGATCCCGCGCGGCGCCAGTTCGGCCGCGTACGTGCGGGCGAACGAGCGCACCGCCGCCTTCGCCGCCGAATACAGGCCCATCCCGGCGATCCCCGCCTCGGCCGCGACCGACGTCGTGAAGACGAACGAGCCACCGGACCGGACCAGCGGCGCGAGCCGTCGGGCCGTGAAGTACGCGCCCTTGGTGTTGACGTCGAACGTCCGGTCGTAGAGCTCGGGCGTCGCGGCCTCGTACGGCGTCAGCGTCGAGAACCCGACGTTGAGGAACACCAGGTCCAGCTCGCCGAGCGTGCGCGCGGCCACCTCACCCAGCTCGGCGACGTCGGCCAAGCGCGCCGCGTCCGAGGACAGCAGGTGCGCCTTGCCCGGCAGCGTGCCCGCCAGCGGGGTCACGTCCCGGCCGGTGAGCAGCACCTCCGCGCCGCCGTCGAGCAGGGCGCGCACCACCGCCAGCCCCATCCCGTGCGTGCCGCCGGCGACGACGGCCTTCTTTCCCTGGTACTTCACCGGATCTCCTCGATGACGCTGGCGATCGCGTGCGCACCGTGGCCCGCCGCGACCGCTCGGTCGAACAACTCCCGCAGCACCGCGGGCACCGCCGTGCTGATCCCCTGCGCGCGGCTCGTCTCGACCAGCAAGCCGAGTCCCGCCGCGTTGATGTCCAAAGCGGACACCTCGGTGGTGTAGTCGCCGCTCGCGACCTGCTCACCGATGCCCGGCAGGAACCCGCCGACGGCCGACTGCCACGCCGATGCCATCGGCGCGAACTGCTCAGGGGTGACGCCCTCGGTGCCGACCAGCGCCAGCGCGTGCAGGTAGCCGGCCATCGTCGACCACATCATGCCGAGCAGCGCCAGGTCGTACAGCGCCGGCAGGCCGGCGTCCTCGCCGAGGAACACCGGCGCGCCCAGCAATTCCAGCACGTCGCGCTGCGCCGCGAACGCCGGTTCCGAGCCGCCGTAGAGGATCTGCGCCGCCGGTGTGCCGATGCCCTGCGGGACGGCCATGATCACGCCGTCGACGTAGTCGATGCCCTCGGAAGCGGCCCATTTCGCGACGCCCCGCGCCTGCTCCGGTGTCCCGGACGTGAGGTTGACGAGCACTTTCGGCGAAGCGGCTTCGAGCACCGGCCGCTGAATGTCGTAGGTGGACAGGCAACTGAGGACGACGTCGGCCGAAGCCGCTTCCGCCGGTGTGGCCGCGAGCCGGGCGCCGCGGTCGAGCAGCGGCCCCGCCTTGAGCGGCGACCGGTTCCACACCGAGACGTCGTGTCCCGCCCCCAAGAGCGCCCCGGCGAGGGCGGCGCCCATTCGCCCCAGGCCGAGCACGCCCACGTGTTTCTGGCTTTCTCCCATGGATTCCATGCTGGTGGCGCGCTTTACACTGGACAAGTACCGACTAATAAGTCAGGTACCCACCAAAACGTAAGGATCCTGGATGCAGCCTCGAACGTACCGCTGCGGGCTGGACGCGGCCGTCGACGTGATCGGCGGCCGCTGGAAGGCCCTGATCCTCTGGGCGCTGCACGCCGAGCCGCTGCGGTTCGGCGAGCTGAAGCGAAAGGTGGCGGGGATCAGCGAAAAGATGCTGATCCAGGCCCTGCGGGAACTGGAGGCGGACGAAATCGTGCACCGCGAGGTGTTTCACGAGATCCCGCCGAAGGTCGAGTACTCGCTGACCGATCTGGGTCAGCGGCTGAACACGGCGTTGCTGCCGCTGGGCGACTGGGGCGAGGAGAACATGGCCGGCATCGCGGAGCGCCGCGGCGTCACGCCGGCGCCACCGCATACGGCTTCAGCGTGATCGCGTTGCCCGCCTTGAGCGGCAACTCCTCGATCAGCTTGCGCCACGGCAGGTACGGCAGCAGCCGGTAGTTCAGGTTGCGGAACTTCAGCCACCCGCGCGTCGGCGGGACGAACCACTTCCCGTTGCCCTCGGCCAGTTTCTGGCAGGCATCGACGAAGCCGCGCATCTCACGGGTGTAGGCGCCGAACGCCGCCGCGTGGTCGCCGCCGGCGGCCGCGAGCTCGCCCGCCAGCACGTACGCGCCGACGATCGCCAGGCTCGTTCCCATCCCCGAGAGCGGCGCGGCGCAGTACGCGGCGTCGCCGACCAGCGCGACGCGCCCGCGTGCGTACGAGTCCAGCTTGATCTGGCTCGCCGAGTCGAAGTAGAAGTCCGGTGCTTCCCGCATGGCCGCCAGCAGCGCCGGCGTCTCCCAGCCGACGTCGCGGAACTTCTCCTCGACGATCCGGCGCTGCTGCGCGGGGTCCCGGGGGTCGTGGTCCAGCCGGTCGGCGCCGAACCAGAACAGCGCCTTGGCCTCGGTGTTGTCCCGCGCGCTGTAGACGCCGACGGTCCGGTTCGGCTCGTTGTAGAACCGGCCGACGCGGTCGAGGCCGAGGTGGTTCGGCACGGTGAAGATCGAGACGTAGTAGCCGAGGTCGCGCCGGAACCGGGACTCCTCGCCGAAGGCCAGCGACCGCACGTTCGAGTGCAGCCCGTCGGCCCCGACGACCAGGTCGAACTCGCGCGGCTCGCCGTGGGCGAAGGTGACCGTGACACCGTCGCCGTGCTCGGTGATGCCCGTGATGGAATCGCCGAAGACGTACTCGACGCCGTCTCGCGTCGCGTCGTACAGGATGCGCGCGAGGTCACCGCGCAGGATCTCGAGTTCGCCGCTCTGGTAGGTCGGCGACGTGACCACCAGCGGCCGGTTCGCACTGTCCACATAGGTCACTTCGCCCATCCGGGTCGCCGCCGCTTCGACCGCGCCCAGCAGGCCCATGCGGTCGAGGACCCGCATCGACGCGCCGCGGAAGTCGACCGCATAGCCGCCGTCGCGCAGTTCGGGAGCGCGTTCGACGACCGTCGGCGTGAAGCCGTGACGGCGGAGCCAGAAGGCCAGCGCGGGGCCGGCGACGCTCGCGCCGGAGATGAGGACTCGTCTGTTCTGCATGCCGGGAACGGTAGCCCCGATTTGGGCGATCGCGCAAGGCGTTCGCCTAAGACGTTCGTGCTAGGCTCCTGACATGGGCAACAAGGAGTCACTGCTGGCGGGCGCCAAGCGCTGCCTGTACGAGAAGGGCTACGCCCGCACGACGGTGCGAGACCTGGCCTCGGCGGCGAACGTGAGCATGGCGGCCATCGGCTACCACTTCGGTTCGCGCGAGGCGCTGCTCAACGCCGCGCTGATCGAGGCGAACGAGGAGTGGGGCGAAACGCTGGCGAAGACGCTGCAGGTGGAGACGCCTCCGGGCGCGTCACCGGCCGAGCGCTTCGAGCTGATCTGGCAGCGCGTGATCGAGTCGTTCGGCGAGCACCGCCGGATGTGGGCGGTGAGCTTCGAGGCCTGTTCCCAGCCGGACCTCGACGAGCAGGTCCGCGCCCAGCTGGCGAACGCCGTCGAACTGGCCCGGCACGGCCTGGCGAACCTCTTCCAGGGCCTCGACGACGGCAGCGCCGAGGCCCGGGCCGCCGGCACGGTGCACCAGGCCCTGCTGTCGGGCGTGATGCTCCAGTGGCTGATCGACCCGGACCGCGCGCCATCGGGCGCCGACCTGGTGAGCGGCCTGCGCCTGATCGCGAAGGACGTCCTGACCTAGACGGCGACCAGGTCCGCCCCGGCGAAGAACGTTCGCGCGGCCGCCGTCGCGTCGGTGTCCTGGAGCACGTCGCCGGGGCGGCTGCCGTTGCCGAGCAGGACGCCGCCCCAGTTCATGCTCAGGTACTCGGCGCACAGTTCCAGCGTGCCGATCAGCGGCTGGGCCTCGCGCGCCGTCTCGCTCAAAACGCTGACGCCCCACAGCGTCTTGCCGCGCATCCGCGGCTTGAACTCCACCGGCAGCCGCATCCAGCCCGACCAGTAGTCGAGGTAGAGCTTCACGCTCGCCGCCACCGAATACCAGTACACCGGCGACACGATCACGATGTCGGTCGCCGCGAAGGTGGCGTCCATCAGCAGCTGCTCGTTCTCGCCGGGGTCCGGGTGCGAACCGGCGCCGTGGCGGCGGTCCTCGAACGGCGGCAGCGGCACCTCGGGCAGCCGGATCCACCGCTGCTCGACGTCCTTGGGCAGTTCTTTGGCCGCCAGCCTGGCCAGTATTTCGGTGTTGCCCCCGGCCCGCGCGGCGCCGACCAGGAACAGGAAGCTGCGGTCGCTCATGTCCACCCTCTCGATGTACTTGCATGTACATATAAATACTGTCCCTGGACTATCCTAGCGTCAAGAGGAGGCCGGAAATGACCGTCGACGAACTGGCCTGGGGCCGCGTGCTCGTGCTGCACGCCCGGATCGAGCAGGAACTCGCCAAAGCGCTGCAGCGGCGCCACGGGCTCGGCCTGTCGGAGTACCGCGCCCTCGGCAAACTGGTCGCGGGTCCTCGCGGTGGCCTGCGGATGCAGGAGCTCGCCGACGCGATCGGCCTCAATCAAAGCTCGGTCAGCCGGATGTGCGCCCGCCTCGAAGACGCCGGCCTGACCATCCGCGACCTGTGCGAAGACGACCGCCGGGGCGTCTACTCGGTGATCACCGACGCGGGCCGCAAGCGCTACAGCGAAACCGAACCGACGTACTGCGCGGTGCTGCGGACCGCGCTCGACAAGGCCGCGAGCGACCCGGAACTCGCCGCCGCCGTCGCTGCCGTCCGGGGCGCTTGACCCGAATATTCCTCAGTGGTTATATACCGGGACAGGCAACCCACGGGAGGACGCGTGTCCGGACGAGCGAAGCTGCAGACCGACGGCGAGCGCCCGGCGCTCCGGCTGGAGCGCCGCCTGAAGCACCCACCCGAGAAGGTCTGGCACACCATCACCGACCCGGCGGAGCTCGAGCACTGGTTCCCCGCGAAGGTCGACGTGGAACTGCGCGCCGGCGGCGCGATCCGGTTCACCTTCCCCGGCCAGGACGACCCGATGACCGGGCGGGTCGTCACCGCCGACCCGCCGCGCGAGTTCACCTTCGTGTGGAACGACGACACCCTGCGCTGGCTGATCTCCCCCGACGGCGACGGCAGCCTCTTGGAGTTCACCCACACCTTCGGCCGTGGCGACCCGGCGATCGCGAAGCTCGCCGCGGGCCGCACCGCCGCCGGCTGGGACACCTGCCTCGACGCGCTCGCCGCCCGCCTGGCCGGCCAGGACTTCGCGCAACCGCAGGAGTGGCACGCGCGGATGGCGTCCTATGTGGAGGAATTCGGCCTCGACGACGGCGAAGTCCTCGACGACGGCACGATCCGCTTCCGCCGCGACCTCGTCTGGAAACCGGTGGACGAGGTCCGGGCCCTGCTGCCGGACGAACCTGGCTGGCACGTGCTCCAAGACCCCGGCGAAGGCACCCGGGTCGAGTTCACCGAAGCGGCCGACGACGACGTCCCGGCGCAGCTGGCCCGGCGCCACGAGCAACTGGACAAGCTGTTCGCCGCCACCCACGGCGTCACCTTGCCGGACTGGCCGCCCGAGCGCGTCGAAGCCGTGAAGAAGCATTACGCGGAGCATCCGACCCAAGGTTGACGCGCGGGCCGGAGGTCCGCATTACGGTCGGTTCATGCGCATTCGCGTCGTTCTGGACGTGCTGGCCGTCCTGGTGCTGATCCTGGGGGCCGGCGGCAACCTCGCCGCCGGCGCCTGGACGCTGCCGCTGTGGCTGCCCGCCTGGCTCGGCTGGACCATCCTCGTGGGGAGCGTCGTGCCGATCCTGCTGCGGCGCTGGTGGCCGCGGCCCGCCTACATCCTGTCGCTGGTGATGACCGCGGCGGCGGTGCCGATCGGCGGGCCGGTGCTGGCGATCGCCGTCGTGGCGGCGGGCTGCGCGCTGTACACCTTCGTGGTGGCCCATGGCACCCGGGCGACCCGGGTCGGGTTCGCGGCCGGGCTGGTCGGCGTCGGCGTGATCGGCGTCGTGGTGCCGAACCCGAGCTCGGCGACGACGGTGAACTTCGGCGCGTCGGCGCTGATCGTCGGGTTCGCGCTCGGCATCGCCGTCCACGGCCGCCGCGAGCACGCCGCGATCGAGCGGGAAACCCATGCCCAGCAAGCGGTTTCGGCGGAACGGCTGCGGATCGCGCGGGAGATGCACGACGTCGTCGCGCACAGCATGAGCCTGATCGCGGTGAAGGCGGCGGTCGGCAACCACGTCGCCCTCGAACAGCCCGACCAGGCCCGAGACGCCCTGCGCGTCATCGAAGAGACCAGCCGCGAGACCCTGGCCGAGCTACGGCGCGTGCTCGGCGTGCTGCGCGACGGTACCGGCGTCCCGGCGCTGGCGCCCGCGCCGTCGCTCGACGACCTGCGGGCGCTCGCCGAACGCGCGCAGCAGGCGGGCCCCGCCGTCGACCTGGTCGTCGACGGCCTCACCGAGCTGCCGGGCGGGGTCGGCCAGTCGGTGTACCGGATCGTGCAGGAGGCACTGACCAATGTGGTCAAGCACGCGGGCGCGGCGAAGTGCCGGATCCACGTCACCGGCGGCGACGGCGAGGTGGCGATCGAAGTGCTCGACGACGGCCGCGGCGGCGACGCCGTCCCCGGCCACGGGCTGATCGGGATGCGCGAACGCGTCGCGGTCTACGCGGGGGAATTCTCCGCGGCGCCCGGCGAAACCGGCTTCCGCGTCTTCGCGCGGCTGCCCTACGAAGCACCGGTGACGGCCCGATGACCCGCGTCCTGATCGCCGACGACCAGGCCTTGCTGCGCGGGAGCTTCCGGGTGCTGGTCGACAGCGCGCCGGGCCTCGAAGTCGTCGGCGAGGCCTCCGACGGCGCCGAGGCGGTGGCCCTGACCCGCGTCGAGCGGCCGGACGTCGTGCTCATGGACGTCCGGATGCCGGAGATGGACGGCATCGAGGCGACCCGCCGGATCTGCGCGGAAACCGACGTCCGGGTGCTGATGCTGACGACGTTCGACCTGGACGAGTACGTCTATTCGGCGCTGCGCGCGGGCGCGAGCGGTTTCCTCCTCAAGGACACCCGCCCGGCGGACCTCCTGGCGGCGATCGACGTCGTGGCGTCCGGCAACGCCCTGCTGGCGCCGTCGGTGACGCGGCGCCTGGTGGCGGAGTTCGCCCGGCTGCCGTCGGGCCCGGTGACCCGGCTGGACGGCGTGACGGCCCGCGAGCAGGAGGTGCTGTCGCTGATCGCCCGCGGCCTGTCGAACGACGAGATCGCGGCGCGCCTGCACCTGGGCATCGCGACGGTGAAGACGCACATCGGCCGCCTGCTGCACAAGCTCGCGGCCCGCGACCGGGCGCAGCTGGTGATCGCGGCGTACGAATCCGGGCTGGTCCGGCCGACGGCGTCCTGAGTAGGGTGGAGCGGCCGATCACGAGGGGGAATGCGATGAGCACCGAACGTCGCGAGCCGGGCGAGGACGAGCTCCTCCCGCCGCCGCTCCTGCCGTCGGACGAGGACTGGGAGCAGGCGACGCATCCGGGCTGGGGCAACCAGGGCGGCGTCCCCGATCACGGCCCGTACCAGCCGATGCGCGAGCTCGACTCGGAGGACGGACCCCCGCCCCGCCGCGGTGGGCCGACCGGCTGAGCCGTCGTGATCCCCCAGACCCTGGGCGCGCTCGCCGGGTTCCTGGCCCTCGTGGCGCCGGGCATCGTGTTCGAGCTGCGCCGCGAACGCCGCCGCGGCCGCCACCAGGAGACGGCGTTCCGCGAGGCTTCCCGCGTCGCCCTCGGCAGTCTCGTTTTCACGCTGGTCTCCGTGCTGCTCATGACGGCGGTGCAGGCCGCCGGCGCCCGGTTGTTCGTCAGCCCGGTGGGCTGGCTGACCCGCGGCGAGGCCTACGCGCGCGAGCACCTGACGCTCATCGTCGTCAGCGTCGCCGTCGAGCTGGCCTTGGCGTGCGCGCTCGCGACGGGGTTCGAAGCGTTCTTCGCCCGCCGACGCGGCGAAGCGGCCACGGTCCGGCAGGGCTCGGCGTGGGCCCAGGCGTTGCGCACGGACCGGCCCGGGGGAAGCCGCGCGTGGGCGCACGCGCAGCTGGAGAACGGCACGTCGTTCTACGGGTACGTCCGCTCGTACACGCCGACGGGTCCGCCGGCCGACCGCGAACTCGTCCTCGAAGGTGAGGCCCTGACCTGCGAGAACGACGCGGGAACGAAGGTCATCGGCGAGGACTGGCGGCGGGTGGTCATCCCGGGCTCGAAGATCACCTACCTGCGCGTGACGTACCTGGACGCGGCGACCGGCGAACCCCTCACCCCACCGCCCGGGTGAACGGGGCGAACCGCATCGACGGATCACCGGGCAGCGGACGGCCGTCCAGGACCAGCCGCGGCGCCGGGACGCCCGGGACCAGCCCGCGTTCGCGGATCCACGTCGTCAGGCCGGGGAACCGGTGGTCCGGGTCCACCCGCACCTCGCCCGGCACCGACCGCGCCACCCCGCGGATCAGCCGCCGCGCCTGCTCCTCGGTCGCCGCGACGACCGGGCCGATCACCGTCACGTGGCCGATGTCCGTCCCGAACGCGAAGCCGCCGTCGACCACGAAAGGCGTCCCCAGCCGTTCCAGCAGCGGCCGCCGGTCGACACCCTGAGCCGCGAGGTCCAGCGCGAAGACGTCGGACAGCGAACCGGGCGAAGCACCCGGGCCGCCGTCGTCGGCGAACGTCCCGGTGTGGCCCTGGCAACCGCCGTCGGCGACGAACCCCATCGATTCGTACAACGGCCGCCCGAACTTCGACGCGTGCAGCCAGACGACCCGGTCCCCCGCCGCCGCGACGGCGTGCGCGGTGATCGCGCGCCCCCGGCCCCGCCGCTCGTAGCGAGGTGCGACCAGGACCATCGAGATCGACGCCACCGAGCCGAACGGCACCAGGACGGCGGCCGCCGCCAGGCCGGCGCCGTCCGGGGCGGCCACTCCGAACACCCGGCCGACCTCGTGCAGCAGCCGCCACTTCGGTGGTTCCCGCGGCCACGAGCGGGACTCGGCCAGGTCGGAGCAGGCGGGCAGGTCGGCGGCGGCGAGGGTCCGGATCTCCATGGACGTTGCCTACGCCACACGCCAAGTGACCGACAAGTAGTTAAGCTCCCGTGGCATGAGCAGTGCGACGGAGCCGCTCGGGACGCCGCCCGAGGATGAACCGGACATCCACACCACGGCCGGCAAGCTGGCCGACCTCTACCGCCGGTACGACGAGGCGGTGCACGCCGGTTCGGCCCGTGCGGTGGAGAAGCAGCACGCCAAGGGCAAGAAGACCGCGCGCGAGCGGATCGAGCTGCTGCTCGACGAGAACTCGTTCGTCGAGCTCGACGAGCTGGCCCGGCACCGCTCGACCAACTTCGGCCAGGAGAAGAACCGGCCCTACGGCGACGGCGTCGTCACCGGCTACGGCACCGTCGACGGCCGTCCGGTGTGCGTGTTCAGCCAGGACGTCACCGTCTTCGGCGGCAGCCTCGGCGAGGTCTACGGCGAGAAGATCGTCAAGGTGATGGACCTGGCGATCAAGACCGGGCGCCCGATCGTCGGCATCAACGAGGGCGGCGGCGCGCGCATCCAGGAGGGTGTCGTCTCGCTCGGCCTCTACGGCGAGATCTTCCGCCGCAACGTGCAGGCCTCCGGCGTCATCCCGCAGATTTCGCTGATCATGGGCGCGAACGCGGGCGGGCACGTCTACTCCCCCGCGCTGACCGACTTCGTCGTGATGGTCGACGAGACCTCGCAGATGTTCATCACCGGCCCGGACGTCGTCAAGACGGTCACCGGCGAGGACGTCACCTTCGAGGAGCTCGGCGGCGGCCGCACCCACAACACGAAGTCCGGCGTCGCGCACTACCTCGGTTCCGACGACGAAGACGCCATCGCCTACGTCAAGGAACTGCTCTCCTACCTGCCGCAGAACAACCTGTCGGACGCGCCGGTGTTCGAGTCGCCGGACAGCCCGGCCGGGTTCTTCGACGACGTCACCGACGCCGACCGCGAGCTCGACACGATCATCCCGGACTCGCCGAACACCCCGTACGACATGCACGAGGTGATCACCCGGGTCGTCGACGACGGCGACTTCCTCGAGGTCCACGAGCTGTTCGCGCCGAACATCATCGTCGGTTTCGGCCGCGTCGACGGCCAGAGCGTCGGCGTGGTGGCGAACCAGCCGACGCAGTTCGCCGGCTGCCTCGACATCGACGCGTCCGAGAAGGCCGCCCGGTTCGTCCGCACCTGCGACGCGTTCAACATCCCGGTGCTCACCTTCGTCGACGTCCCGGGCTTCCTCCCGGGCACCGAGCAGGAGTGGAACGGCATCATCCGCCGCGGCGCGAAGCTGATCTACGCCTACGCGGAGGCCACCGTCCCGCTGGTCACGATCATCACGCGCAAGGCCTACGGCGGCGCGTACGACGTCATGGGGTCGAAGCACCTCGGCGCGGACATCAACCTGGCCTGGCCGACCGCGCAGGTCGCGGTGATGGGTGCCCAGGGCGCGGCGAACATCGTGCACCGCAAGACCCTGGCCAACGCGGCCAACGAGGGCCGCGACGTGGATCAGCTCCGCGCCGAGCTGATCCAGGAGTACGAGGACACGCTGCTGAACCCGTACGCGGCGGCGGAGCGGGGGTACGTCGACTCGGTGATCGTGCCGGCGCACACCCGCGGCCACGTCGCGCGGGCGCTGGCGCTGCTGCGGAACAAGCGGGAATCGCTGCCGCCCAAGAAGCACGGGAACATCCCGCTGTGAGCGAGGAAAAGAAGCCCCTCCTGCGGGTGGTCCACGGAAACCCGAGCGACGCCGAGCTGGCGGCGCTGACGGCGATCGTCGCCGCGGCTTCGGCCGCGAAGGCGCCGGAGAAGCCGAAACCGCGTTCGTCGTGGTGGGGCGATCACGCTGCTTCACTGCGTCGGCCGCTTCACCCCGGCGAAGGTGCTTGGCGCGCCTCGGGTCTGCCTCAGGCCTGAAGGGCGTCGAGGAAGACCGTCGGGGCTTGGTTTTCCCGGACGATCGTGCCCAGCAGCGCCGCGAGCCGGTCGCGGTCCGGGGTGCCCAGGCTCGCGGCCAGCTCGTCGACGCGGCGGCACGTCGCCGCGTAGAAGTCCTCCGCGAGGTCGTGGCCTTCCCCGGTCAGGACGACGTGCACGGCCCGGCGGTCGTCCGGGTCGGGTTCGCGGCGGACCAGCCCGCGCTTGACCGCCCGGTCGACCAGGCCGGTGAGGCTGGACTTTTCGAGGCCGAGCGTCGCGCCCAGGTCGCCCATCCCGTACGGCCGGCCCATCAGCACGCACAGCAGCTGCCCCTGCTGCACGGTGAGCCCGTACTCGCGGGCGGACTCGGCGTAGACGGCGTTCACCAGGAACGACGCCCGCACGAGCCCGGCCACCACGCCGATGTCCGCCCCGCTCTTCCCCATCCGGTCAGCCTACTTCGCGACGGCCTCACGCACGGCGGGCACGATCTCGCCGGCCCACCGCGCGACGGCGACCTCGTCAGGAGTGCTGCCGCCGGGCCCGAAGAGCACGAACCCGGCGGCGCCGTACTCCAGCACCGCGCCGGTCAGCTCCTCGACCCACTGCGCGGGCGAGCCGCCGATCCAGCGGCCGTCCTCGGTGCGGGTCTTCGCGAGCGGTTCCGCCGTGATGCGCCCGGGGAAGTTGTAGACGGTGGCGATCTCGGCCGGGTCCCGGCCGGCGTCCACGGCGGCCTCGTCGATCACCGGACGCGAGGTGCGGTAGCGCTCGCTGAGCCAGTCGGCGGCACGCCCGGGCATCCACCCGTCGGCCACCCGCCCGGTGACGGCGAGCGACTTCGGCCCCACCGACCCGGTCCACACCGGCGGCATCGGTTCCGCGGCCGGCTCCAGGGCCGTGACCTGGTAGAACTCGCCGTCGAAGGTGACCGGCTCGCCGCCCCCGCCCAGCAGCTTCACGAGCCGGATGCCCTCTTCGAAGGCGCGCACGGCCTGCCCCGGCGTCAGCTTGGTGAAGCCGAGCCGCGCGATGTCGTCCCACAGCCCGCCGACACCCATCCCGAGCACGATCCGGCCCCCGGTCAGCGCGGACAGCGAGGTGATCGTGCGAGCGAGCATCGCCGCGGGCCGCGTGGGCAGATTGGTGACGCTGACCAGGCCGGAGACCCGTTCGGTCTTTCCCAGCAGGACACCGAGTTCGGCGTACGAGTCGAGCCGGTCGGCGTAGTAGGGGTGATCGGAGACGGTGATGAGATCGAGCCCGCCACGGTCGGCTTGGACGGCCAGCTTCAGGGTGTCGGGGACGGCGGTGACCGCGGTGGACACGCCGATTCCGAAGTGCACCATGATTCCTCCCAGTTAGTTCGTACTACGAACATAGCATACATAGTTCTTAGTACGAACTACCTTCGCCGGACGGTCCGCGCCCGCCGGAGTCTCGACCCCGGCGGAAAATCAGTCGAACAGCCGGCGATCCCTTGCTACCTTGGGTTTCGCCCGGTGCGACGGGGAAGGTTACTTCCGGTATCCCTTGGTTCGAATCCAAAACCGGCCGCCTCACGGTGGCCGGTCGACACCTTCGCCGACCGAGACCTCGGGCACCCAACTTCATCCGCACTCCCGGTGCGTCACCGATCTCGGGAGCCACGGCCACATCGATGCCCGGTGCGCAGGCGAGGGTTACTTCCTCTTAATGGGCAGGTCGGGGGTTCGAATCCCTCCCGGACCACACGGTCCGGTAGCTCAGCGGCAGAGCAGCTGTGCACCTTCACCGACTTCGATCTCGGGCATCGCTGTGGCCGTGGCTCCCTCCGCAAGAGGGGGAAGAAATGAGCAAGTTCAACACCGCACGAGCACCCGCCGCGACCTCACCGGTCCGCGGCGAGGCCACGCCGTCCACCGTCACGCACGAGGGTGGCGCCGGCTACGCGCGGGACTCCAAGTCCGAGCTCTTCCTGCTCGCCGTCACCAACATGGTCGGCGAGCACACCTTCTACGAGTCCGCGGACACGCGCGACACGCGCTACGCCGAGCTCATCCGGAAGGCCACTTTGGACGATCCACAGTGGACCGCCCGGTTCCTGCGCTGGCTGCGCTCCGGCGCGAACCTGCGCACGGCGTCGCTCGTCGGTGCCGCCGAGTTCGCCAAGGCGCGGCGGGACGCCGGCCTCGACGGCCTGAGCCGTCAGGTCGTCGCCGAGGTGCTGCAGCGGGCCGACGAGCCCGGTGAGCTGCTCGCGTACTGGACTTCCGTGCACGGCCGCGCCGTGCCGAAGCCCGTCAAGCGCGGGATCGCCGATGCCGCGGCGCGGCTGTACGACGAGCGGGCCTTCCTCAAGTGGGACTCCGCCGCGCGCGCGTTCCGGTTCGCCGACGTCCTGGAGCTGACGCACCCGGCAGGCGGGGGCGAGCTGTTCAAGCACATCCTCGACGAGCGGCACGCCCGCGGCAACGCGATCCCGGACTCCCTCACCACTCTGCGCGCCCGCGCGGAGCTCATGAGCTGGGACGTCGGCGACCGCCGGAAGCTCTTCGACCGGCCGGATGCCGCGGACGTGCTGCGTGCGGCGGGCATGACGTGGGAGTCCGTCGCCGGATGGCTGCAGGGTCCCCTGGACGCGCGCGTCTGGGAGGCGCTGATCCCGTCGATGGGTTACATGGCCCAGTTGCGGAACCTCCGCAACTTCGACGAGGCCGGCGTCTCGGACACCGTCGCGCGGCAGGTCGCCGGGCGGCTCGCCGATCCGGCGCAGGTCGCGAAGTCGCGGCAGCTGCCGATGCGGTTCCTGTCGGCCTACCGCGCGGCGCCGTCGCTGCGGTGGGCGTGGGCGCTGGAGCGGGCGATCGCGCACGCGCTGGCGAACGTGCCGGAGCTGGCCGGACGGACGCTCGTCCTCGTCGACACGTCGGCGTCGATGAACAGCGGTTTCGGCAAGGACGGCAGCCTCATGCGCTGGGACGCGGCCGCGGTGTTCGGCCTGGCGCTCGCACGGCGCTGCGCGAAGGCCGAGGTCGTCTCGTTCTCGGACGGCTACTGGGGCCGGGGCACCAAGGTGTTCAAGCTGCGCCGGGGCGGCTCGCTGCTGAGCGACGTCGAGCGCTGGAAGTCCGGCGGGTACTTCATCGGCGGCGGCACCGACACGGCGGGCGCGGTGAAGAAGCACTTCGCGAACCACGACCGCGTCGTGATCCTCACCGACGAGCAGGCCTCGTACGGCGACGTCGGGCGGGCGCTGCCCGCGCGCGTGCCGCTGTACACGTGGAACCTCGCCGGCTACCGGGCCGGTCACGCACCGTCCGGCAGCGGGCACCGGCACACGTTCGGCGGCCTGACCGACCAGGGTTTCCGGATGATCCCGCTGCTCGAGCGGGGTCAGCGCGCGGACTGGCCGTTCTGAGAGACGCCGTGAAGGCCCCCATGACGAGAGCATGGGGGCCTTCACGCTGTGTACGGACCGTCACAGGAATGACCGTGGACCCGCCGCTAGCCCACGTCGTATAGTCCACGTGGAATAAACGACCTGGAGGAATCAACCATGGCCTCGCCCAAGCTGACCCCGCTCGGCATCGCCGTGCTGGAGCTGCTCCACGAGAGGCCGATGCACCCGTACGAGATGGCCACGCTCATGCGCGAGCGGTACGTCGACACGCGGGTCAACCTGAAGGCAGGCTCGCTCTACCACACCGTGGAACGCCTGCACCGCAGCGGTTTCATCGAGATCGTCGACACGCAGCGGGACGGCCGGCGACCCGAACGGACGGTCTACGGCATGACGCGGACCGGGCTGGACGAGTTCAACCAGCGCGGCCGCGAACTGCTCGGTGACCTCGCCGAGGAGTTTCCCGCCTTCCTGTCCGGGCTCGCCGTGATCGACGAACTGGGTAAGGAAAGCTCGTTGATCGAGCTCGAACACCGGATCACGCGGTTGCGCGCCGCGGTGGCCGCCGACGAGGCGGTGCTGCAGCGGCTGGCCGAAGACGGGACGCCGCCGGTCTACTGGCTGGACTGGCGCTACCAGTGCGACCACCGGAAGTTCGAGCTCGGGTGGACCGAGCGGCTCCACGACGACCTGCGGTCCGGGCGGATCCCGTTCCAGGACGACGGACAACCCAAGCTCACGCTCATCACCGAGGAAGACGACGATGAACGCAAGACAAGCTAACCCGTGGGCCGCGCTGGGCGCGCTGTGCCTCGGCTTCTTCATGATCCTGCTCGACACGACGATCGTGTCGATCGCGATCCCGACCATGCTGCGCGAGCTGGGCGCCGGGCTGAACTCGATCGTCTGGGTGATCAGCGTCTACCTGCTCACCTACGCCGTGCCGATGCTGTTCACCAGCCGGCTCGGTGACCGCTTCGGCCCGAAGCGCGTGTTCCTCGCCGGCCTGCTCGTGTTCACCGGCGCGTCGCTGTGGTGCGGCCTGTCCGGCAACGTCGAGATGCTCATCGCCGCGCGGGCCGTGCAGGGGCTCGGCGCCGCGCTGATGACGCCGCAGACGCTGGCGTTCATCACGCACCTGTTCCCGCCGGCCAAGCGCGGCCCGGCAATGGGCATGTGGGGCGGCGTCGCCGGGCTGGCGACGATCGCGGGCCCGCTGCTCGGCGGCGTGCTGGTCGACCACTTCGGCTGGGAGTGGATCTTCTTCGTCAACGTGCCGATCGGCGCGATCGCCGTCGTGCTCACCCTCGTCCTGGTACCGGACTGGCAGCCGAAGCACTCGCACTCGTTCGACCTGCTGGGGATCGTGCTCTCGAGTGCCGCACTGCTCTGCATCGTGTTCGGCGTCCAGAACGGCCAGCAGTACGACTGGGGCACGGTCTTCGGCGGGATCACCGTCTTCGAGATCATCGCCGCCGGCGTGCTGCTGCTGATCGCGTTCGTGGTGTGGCAGCGCTTCAACAAAAAGGAGCCGCTGCTGCCGCTGCGAGTGTTCTCGAACCGGAACTTCTCGGCCGGGACGCTGACCGCGTCGACCGTCGGCTTCGCGATGACCGGCATGTTCCTGCCGCTCGTCATCTACATCCAGTCGGTGCTCGGGCTGAGCCCGACCATGGGCGGCCTGCTCACCGCGCCGATGTCGCTGCTGTCCGGGATCATCGCGCCGTTCGTCGGGCGTGCCTCGGACAAGGTCAACGGCAAGTACCTGGTGATGTTCGGCCTGGCGGCGCTCGCGGCCGGGCTCGGGATCATCGCGCTGCAGGCGACGCCGGACAGCAACCCTTGGACGTTCGTCCCGGCGCTGCTGGTGTGCGGGCTCGGCATCGGCTGCATCTTCTCGCCGATGAGCAACCTGACGATGGGCTCGGTCGAGCCGCGGCTCGCCGGGACCGCGTCCGGCATCTTCAACACCGCGCGCCAGGTGGGTGGCGTGCTCGGCAGTGCGGCGATCGGCGTGCTGCTGCAGGCGCGGATCAGCGCGTCCATCGCGGACGAGGCCACGAAGGCGGCTTCGCAGCTGCCGGAGCAGTACCGGGCGCCGTTCACCGAGGGGATCGCGCACGCGGCGGCGAGCACCGGGGAGTTCGGCTCGGCCGGCGGCCCGTCCCCGATGCCGGGCCTGCCCGCCGAGATCGCCGCGCAGGCGGGGAAGCTGGCGACCGAGGCGGTCCACAGTGGACTGACCGACGCGGCCCGGGTGACGATGCTGCTGCCGATGGGCGTGCTCCTGCTCGGGGTGATCTCGGCGGCGGTGATGCAGCGGGTCAAGCCGCGCTGGGAGTCCCCGGCGCCGGCGCCCGAAGCGGCCGCGGCCTGAACCGGGCAGGCCCCCGGATCCGGGTGTCGGGACCGGATCGGGGGCCTGCACGGACCGCGGGAGCGGTGGCTAGCGGCGACGGCTGTAGGACAGGCCGAACCCGTACGGGAACAGGCCCTGCTTGCCGTCACCGGCGTTGATCGGTTCCTGCGAAGAGCTCTTCGGCCAGGTGAAGCTCAGCTTGCCGGTAGGGTTGTAGTCGCCGTAGAGCACGTCGGCGACGCCGGCGCCTTCCGAGCCCGGCAGCCAGGCCGCCACCAGTCCCTTCATCGACGGCAGCTGTGCCGCGAGGTCCAGCGGCCGCCCGGAGACGGTGACCACGACCAGTGGCACGCCCGAGGCCTTCAGCTTGCCGATCAGGGCGACGTCTTCGGCGTCGAGAGCGAGGCCGCCGGGCCGGTCTCCCTGCCCTTCGGCGTACGGCGTTTCGCCCACCACGGCGACCGCGACCTTGTAGCCGGAGTTGATTCCGCCACCCGCACGGTCATACGTCACCACCGTGTCTTTCCCGGCACCGGCCTTGATGCCGTCGAGGATCGTCGTGCCCGGGATGACCCGCTCGCCGCTCTGGCCCTGCCAGGTCAGCGTCCAGCCGCCCGCCTGGTTGCCCAGGTCGTTCGCGTTCTTCCCGGCCACGAAGATCTTGTTGTTCGTCTTGGCCAGCGGCAGCACGCCGTCGTTCTTCAGCAGCACCTGCGACTCGCGAGCCGCCTGCCGCGCCAGTGCGTGGTGCGCCGCGCTGCCGAAGTCCTGCTGCAGCGAGCGATCGGTGTACGGGTGCTCGAACAGGCCGAGCTCGAACTTCTTCGTGAGGATCCGCCGGTTGGCGTCGTCGATGCGGGACATCGGGACGTGTCCATTGAGGACTTCGGACTTCAGCGTGCCGACGAACTTCAGGTAGTCGCTGGGGACCATGACCATGTCGATCCCGGCGTTGACCGCCTGCTTGACCTCGGACGCGGTGAAGCCGGTCTGGCCGTCGATCTGGTCGATGCCGTTCCAGTCCGACACCACGAAGCCGGAGAAGCCCAGCTCGCCCTTGAGCAGATCGGTGATCAGGAACTTGTTGCCGTGGTCCTTGACGCCGTTCCAGCTGTTGAAGCTGATCATCACCGAGCCGACGCCGTGGGCGATCGCGGCCTGGAACGGCGGCAGGTGGATCTTCCGCAGCTCGTCGAGGGTGATCTGGGTGTTGCCCTGGTCGACACCGCCGGTGGTGCCGCCGTCGCCCACGAAGTGCTTGGCCGTGGCCAGGATCGACGCCGGGGCAGCGAGCGAGCTGCCCTGCAGGCCCTCGATGACCACGGAGTTCGTCACAGCGTTGGCGGGGACTTCGCCGAAGGACTCGTAGGTCCGGCCCCAGCGGTCGTCGCGGGCGACGCACAGGCACGGCGCGAAGCCCCACTTGACGCCGGTGGCGGCGGTTTCCTGGGCGGTGACGGCGCCGATCTGCCGGACCAGCGCCGGGTCGTTCGCGGCTCCCAGGCCGATGTTGTGCGGGAAGATCGTGGCGCCGGAGGCGTTGTTGTGGCCGTGCACGGCGTCGGAGCCGTAGACGATCGGAATGCCGAGCCCGGTCGACGTCGCCGCCCGCTGGTAGGCGTCGATCATGTCCGCCCACGCCTGCGGGGTGTTCGGCGTCGGTGTCGAACCGCCGCCGGAGAGGATGGACCCGAGCCGGGCGGCGGCGGCCTGTGCGGGCGTCGCCGAGCCCCGCTCGCCCTGCGTCATCTGCCCGACCTTGTCGTCTAGCGTCATCCGCCCCATCAGATCCGTGACGCGGTCGGCCACCGAGACGCGCGGGTTCTTGTAGAGCGGCGCCGCGAACGCGGGCGTCGCCGGGACGAGAGCCGCGCTCACGAGGAGCAGACCGGCGAGAACAGTGGTTCGCAGCGATCTCGTGGTGCGGAGGAGCGGCATGTGGTCTCTCCGTGACGATCCGTCGATCGATAAGTTGCGAGCCACAACAAAATAACTCTACCGGAGAGTGACGCCGGTCACAATTCGGTCACGGCCGCCTGGTCCAGTAAGTTTCAGTCGTGCAGTTCGTCCTCGCCTCCCAGTCCCCCGCCCGGCTCGCCCTCCTGCGGTCCGCGGGCCTCGATCCCGCCGTGTTCGTCTCCGGCGTCGACGAGGACGCGGTCGCCGCTTCCCTGCCCGATCCGTCCCCTTCCGAGCTGGTCGCGGCCCTCGCCGCGGCCAAGGCCGAAGCGGTCATCGACCAGGTCGCCGCGGCGCACCCGGACGCCGTCGTCGTCGCCTGCGATTCGATGCTTTCGATCCACGGTCAGATGGTCGGCAAGCCGGGCTCACCGGACGTTGCCCGCGGCCGCTGGGCCGCGATGGCGGGTACATCCGGTGAACTCCTCACCGGCCACGCGGTCGTCCGGCTCGACGGCGGGACGCGCGCGAAGGAGACCGCGGGCTGGGAATCGACCACCGTCCGGTTCGGCACGCCGAGCGAGCACGAGATCGACGCCTACGTCGCCAGCGGCGAGCCGCTCAACGTCGCCGGCGGCTTCACGATCGACGGCCTGGGCGGCTGGTTCGTCGAAGGGCTCGACGGCGGCCACACGAGCGTCATCGGCATCAGCCTGCCGCTGACGCGCCGGTTGCTGGCCGAGGTCGGCGTGAGTGTCGTGGATCTCTGGCGGCCTCCCGCATCCTGAGAAGGGCGCCACACCAACGGGTGATCCGGAAGAGTCCGCTCTTGCCTAACGTTCTCCTCACGAGGCAAGACGAGAAACTTTCGAGCACCGGAGTCGCCCCGTGTCTTTCGTACGGACATACACCAAGCCGCGGGTGTTCGCGGCCGCGGTTCTCGGCTCGCTCGTCGTCGGCGCCCTGCTGGGCGTCGTCGCGCGGCAGACCGAGGCCGGCTGGCTGACCGATCTCCTCGACCAGATCGGCACCATCTTCACCACGCTGCTGCAGATCGCGGTGATCCCGCTGGTCTTCACGGCGATCGTGGTCGGCATCAACAGCCTCCGGGGCCTCGGCGGCGGCCGCACCGCCGCCCGCCTCGGCGGCAAGACCGTGCTGTGGTTCGCGATCACGTCGTTCGTCGCGTCGCTGATCGGCATCGCGATCGGCCGGATCTTCAACCCCGGCGCGGGCGGGCTCGGCGGCGTCACGGCGACCGCGAAGAACGCCGACAAGGCAGCGAAGAGCGTCGACCACTGGGGCTCGTGGGACGCGTTCGTGCAGGGATTGCTGCCGGAGAACTTCGTGAAAGCGTTCTCCGACGGCGAGACGCTGCAGGTGCTGTTCCTCGCGCTGGTCATCGGCGCGGCGGCCTACAGCCTCGGTGACAAGGCGAAGCCGTTCGTGGACTTCACGACGAGCGTGTTCGAGATCATCCAGCGCTACCTCGGCTGGATCGTCCGGCTCGCCCCGATCGGCATCATCGGCCTGATCGGCGCGGCGGTGTCGAACTACGGCGACGCGCTCTTCCGGCCGCTGTTCTCCACCACGCTCGCGGTGTACGTCGGCTGCCTGCTCGTGCTGTTCGTCGTCTACCCGATCCTGCTGCAGTTCGTGGCGAAGGTCAGCCCGCTGAAGTTCTTCGCGAAGGCCGGCACGGCGATCCAGTTCGCGTTCGCCTCCCAGTCTTCGGCCGCGACGCTGCCGCTGACCCGCCAGTCCGCGGTGAACCTCGGCGTCCAGCCGGCGTACGCGGCCTTCGCGACCCCGCTCGGCAGCGCGACCAAGATGGACGGCTGCGCGGCCGTGTTCCCGGCGATCGCGGCGATCTTCGTCGCCAACCTGGCCGGGGTGTCGCTGAACTTCTGGCAGTACGTGGGCATCGTTGTGGTGGCCGTGGTCGGCGCACTGGCGACCGCCGGGACCACGGGCTGGCTGACGGCCTTCACCCTGACGACGTCCTTCATCGGCCTGGACGCCAAGCAGGTGGCGCTGGGCCTGGCACTGATCTACTCCGTCAACCCGATCATGGACATGATGCGCACGGCGACGAACGTGGCCGGCCAGATCGTGGTGCCGACGATCGTGGCGCGCGGCGAAGGCCTCCTCGACGACAAGGTCCTCAACGCCCCGACGGACAACCCGCAGCACACCGACGACGGCTCGACGGCCCGCCACACGGAACCCGCCCCCGCCTGACGCAGGAGTCCGCGAAGGCCGTCTCGAGTGTTCGAGGCGGCCTTCACGGCGTTTCAGGACGGGCAGGTGCGGAGGTCGGCGTGGGTCAGGCGGATGTCCGGCCAGCCACGCAGGTCCGACGGCGACGTCACCCGCCGCGTGCAGCCCACCGACCGGCCCGCCAGGTCGTACACCTCGCCCAGCACCGGCGCCCCCGTGCACTTCGGGGTGCCGGCCGCGGAGTCCGGGCAGTCGTGGCGGACCACGATCACGTCCGGGCTGGCGTCGGCCGTGACGTCGTAGAGCGAAAGCGTCCCGGCGTCCGCGTAGAACGGCTTGCCCGGGTCGCGCCACACTCCCCCGCTGCCGACGAGCAGCTCGCCGTACGCGGCCGTCCCGTCGTCGCCGACGTCGCCGCGGACCAGGCACGCCGGGGCCGGGCCGTCGATGCAGCGCAGCGAATTCTGGTCAAGCCGCACACCCAGCTGCGCGATCGACAGCTCGAACACCGTGCCCGGCTCGGGTCCGACGCGCAGGCGGGCCGAACCGCCCGCGGTGTCGGTCAGCAGCACCACCGGGGTGCCCCCGACCGTCACCGCCGCGAGCTGGCGGCACGGACCGCCGCCGCAGGTCACCACGGGCTTCACCGGTGCGGCGGCGGGTTCGGCCAGCCCGGGGCCCGTCTCGGGCCGCGGCCGCAGCAGGAACACCGCGCCGATCGCGCCGACGGTGACCACCGCGGCCAGCACCGCGGTGAGCAGCGCCGACCGGGGCGTCCGCGCTGCCGTAGTCCGCATAAGACAGAGCGTAAGCCGCTTCGCGACTGTGCGTCGGAAGCGCCCCGTCGCGATGTGACTGAATCCCCCGGGGGTGCAACCCCCGTACCCCGCCCGGGGGGCTCCGCCCCCACGGACCCCCCAAAGCGTGAGTGCCCGACGGGGTCACGCGTAGCGGAAAGTGTCCGTCTATGTTGTCCGGGTGACGAACCCGAACCTGCCCCCCGCCCTTTACCTGCCGACCGGCCCGGCCAGCGCCGAGACCGAAGGCGCGTCGATCGAGCTGCGCCGCACGCCGGACGGCCGCACCGCGCTGGTCGCCTTCACCGCGCTGGACCGGCTGATCGACTGCTGCGGCGAGCACCAGCCGTGGGCGCTGGTGAACACCGAACACCTGGCGAAGGTGCACGCCGCGAACCCGTACGACGTGATCGTGCTCGACTCGCCGCTGCCGCAGGAGCTCCGCCACCACGTCTGAGCGTGGTTCACCTCTCACTCAAGAGACTCCCGACCGCATATCCGTAGACTTCCCTGATGCCGCGTGGGCGGTCAGCAATGCAGCTGTCGGACGCAGGAGGTGCGGGGTGGCCGAGCAGGTCGGCGAATCCACGGGCGGTCCGGTGACCAAGATCCTGGTCGCCAACCGTGGCGAAATCGCGGTACGCGTCATCAGAGCCGCGAAGGACGCTGGCCTGGCCAGTGTCGCGGTGTACGCCGATCCGGACCGCGACGCGCCACACGTCCGGCTGGCCGACGAAGCCTTCGCGCTCGGCGGCACCACGGCGGCCGAGAGCTACCTCAACTTCGACAAGCTCTTGGAAGCCGCCAAGCGCTCGGGCGCCGATTCGGTGCACCCGGGTTACGGCTTCCTCTCCGAAAACGCGGACTTCGCCCAGGCCGTCCTCGACGCCGGGCTGACCTGGATCGGGCCGAGCCCGCAGGCCATCCGCGACCTCGGCGACAAGGTCACCGCCCGCCACATCGCCACGCGCGCGGGCGCGCCGCTGGTGCCGGGCACGAAGGAGCCGGCCAAGGACGCCGCCGAGATCGTCGCGTTCGCCGACGAGCACGGCCTGCCGGTGGCCATCAAGGCCGCGTTCGGCGGTGGCGGCCGCGGCCTGAAGGTCGCGCGCACCCGCGAAGAGATCCCCGAGCTGTTCGAGTCGGCCACGCGCGAGGCGGTCGCCGCGTTCGGCCGCGGCGAGTGCTTCGTCGAGCGGTACCTGGACAAGCCGCGGCACGTCGAGGCGCAGGTGCTGGCCGACATGCACGGCAACGCGATCGTCGTCGGCACCCGCGACTGCTCACTGCAGCGCCGGCACCAAAAGCTCGTCGAGGAGGCGCCCGCGCCGTACCTGAGCGACGAGCAGCGCAAGCGCATCCACGAATCCGCGAAGGCGATCTGCAAGGAAGCCGGGTACTACGGCGCCGGCACGGTCGAGTACCTCGTCGCCACCGACGGCACGATCTCCTTCCTCGAGGTCAACACGCGGCTGCAGGTCGAGCACCCGGTGTCGGAGGAGACGACCGGGCTCGACCTGGTGCGCGAGATGTTCCGGATCGCACGCGGCGAGAAGCTGCGGATCACCGAGGACCCCGAGCCGCGCGGCCACTCGATCGAGTTCCGCATCAACGGCGAGGACGCCGGCCGCGGCTTCCTGCCCGCGCCGGGCACGGTGACGAAGTTCGTCGCGCCGAGCGGCCCGGGCGTGCGCGTCGACTCCGGCGTCGAAGCCGGCAGCGTCGTCGGCGGGCAGTTCGACTCGATGCTGGCCAAGCTGATCGTCACCGGCTCGGACCGGAACAACGCCCTGGAGCGCAGCCGCCGCGCGCTCGACGAGATGGTCGTCGAAGGCATGGCGACGGTCCTGCCGTTCGACCGCGTGATCGTGAACGACCCGGCCTTCATCGGCGACGAGAACGGCTTCAGCGTCCACACGCGCTGGATCGAGACGGAGTTCGACAACAAGATCGAGCCGTTCGTGGCGCCGGACGTCGAAGCCGCCGAAGAGGAACCGCGGCAGAACGTCGTGGTCGAGGTCGGCGGCCGGCGGCTCGAAGTGTCGCTGCCGGGCGGGTTCGCGCTCGAAGGCGGCGGCGGGGGCGGCACCGGGGTCAAGGCGAAGCCGCGCAAGCGCGCCGGCGGCGGCAAGGCCGCGGTGAGCGGCGACGCCGTCACCGCGCCGATGCAGGGCACGATCGTGAAGGTGGCCGTCGAAGAGGGCCAGAGCGTCGAAGCCGGTGAGCTGATCGTCGTCCTCGAGGCGATGAAGATGGAGAACCCGGTCACCGCACACAAAGCGGGCACCGTCACCGGGCTCTCGGTCGAGGTCGGCGCCGCCGTGACGCAGGGCACGCAGCTTCTCGAGCTCAAGTAGCGCGGTTCGTTACGGATGTCGTGGTGGGCCGCCCCCGGGGCGGCCTACCATCGACTACGTGACCGAAGTCCCCTCTCCGCAGCTGCGGATCAGCGACCAGAACCGTGAGTCCGCGCTGTCCGCGCTCGGGGAGCACATGAGCGCGGGCCGGATCGACATCGACGAGTACGGCGAACGCTCGGCCCGGATCACCGCGGCCAAGACGCGCGGCGAGCTCGCCGAGATCTTCGCGGACCTGCCGGCCCCGCACCCGAGGTACGACGGCGTTCCCCAGGCCGTCGCCGCTCCTGGGCCCGCCACGGAGACCGCGCCCGCGCCGCAGCGCCCGGGGTCACCCGAGAACTGGTCACCACCACAGCGGTTCCTCGCCGCGATCGTGCCGTTGACCTGGATCGTCGCGATCGCGCTGATCGCCGCCGTCAGCGGAGCCCTGTGGCCGGTCATCTTCGTGCCGATCGGGCTCACCGTCTTCGGCAAGTCCATGTGGGGCCACGACTGGAACCCGAACCACGACCGCCACGACCGGGACCGGCGGCGCGAGCTGCGCGACTCCCACCGTGATCGCCGGCGCGAGCTGGGCCGCTGATCCCGCCGTGGGTGACATGCGGTTGAGCGACGAGGAACGCCAGGACGCCCTGGACGTCCTCGAAGAACACGTCCGCACCGGCCGGCTCGACATCGACGAGTACGGGACCAGGTCCGCGAAGGTCACGGCGGCGAGGCGGGTCAGCGAACTCGTGCCGCTCTTCGACGACCTCCCGTCGCCGCGCCCGAGCGCGTTGCTGAACGGGGTTTCCGCGCCCGGAGTTCCGGTTCTTTCGTCGGAGGACAGCGCGCTGGCGCGGTTCCTGACGGCGGGCGCGGTGCCGATCGCGATCGTCCTGGCGATCGCGGTGCTGATCCTTTCCCGCGGGCGGCTGCTGATCATTTCGGTGGCGCTGCCGCTGGTCGTCGCGATGATCGCCGGGGCGCGCCGCCGCCGTTCCTGATTGCTCCCTTTGCCGGGCAACCTGCTCCCGCGTTCCGGCGTGGTGATCACGCAGGTCGGGGGAAAGGGAGGATCCATGAACAAGTTGTGGGCGCGATCGGGGGTGCTCGCCACCGTGGCGATCGCCGTCGCGGCCTTGGCGGCGGGACCGGCGCAGGCCGAGATCCCCAAACTGGGCTGGCAGCCGACGGTGCTGCCGTTGCCGGCCGGAGCCGACCCCGCGGGGCACGGCTACCTGACGGCTTCGAACGGCCGGGGCGAGTACACGGGGTCGTTCATCGTCAGCGACAAGCTGCAGGTCGTGAGCTGGCGCGGCGGCCGGCCGGTGCTGCGCGGTGTCCCGGACGGCTTCGAGTGGGCCATGGTCGCCGGCGAGGACCGGGCCGGCCGGATCTACGGCGAGGCACTGGACTACGACACGAACGAGGACCGGTCGTTCGTCCTCGACGCCACCGGTTTCCACCTGTGGACGCCACCACCGGGCTACCGCACCTTCGCGGTGCACGCGGTGAACCGGCGCGGTGACGCACTCGGCACGCTGACCACCACCGGCGACCCGGCGCGGTACCTGCCGGCCGTCTGGCCCGCCGGGGCCGCGACGCCGACGGTGCTGGACTGGCCGGCCGGAACGGACAGCGTGGTCGACATCGACGACGACGGCGCGATCCTGTTCGGCGGGTTCGCGCGCGACATCGTGTGGAAGGACGGGGTGAGCCGGCCGCTGGCCGACCTCCCCGGCTTCACCAACCCGCACGGTTCGGCGATCCGCCACGGTGTCGTGGTCGGATTCGCGTCGAACAGCAACGCGGAGCAGGCCATCCGCTGGACGACACCGGAGCAGGCGACCCCGCTGCCCGGTGGCGAGTACGCGATCGACGTGAACGCGGGCGGCCTGACGGCCGGGCTGGCCTCGGTCCCGGGCTCGTACCACGGCAAGTCTCCGGTGTGGCACGGCACGACACCGGCCGGCGAACTGAAGCAGCCGGGCACCTACCGGGGCTACCAGGCGGGCCACGTCAGCGACGACGGAACGTTCGCGGGCTGGGCGTCGAACGGCTCGCTCGACGAGGGCGGGGTGCCGGTGATCTGGCGCTTCACCCCGTGAGCCCGCCTTGATCGCCAGGCCGGGGGCGGTGTGCTCCCGGCCTGGCTAGGCTGGGTGGAGTGGAACCGGTGGAGATCAACGCGGGCACGTACTACCTGCGCCAGCTGCGCGCCGATCGCCACATCGACGACCGCCCGTTGTTGATGGAGGCGTTCGCCGATCCGACGCACCGCAAGTACGTGCTGAACTACCGGCTGCGCACGCTCGACGAGGCCACGGAGTACGTGGCCTTGCGCGCGGCCCAGTGGGCCGGCGACGAGCGCTGTTCCTGGGCGATCGCGGAGCCGACGTCGGGCCGGCTCCTGGGCGAAGTGGGGTTGCGCGAGCTGAACCTGGACGCCTCCTACGCGGAGGCGACGGTCTGGGTCCACCCGGCGGAGCGGGGCAAGGGAATCGCGACGACGGCGTTGAACGCGGCGCTGCGGTTCGGCTTCGGCGGGTTGGGGCTGACCGAGGTGAGTTACCGGTACGAGGAGAGCAACGCGCCCTCGGCGATCGTGGCGGAACGGTGCGGGTTCACGCTGGTCGGCCCGGAGGCGGAGCGGGCGCCGACGGGCGAGCGCCTGATCCGCTGGCACCGGACGTCCTGACCGGCGCCTATACCGAGTACGCCCCCGCGTCGAGGTCGTCGACGAGAGTCGGCCCGCCGGGCGTCCAGCCGAGCAGCTTCTGCGTAGCCGTGCTGGTCGCGGCCAAGTCCATGGCGAAGAAGGTGCCGATCCAGCCGAAGTGGGCGGGAATGTCGTCGGCGGGGATCGAGGCGACGGGCAGGTCGAACGCGCGGCCGATCGCCTCGGCGATTTCGCGGGCCGGCACGCCTTCTTCGGCGACGGCGTGCAGGCGGGTGCCGGCCGGTGCGTTCTCGAGGCCGAGGGTGACCATCCGGGCGGCGTCGGTGCGGTGCACGGCGGCCCAGCGGTGGGTGCCGTCGCCGGGGTAGCCGGAGACGCCCTTCTCGCGGGCGATCGCGGCGAGGATGGCGATGAACCCGTGGTCGCCGGTGCCGTGGACGGTCGGCGCGAAGCGCAGGCTCACGCTGCGCACCCCCTGGTCGACGAACTCGAGCGCGAGGTTCTCGCTCCCGCCTCGCGGCGAGTCGGCGCCGTGGAACGGGGAGACGTCGTCCTCGGTGGCGGGCCGGCCCTGGACCATTGCGGCGATGCCGGAGGCGAGCAGGAACGGGCGGCCGGTGCCCGCGAGCGTGTCGCCGATGGTCTGGACGGCGGCGCGCTCGGCCGTGCTCGAGACGGCCGGGTTGACGAAGTCGTGCTTGTTCGCGAGGTGGATGACGGCGTCGGCGTCCTTGGCGCCGGCGCGGAGGCCGTCCAGGTCGTCCAGGTCACCGCGGCGAACGTGGGCGCCCTTCGCCGCCACCGCGGCGGCGGACGCGTCGGACCTGGCCAGCCCGGTGACTTCGTGGCCCGCGCCGAGCAGGTCGGTGACGACGGCCGAGCCGATCCAGCCGGATGCTCCGGTGACGAAAACGTGCATGAGTGCTCTCCTCTGACGGCTCCACGCGGGGGCGAAGCGAGTGATGTCTGCGGCTGACGTCAGCCACAGACATCACCGTACCCTTCAAGTCAGCCGCTGTCATCACTACACTCGACCGCATGGTGCGCTGGGAACCGGGAGCTGCCGAGCGGCTTCAGAAAGCCGCGCTCGAGCTGTTCGCCACGCGCGGGTTCGAGCAGACGACCGCCACGGAGATCGCCGAGTCCGTCGGCTTGACCGAGCGCACCTTCTTCCGCCACTTCAGCGACAAGCGCGAGGTGCTTTTCCACGGGCAGCAGCTGCTGGCGGACGCGTTCCTCGCCGGCGTCGACGCGGCGCCACCGGAGGCGTCCCCGATCGAGGTCGTCGCCTCCGCGCTGCAGTCCGCGACGTCCTTCTTCCCGGCCGAGCGCCGCGCCCACTCCCGGCTCCGGCAATCGATCATCGACCAGAACCCGGCCCTGCAGGAACGCGAGCGGCACAAGCTCGCCAGCGTCGCCACCACGGTCGCCGACGCCCTGCGCCGCCGAGGCGTCGACGAGGTGGCCGCGACCCTGGCCGCCGAGTCGGGCGCCACCGTGTTCGCGATCGCGTTCACCCAGTGGATCCGCGAGGACGAGCAGCGGTCACTCGCCGACATCGCCGCGGAGGTGCTGCGCGAACTGCTGAGCTTGACCGCGACGGCGTCGGCGAAGATTCCGCGATGACGAGGTTCTCGCGCGGGATCACCCCGGTGGGCGATCCCGCGCAAGACCTCAGCTGACCGGCTCCACGATGCCCGCCCGGGCCTCCGGGGCCGCCGACCGCAACGCGTCCGCCGCTTCGTCGCTCGGCTGGGACTGGGACTTGCGCTCCGCCTCCACCCGGGCCCGGTAGACCTCGATTTCGTGCTTCACCGTTTCGGGCGACCAGCCCAGGACCTCGCCCACCAGGGCCGCCACCTGCTCGGCGCAGTCCACGCCCCGGTGCGCGTACTCGATCGAGATGCGCGTCCGGCGGGCCAGGACGTCCTCCAGGTGCAGCGCCCCCTCGTGCGAAGCCGCGTACACCACTTCGACGCCCAGGTAGTCCGGGGCGTGCTCGATCGGCTTCAGCAGCTCCGGGCGGCCCTCCGCCGAGGCCAGGACCTCGTGGACCAGCGAGCCGTAGCGGTCCAGGAGGTGCCTCACCCGGTAGGGGTGCAGGCCGTGCTCCGCCGCCAGGTGATCGGCCTGGTTGACCAGCGCGTGGTAGCCGTCCGCACCGATCAGGGGGACCTTGTCCGTGATCGACGGCTGGGACCGGCCGGGCAGGTCCACCGCCGCCGCGTCGACCGCGTCCGCCGCCATCACGCGGTACGTCGTGTACTTGCCGCCCGCGATCGCCACCAGGCCCGGCGCCACCCTCGCCACCGCGTGCTCGCGCGAAAGCTTCGACGTCTCTTCGCTCTCCCCCGCCAGCAGCGGGCGAAGGCCGGCGTACACACCTTCGATGTCGTCGTGGGTCAGCGGTGTCGCCAGGACCGTGTTGACGTGCTCGAGGATGTAGTCGATGTCGTGCTTCGTCGCCGCCGGGTGGGCCAGGTCGAGCTCCCAGTCGGTGTCCGTCGTCCCGACGATCCAGTGGTTGCGCCACGGGATCACGAACAGCACCGACTTCTCGGTGCGCAGGATCATCCCCGATTCCGACACGATCCGGTCGCGCGGGACGACGATGTGCACGCCCTTGCTCGCGCGCACCCGGAACCGGCCGCGGCCGCCCGACAGGCGCTGCAGCTCGTCGGTCCAGACGCCGGTGCAGTTGATCACCGCGGCCGCCGAAATCTCCGTCTCGCGGCCGTCCTCGACGTCGCGCACGCGCACGCCCGACACCCGGTCGGCCTCGCGCAGGAACCCGACGACCTGGGTCGACGTCCGCACGACCGCGCCGTAGTGCGCCGCCGTCCGCGCCACGGTCATCGTGTGGCGGGCGTCGTCGGACTGCGCGTCGTAGTAGCGGATCCCGCCGATCAGGGCCGACCGCTTGAGCGCCGGCACCATCCGCAGCGCACCCGCGCGGGTCAGGTGCTTCTGGCCCGGGACGCTGCGGGCGCCGCCCATCGTGTCGTACATCAGCAGGCCCGCCGCGGTGTACGGCCGTTCCCAGACGCGGTGCGTCAGCGGGTACAGGAAGCTGACCGGCTTCACCAGGTGGGGCGCGATGGTCGTCAGCATCAGCTCGCGCTCGCGCAGCGCCTCCCGGACCAGCCCGAATTCGAGCTGCTCGAGGTACCGCAGGCCGCCGTGGAAGAGCTTGCTCGACCGGCTCGACGTCCCGGACGCGAGGTCGCGGGCCTCGACGAGCGCGACCCGCAGGCCGCGCGTCGCGGCGTCCAGCGCCGTGCCCGCCCCGACCACGCCGCCGCCGATCACGACGACGTCGAACGTCTCCTTGCCGAGCCGCTGCCAAGTCTCTTCCCGCTTGACCGGGCCCAGTCGAGCCGGGTTCGTCTCCGCTGCGTGCTGCGCCACGTGACATTCCTCCTCGTGCCGGCGAGGCTTCCAGCATCGCACGACCCGGTGATCATCCGCCCGTCCACGGATGACACTTGTGGCGTAACCCTCCGCGATCTTGAAAAGATTCGGCTGCCCGGTGCTTGGAAGTAGCTTCTACGCCCCGGTAACGTCGCGCGGACGTGGGTCGGCAACGGTGCCGTGGCACGCCGTGATCGACCCTGCGCAGAGTGTCCAGTGTGGAGGTGCAGCGGTGAGTGCTGGAGCGATAATCGTCTGGGAGCTGCTGGGAACAGCGGCCCTGATCCTGCTCGGCAACGGTGTGGTCGCGAACCACGTCCTCCGTAAGACCAACGGCAACAACGGCGGCATGCTGTTCATCAACTTCGGCTGGGCCTTCGCCGTCTTCACGGGCGCCAGCATCGCCGCGCCCAGTGGCGCGCACCTCAACCCGGCGGTGACGCTGGGCCT
Source organism: Amycolatopsis sp. NPDC051716 (assembly GCF_040681595.1). Classification (NCBI taxonomy): domain Bacteria; kingdom Bacillati; phylum Actinomycetota; class Actinomycetes; order Pseudonocardiales; family Pseudonocardiaceae; genus Amycolatopsis; species Amycolatopsis sp. NPDC051716. Next base: position 30,006 of record NZ_JBFAZA010000004.1, on the reverse strand, counting down.
CGCCATCGCGGACAAGACCCCGTGGGCCAACGTCCCCTTCTACTTCATCGGCCAGTTCGCCGGCGCCATCATCGGCGCCATGCTCTGCTGGGCCACCTACAAGCTGCAGTTCGACGATCACCCCGAGCCGGAGAACACCCTCGGCATCTTCTCCACCGGCCCGCAGATCCCGAACACCGTGTGGAACCTCGTCACCGAGGTCATCGGCACCTTCGTGCTGGTCGCGTGGATCCTGCTCAGCCCGACCTACGCCGCCGGCGACGGCGGGACGCCGAACTTCGGCAACTCCGCGCTGGGCTACGCGGGTGTCTCGTTCGTCGTCCTCGTCATCGGTACCTCCCTCGGTGGCCCGACGGGGTACGCCATCAACCCGGCGCGTGACCTCGGCCCCCGGATCGCGTACGCGTTCCTGATGCCGATCCGGAACAAGGCGAACGCCAACTGGGGCTACTCGTGGATCCCGGTCGTCGGCCCGCTGGCCGGTGGCGCCCTCGCCGCACTCCTCTACCTCGTCGTCCACAACCTGACCTGATCGCCCGATCGACGACAATTCCGGGAGCACAAATGACTTCGTACGTAGCCGCGATCGACCAGGGGACCACCTCCACCCGGTGCATGATCTTCAACCACGAGGGCCGGGTCGTCTCGGTCGACCAGCGCGAGCACGAGCAGATCTTCCCCAAGGCCGGCTGGGTCGAGCACAACGCGGAAGAGATCTGGGAGAACACCCGCCGGGTCGCCGCGGGCGCACTGGCCAAGGCCGACCTGACCGCCAAGGACATCGCCGCCGTCGGCATCACCAACCAGCGCGAGACCGCGCTCGTCTGGGACAAGACGACCGGCCGGCCGGTGTACAACGCGATCGTCTGGCAGGACACCCGCACCGACAAGATCGTCACCGAGCTCGGCAACCTCGGCGGCGGCCAGGAGCGCTACCGCGACAAGGTCGGCCTCCCGCTCGCGACCTACTTCTCCGGACCCAAGATCAAGTGGATCCTGGACAACGTCGAGGGCGCGCGCGAGAAGGCCGAGGCCGGTGACCTGATCTTCGGCAACATGGACACCTGGGTGCTGTGGAACATGACCGGCGGGACCGACGGCGGCGTGCACGTCACCGACCCGACCAACGCCTCCCGCACCATGCTGATGGACCTCGACACCCTGCAGTGGGACGCCGAGATCGCCGGCGAGATGGGCATCCCCCTTTCGATGCTGCCGGAGATCCGCTCCTCGTCCGAGGAGTACGGCAAGGTCCGCGAGAAGGGCGCACTGGCCGGCGTCCCGATCGCGGGCATCCTGGGCGACCAGCAGGCCGCGACGTTCGGCCAGGCCTGCCTCTCGCCCGGCGAGGCCAAGAACACCTACGGCACCGGCAACTTCATGCTGCTCAACACCGGCACCGAGAAGGTGATGTCGCAGAACGGGCTGCTCACCACGGTCTGCTACAAGATCGGCTCGAACGACACGATCTACGCGCTGGAAGGCTCCATCGCCGTCACCGGTTCGCTGGTGCAGTGGCTGCGCGACAACCTCGGCATGATCGCGACCGCGGCCGAGATCGAGGAGCACGCGCGCAGCGTCGAGGACAACGGCGGCGCGTACTTCGTCCCGGCGTTCTCGGGTCTGTTCGCTCCTTACTGGCGATCCGACGCGCGCGGCGCGATCGTCGGGCTCACCCGGTTCGTCAACAAGGGCCACCTCGCCCGCGCGGTGCTGGAGGCGACCGCCTTCCAGTCGCGCGAGGTCATCGACGCGATGAACGCCGACTCCGGAGTCCCGCTGAAGTCGCTCAAGGTCGACGGCGGCATGGTCGTCAACGAGCTGCTCATGCAGTTCCAGGCCGACATCCTCGGCGTGCCGGTGATCCGCCCGGTGGTCAACGAGACCACCGCCCTGGGTGCCGCGTACGCCGCCGGCCTCGCCGTCGGGTTCTGGAAGTCCGAAGACGACATCCGCACCAACTGGGCCCAGGACAAGCAGTGGGACCCGGGGATGGACGACGCCCGCCGCGAGCGCGAGTACCGCAACTGGAAGAAGGCCGTCACCAAGACCTTCGACTGGGTCTCCGAAGAGGACTGACCGGCGAGGGCCGGGGGTGCCGCCTCATGGCGCTCCCGGCCCGCCCTTCACACCTCCCAGCCTTCCGGCTCGCCGGACTGCTCGTTCGGGGCGATCACGATGAACGGCACACCCTGGTCGTCGGTGACCCGCACCTGCCGCCCGTACGGCGAGTCCCACGGTTTCCCGTCGACCGTGCCGCCGAGCTCGGCCACCTTGGCCGAGCTCGCGTCGGCGTCCGCCACCCAGAAGTACGCCGCCCAGTACGACGGCACCTCCGGGGGCACCGAGGCGGGCATCGCGCCGAGGCCGCCGACCGGGCGCCCGTCGATGAGCACCACCGCGTACGTGAAGTCGTCGCCCGAGATGTCCTGGAAGCCGAAGCCGAAGATCTCTTCGTAGAACGGCTTCGCCGCCGGGTAGTCCCGGCTCATGCAGTCGTTCCAGGCCAGGGTGCCCGGGGCCGACGTGACCTGCGTGCCGATGTGGTTTCCGGCCTCCCAGAGGCCGAAGACCGCGCCCGCCGGATCGGCCGCGACGGCCATCCGGCCCTCCTTCATCACCTCCATCACCGGCACGACGATCTGCCCGCCCGCCTCGGTGATGGCCGCGGCCGTCCGGTCCACATCGGACACCGCGAGGTAGGTCGTCCAGGCCGCGGGGATGTCCTGGCCCGGCGGGGTCTGGCCGATGCCGGCGACCGGGCGCCCCCGCAGCTCCGCCATGCCGTAGAAGCCGGTCTCCTCACCACCCCGGTGCACGTCCCAGCCGAACAGGCCGCTGTAGAAGGCGATCGCCTTCGCCTGGTCGGGCACCATCAGGTCCACCCAGCCGGGCGTACCGTCGGGCCATCTTTCGTCCCGGAACACCATGCCGACTCCCAACCCTCGTCCGTGCCGCCGCTGGTGACGACCGGGACAGTCTGGCACCGGGCACCGACAAAAACCGAAAATCAGGCCTGGACCAGGCGGGCGTAGACGACGATGTTGTCGACGTAGTTGTGCGCGGTCCGGTCGAAGACGCCCCCGCAGGTGATCAGCCGCAGCTCGGGACCGGCCGTGTCGTCGTAGACGCCTTCGCCCTCGAAGTCCTTCTTCGGCACCTGGTGCATCTTCGTCACCTCGAACACCACCGTGGTGCCGTCCTTGCGGGCGATCGAGACCCGGTCGCCGGGCGCCAGCTCCTTGAGCCGGAAGAAGATGCCCTTCTGGTGGTTGCCGTCGACGTGGCCGAGGACGACGGCCGGGCCGGTCTCGCCCGGCGTCGGCGCGTAGGTGTACCAGCCGGCCTGCAGCGGCGTGGTCACCGGCGGCACCTCGACGGTGTCGTCGGGGTTGAGGCCGAGCGGGACCAGCGACGAGTGCGCGCCGATCTTCGGGATGTCGAGCGAGACGGGCTCGGACCTGGGCAGCGCCGCGGCGGCGTCCTCGCTGCGCGCCTGGGGCGCCGGGACGACCGCGACCGGCTGGGCGGGCGGCGGCTGCGCGGGGTCCGGACCGGGGCCGCCGCCGAGCGTCAGCGCCAGCACGGCCACCGTGGCCGCCAAAACCACGACGAGGGCGATCAGGACACCCCGTCCGTTCGTGATCCTCCTGGTCATGCCCTCCCCCTGCCTGGCGCCCGCAAGTTCACACGTCCGGGTGGCCGGTTCGGTTGCGCCTGACGGTACCTCCGCTGCCGGACCGGGGTCGGCGACGCCCCGCGGTCAGCGGCGCCACGACCGCCGGGCCAGCACGAGACCGCCACCGCCGACAGCCAGCACGCCCATGGCGCCCGCGGCGGCGAGCGGGCCGTGCTCGGCGGGGCCGCCTCCGGTCTGCGGTGCGCCCGACGGCACCTTCGCCACCTGACGACGTTCACCCAGAACGGTGAACTTCGCGGCCAGTTCCGCGCCGCCGCAGGAGAACGACACCTGGTAGACGCCGGGTTTCGCGGGCTGCACGACCGCCGAGGCGGCCGCGGCGGGCGCCTTGGCCGGGTCGTCCTGCGGGCCGACGCGCCGCAACGCGCCGATCTTGAGGACCGGGGACGCCGGCTCGCGCGTGCTCGAGGCTTCGCAACCGAGCCGGATCTGCACCTGCGCGCCCGGGCGGGCGGCGGTCGGCATGACGCGGAGGTAGGCCTTCGGATTCCCGGCGTGCTCGGCCGGTGTGGCGGCGAAGGCCGCCGGGGCCGTGAGCAGCAATCCACCCGAAACGGCGGCGACAGCCAGAACCTTTTTCATTTCCATCCCCTTTTCCTCTCGGAAAAACTCCCCCGGGAGCTCTGTTTCGAAAGACGCTCTACCTGCGAAGAGGTTGCCTCGGGCCGGAAAAAACCACCCCGGAGCGCGGCTCCGGGGTGGTCGTGTGCGGTTTCGGGAAATCAGCCGGCCATGCTGCCGTCGCCCGCCTTCGCGGCGCCGGCCGGCACCTTCGCGACCTGCGAGGCCGGCACCGTGAACTGCGTGGTGTAGGTCTGGCCGCCGCAGGTCACGGTCAGCGGGTACGTCCCCGCCGCGGTGCCGGGCTTGAGCTCGGCGTCGGCGCTGATGTTCGCGTCGGCGCCCATGAACGGGCCGGGGGTGTAGTTGGTGAAGGTCAGCGCCGGCGAGGAGAACGCCGGGGACGGGCCTTCGCACTTCGCCAGCGCGACGTTCGGCGCGTCGCGGACGTACTTGTCCACCAGCGACTGGTTGATCGCGGTGTTCACGTTGAGCTGGACGTTGCCCGCGGCGGTCTTCGGCGCCGGGCTCGCACTCGGCGTCGAACCGGTGCTCTGCGCCATCGCCGACCCCGTCAGCGTCGTCGCCCCGATCACCGCTGCCGCAACGAAAACCACCGTCTTGCGCACGTTCGCACCCTTCGCGTCCTTCAGTCTTACAACCGACAAGACGCGACGGGTGCGCCCGGGTTGCGTGCCGGATCAGTCGAGATCGTCGTGGCGCATGAGCTGGCGCCCGGCCTCGGTGATCGAGCCCGAGAGCGACGGGTACACCGAAAATGTCAGTGCCAGGTGGTCCACTGTGAGCTGGTTCTGGACGGCGAGCGCGATGGGAAGGATGAGCTCGCTCGCCTGCGGCGCCACGACGACACCACCGACGACCACGCCGGTGGCGGGGCGGCAGAACAGCTTCACGAAGCCTCGGCGGAGGCCCTCCATCTTCGCGCGCGCGTTGGTGGCCAGGGGCAGCATGATGGTGCGCGCGGGCACCTCGCCGGAGTCGATCGCCTGCTGGCTGATGCCGACGGTGGCGATCTCCGGGTGGGTGAACACGTTGGCGGCGACGGTCTTGAGCTTGATCGGCGCGACGCCTTCGCCCAGCGCGTGCCACATCGCGATGCGGCCCTGCATGCTCGCCACCGAGGCGAGCATGAGCACGCCGGTGCAGTCGCCGGCGGCGTAGATCCCGGGAACGGAGGTGCGCGAAACGCGGTCGACGGTGATGAACCCGCCGGGGCCGGGCGAGATGCCGACCTTGTCGAGGCCGATGTCCTTGGTGTTGGGGACCGAACCGACGGTCATCAGCGCGTGGCTGGCCTCGATCACGCGGCCGTCGGCGAGGTGGATCTCGACGCCCTTTTCGGTGCGCTCGACGCGGTCCGCGCGTGCCTGCTTCGCGACGGTCGTGCCGCGCTGCGAGAAGACCTCCTCGAGCACCGCGGCGGCGTCGGCGTCTTCGTGCGGGAGGACGCGGTCCCGGCTGGAGACGACGGTGACCTTGACGCCCATCTCGGTGTAGGCGGACGCGAACTCGGCGCCGGTGACGCCCGAGCCGATCACGGCGAGGTGCTCCGGCAGCTCCTGGAGCTCGTAGAGCTGGCGCCAGTCGAGGATGCGCTCACCGTCCGGCACGGCGCCGGGCAGGACGCGCGGGGTGGCGCCGGTGGCGATGAGGACGACGTCGGCGGGCAGCTTCTCGGTGCCGTCCTTCGTCGTGACGGCGACCTTGTGCGTGGCCAGGCCGGGCTCTTCGTCGCAGAAGCGGGCCTCGCCGGCGATGACGCGGACGCCTTCGCGCTGGACGCGGGCGCGGATGTCGGCGGACTGGGCGAGCGCGAGGCCCTTCACCCGGCCGTGGACCGTCGGGAGGTCGATCCTCGTGTCGGCCATGTCGGTGTTGATGCCGAGCTCGCCGAGGTCGTGCATCTTCGCCAGGGCGCCGGAGCTCGCGATGAACGTCTTCGAAGGGACGCAGTCGTAGAGGACGCAGGCGCCACCCAGGCCGTCCCGCTCGACGATCGTGACGTCGGCCCCGTGCTGGGCTGCGACCAGCGCGGCTTCGTAGCCGGCCGGGCCCCCGCCCATGATCACGATCCTGGTCACCTGGGTCCTCCTAAGGCAGTTCGTGCGGTGCTCTCACCGTACGCGGCGAAGGTGACCGGACACTGAAGTGGGCGAACACGGCGAGTGCGTCCACCCGGGTCAGGGAGGTGTCGCTACGCTGTCGGCGTGCCGTTGTATGCCGCGTACGGATCGAACATGGAGCCCGCCCAGATGCTGGAGCGCGCGCCGCACTCTCCGATGGCCGGCACCGGCTGGCTGGAGGGGTGGCGCCTGACCTTCGGCGGCGAGGACTTCGGCTGGGAAGGTGCCCTGGCCACGATCGTCGAGGACCCGGGAGCCCGAGTCTTCGTCGTCCTCTACGACGTGACCCCCCTGGACGAGGACGGGCTGGACCGCTGGGAAGGCGGCGAGCTCGGGATCCACTCGAAGATCCGCCTCCGCGTCCAGACGATGGACGGCTCGGTCCTGGCCTGGCTCTACGTCCTGGACGCCTACGAAGGCGGCCTGCCTTCGGCCCGCTACCTGGGCGTCCTGGCCGACGCCGCCGAGGCGGCCGGCGCCCCAGCCGACTACGTCGGCGACCTCCGAACCCGCCCCTGCTCCGGCATAACCGGCTAACCGACCCTCCAGGTACGCAGGCCGACCCTCCAGGTACGCGAGCCGACCCTCCAGGTACGCGAGCTACGCAGAGCGAGTCCGAAGTGCCTCGCGCAGCTCGCGAAGGACCCGAGCCGGATCACGCAGATCGGCGGCCGTAGCGCGGACGGTGATCCATCCACGGCCGGCCATTCGCCGATCCCGCTCGGCATCGGCATCCTGCCGGTCCTCATGAGCGGCGAACCCGTCGTACTCGAGTGCGACGCGTCGAGCGGGCCAAGCCATGTCGAGCACGTACAGCAGCTTGCCCCCGATGTCGTTGATCGGGTACTGCACCTCCGGAGCCGGCAAGCCGGCCTCCACCACGATCAGCTTCAGCATGCTCTCGGGCGGCGATTCGGCCTTGCCGCCGGCGAGGGCGAGCATCGACAGCCCCCTGTGGATACCTTGGCGGCTCGCGCGATCGACAATGCGGTCGCGGACGTTGTCACGGAGCTCCTCGAGGTGGTCCGGCGGCAGCCCGTGCATGGCCTCTTCGACAGCCGCGAACGCGGTTGGCTTGTCACCGCGGCAGAGGAAATCAGCCAACGCGAGATCCAGACTGAATGTCGGCAGACCGTCGATTTCGATCACGTCATGCGGCTCGTAGTCACTCTGGTGCACGACCAGTCCCGGCTTGGATCGGACCCGCCGCGCATAGGGGACAGTAAGGTGGATGTCCGCCCCGTCGACGACCGAAATCCCATGCAGCGCAAGGGAAGTCGCACCTGAAAGCACGGCCGGTGGGCCAGCCAGAAGCAGGGCGGCCTCGGCCCGTGTTGTCAGTTTGAGCGAGTCCGACGCCGGAACCACGACGCCTCGCCAGGGCTGCGCCAGCAGCCCGCCGGCGAGCGCATGACGGACCGCTCGCTGACCCAGCACTTGGACGGCTTGGCCACGCAGAGCCGCACCGTGTCGTCCTCCCCAATTGATCACAAGATTGAGAATGAGGGTCTTCCGCCGACGATGGAAGACCCTCATTCACGACCTGTGGACAACTCGCCTCACCTGTGGACAACTCCGGACCCGGAGAGTCGGTTCGCGTATCTGGAGAGTCGGCTTGCGTACCTGGAGGGTCGGTTAGGCGAGGGTGGTTAGGGCGGTGTGGACGAGGGTTCGGACTCCGCAGAGGAGGGCTCGCTCGTCGAGGACGAACGTGGGGCGGTGGATGTCCGATTGGGGGGCCGGAGGGCCGGGCCAGACGCCGAGGCGGGCGAAGGCTCCCTGGACGTGCTCCAGGTACCAGCCGAAGTCCTCGCCGCCCGAGGACTGCTCGGTGGGGGCCACTGCGCCCTCGCCGAGGGCGGCTTCGGTGCCCGCGCGCATCAGGGCCGTCGACTCGGGGTCCGAGACCACCGGCGGGACGCCGCGGCGGTAGTCCAGGTGGAAGCCGACGCCGGTCGGGGCCAGCAGGGACTCCACCGACGACGCCACCAGCGGCTCCAGGGCCGTCCAGACCTCGTGGTCGGCCGTGCGCAGGGTGCCGCGCAGGACGCCGTCCTGCGGGACCGCGTTGGCCGCCTGGCCCGCGTGGACCGCTCCCCAGACCAGGACCGTGCCCGACCGCGGGTCGACGCGGCGGGAGAGCACCGCGGGCAGGGACGTGATCACCGTGCCCAGCGCGTGCACCAGGTCGGCCGTCAGGTGCGGCCGGGACGTGTGGCCGCCCGGCGACGTCAGGCGCAGCTCGATCAGGTCGGCGGCCGACGTTAAGGCGCCGACGCGCATCCCCACGGAACCCACCTCGAGCCGCGGGTCGACGTGCAGGCCGTAGATGCGCTCGACGCCGTCGAGCGCGCCCGCCGCGATCATGTCCAGCGCGCCGCCGGGCATGACCTCCTCGGCCGGTTGGAAGATCAGCCGCACCCGGCCGGGCAGCTCCGGCGCGCCGGCCAGGGCGCGGGCCGCGCCGAGCAGGATCGCCGTGTGGGCGTCGTGGCCGCACATGTGGGCCGCGCCCTCGGTCGTCGACGCGTAGGGCAGGCCTGTCGCCTCCGTCAGCGGCAGCGCGTCCATGTCCGCGCGCAGCGCCACGCACCGCTCACCGCTGCCGATGTCGCACACGACGCCGGTGCCGCCCGGCAGCACCCACGGCTTGAGCCCGACCGACCGCAGCAGCGTGACGACCAGTTCCGTGGTCGCGAACTCGTGCCGCGACAGCTCCGGGTGCGCGTGGATGTGCCGCCGCCAGGCGATCAGGTCGGTCGCGTTGGCGCGCAGCCAGCCGTCCAGCCAGAACGGGCCGCGGCCCGCACCAAGGTCCTCCACAGGAGCCATGCTTACGCCGGCTTCGGAAATCAGCGCCTCGGACCCCTCCATGGGGTTGATGATGCGCCCTTGGGGGTCGCCTGGAACGTCCGGTCGTGAATCCAACACCGTCACGCCGCACCTCCTCCCGCAACACGGGTAACCCGCGCAGCGGCTGGGGTCACGCTTCGTGCCGATCGATCTGTCGTACGCATTTGCAGACGATCGTGCACCATGCAGGCGGCAAGCCGCGCCTTGAAAACAGCCGTCCTAGACGGCCGGTACCGGATCTGCGTTGAACGGCGTGCACTAGTTCGGCAAAGCCGAAAACCTCAGGACCCCTTGGCCCGCTTCGAACGGATCTTGCGCCCCCAGATCACGATGCCGAGCAGGACCACCGCCAGCAGGCCCGCGATCAGCTTGTTCTTGGTCTTCTCGGTGTTGGCCTTGTCCGTCTGAGCCGGGTCGAGGACCGGGCCCGGGGGCTGCGTCTGCACCGGGACCAGCCCCGCGGACGCGTGCGCCACGCTCATCGTGACGGCGGCCGGACGCACCGGCTCGGCCAGCGCCGGCGACGCGGTGAACAGCACCGCTCCCAGCAGCCCGACCAGGACCAGACCCCGCAGTTTCGCCATGTCATCCTTCCGCCGCGACCAGGCATTCTGCCCACGGACCGCCCGCACGTCAGCCACCGAACGCGTCGAGGATCCGCTGTGCACCGAGGGTAGCCGTCAGTTCACCGTCCCGCACCGCCCGTTCGACGTCGGGAACGACCGTTCGCACCTCCGGATGCGCCGCCAGCCGACCCAGCAGCTGTTCGCGCACCATCGCCCACGTCCAGTCGACCTGCTGCTGCCGCCGCCGGGCGTCCAGTTCACCGGACGCGGTGAGCGTGTCGCGGTGCTGCTCGATCGCGCCCCAGACCTCGTCGAGACGCAGGTTGTGCAGGCCGCTGCAGGTCAGCACCGGGGGCGTCCACGACGCTTCGGGCCCGTAGATCATCCGCAGCGCGCCCGCCAGCTCCCGCGCCGCGCGCCGGGCGTCCCGTTCGTGGTCGCCGTCGGCCTTGTTGACGGCGATGACGTCGGCGAGCTCCAGCACGCCCTTCTTGATGCCCTGGAGCTGGTCGCCGGTGCGGGCCAGGGTCAGGAACAGGAAGCAGTCGACCATGTTCGCCACGGTCACTTCGGACTGTCCGACGCCGACCGTCTCGACCAGCACGATGTCGTAGCCGGCCGCCTCCATCAGCACGATCGTCTCGCGGGTCGCCCGCGCGACGCCGCCGAGCGTCCCGGACGTCGGCGACGGCCGGATGAACGCCCGCGGGTCGACCGCCAGCCGCGCCATCCGGGTCTTGTCGCCGAGGATCGACCCGCCGGTCCGCGTCGACGACGGGTCGACGGCCAGCACGGCCACCCGGTGCCCGGCCGCGGTCAGGTCGGTGCCCAGCTGGTCGATGAAAGTCGACTTGCCGACTCCCGGGACGCCGGTGATGCCGACGCGCCGAGCGCCGCCGGCCGACGGCAGCAGCTCGACCAGCAGCTCCTGCGCCAGCGCCCGGTGGTCCTCCCGCTGCGACTCGACCAGCGTGATCGCCTTCGACAGCGTCCCGCGGTCCCCCGCCAGCACGCCCTTGGCGTAGGCGGTGACGTCGATCTTGCGCGGCAAGGGTCAGGACTCCTGCGCGGTCAGCTGGCCGAGCAGGTCGATGGCTGCGTCCGCGAGCACCGTGCCGGGCCCGAAGATCGCCGCCGCGCCGGCCTCGCGCAGCGCCGGGTAGTCCTGCGGCGGGATGACGCCGCCGACGACGACCATGATGTCCTCGCGGCCCAGTTCGGCGAGCTCGTGGCGCAGCGCGGGCACCAGCGAGAGGTGCCCGGCGGCCAGCGAGGACACCCCGACGACGTGCACGTCCGCCTCGATCGCCTGGCGGGCGACCTCGGCCGGGGTGGAGAACAGCGGGCCGACGTCGACGTCGAAGCCGAGGTCGGCGAAGCCGGTGGCGATCACCTTCTGGCCGCGGTCGTGGCCGTCCTGGCCCATCTTCGCGACGAGGATCCGGGGCCGCCGGCCCTCCTCCGCGGCGAACTCGTCGACCAGCTGACGGGCCTTCTCGACGTTCTGCGTCTTCCCCACCTCCTCGCGGTACACCCCCGAGATGGTCCGGATCTGGCCGGAGTGCCGGCCCCAGATCTTCTCGAGCGCGTCGGAGATCTCGCCGACGGTCGCCTTCGCGCGGGCCGCGTCGATGGCCAGTTCCAGCAGGTTGCCGCCGTTCCCGGCGCCTTCGGTCAGCCGTCGCAACGCGTCCTCGGTGGCGGTGGAGTCGCGCTCGGAGCGCAGCCGACGCAGCTTCTCCAGCTGCTGCGTCCGGACGCCGGCGTTGTCCACTTTGAGCACTTCGATGTCTTCGTCGCTCGTGACCTGGTACTTGTTGACGCCGATCACCGGCTGGCGGCCGGAGTCGATGCGGGCCTGCGTCCGGGCCGCGGCCTCTTCGATCCGCAGCTTGGGGATGCCCGCGTCGATCGCCTTGGCCATGCCGCCGGCCTGCTCGACCTCGCTGATGTGGCCCCACGCCTTGCGCGCGAGGTCGTAGGTCAGCTTCTCGACGAAGGCGCTGCCGCCCCACGGGTCGATCACGCGCGTGGTGCCGGACTCCTGCTGCAGCAGCAGCTGGGTGTTGCGGGCGATCCGCGCGGAGAAGTCCGTCGGCAGCGCGAGGGCCTCGTCGAGGGCGTTCGTGTGCAGCGACTGCGTGTGCCCCTGGGTCGCGGCCATCGCCTCGACGCACGTCCGGACGACGTTGTTGTAGACGTCCTGCGCGGTCAGCGACCAGCCCGACGTCTGGGAGTGCGTGCGCAGCGACAACGACTTCGACGACGAAGGGTTGAAGCCCTTTACCAGCTTCGCCCACAGCAGCCGGGCCGCGCGCAGCTTCGCGACCTCCATGAAGAAGTTCATGCCGATCGCCCAGAAGAACGACAGCCGCGGCGCGAACTTGTCGACGCTCAGCCCCGCGTCGACGCCCGAGCGGATGTACTCGACGCCGTCGGCGAGCGTGTACGCCAGCTCCAAGTCGGCCGTCGCGCCGGCTTCCTGCATGTGGTAGCCGGAGATGGAGATCGAGTTGTACTTCGGCATGTGCTGCGAAGTGAAGGAGAAGATGTCGGAGATGATCCGCATCGACGGCTGCGGCGGGTAGATGTAGGTGTTGCGGACCATGAACTCCTTGAGGATGTCGTTCTGGATGGTCCCCGCGAGCTGCTCCGGTTTGACGCCCTGCTCCTCCGCCGCGACGACGTACAGGGCGAGCACCGGCAGCACCGCGCCGTTCATCGTCATCGACACCGACATCTTGTCCAGCGGGATGCCGTCGAAGAGCTGCCGCATGTCGTAGATGGAGTCGATCGCGACGCCCGCCATGCCGACGTCGCCGGAGACGCGCGGGTGGTCGGAGTCGTAGCCGCGGTGGGTGGCCAGGTCGAAGGCGACCGAAAGCCCTTTCTGCCCGGCGGCGAGGTTGCGCCGGTAGAACGCGTTGGACTCCTCGGCGGTGGAGAACCCGGCGTACTGGCGGATGGTCCACGGCTGGTTGACGTACATCGTCGGGTACGGCCCGCGCAGGAAGGGCGCGATGCCCGGGTACGTGCCCAGGAAGTCCACATCGGACAGGTCGGCGGCGGTGTAGACGGGCTTGACGCCGATGCCTTCGGGCGTCTCCCAGGCCAGGGCGTCCGGGCCCTTGCCGGTGGCGCTCTCCACGGCGCGCGCCCACGCGTCGCGGTCGCCCGGGGACGGCGTGCCGAGGTCGAGACCGGCGAAGTTCGGGATGGTCATCGCGCAACTCCCAGCTTGGCGTGCAGGCCGTCGAGGACTTCCAGGGCGTCGCAGCCGGCGAAGACGTTCCCGGCCACGCCGTCGTAGGACCCCTTCCCCGCCAGTAAGACGTACTCGGCGCCGAGGGACGCGGCGACGTCGGCCGCCTGCGCCGCGTAGGCGTCGTCGGTGCCGCAGAGGCAGGCGACGCGGGCGCCGGACGCCCGGAACGCGCCGGGCAGGTCGTCGGTCGCGCCCGGGTTGACGGCTTCGATCCCGCCCGCCTGGAACAGGTTGGCGGCGAACCCGGCCCGCGCGGTGTGCGCGGCGACCGGGCCGAGCGTCGCGAGGAAGATCTTCGGCCGCGAGCCGTGCTCGGCGAGGTACGCGTCCGACGCGTCGCGAAGGGCTTCGAAGCCTTCGGCGTACCGGTGCCGCGGTAGCCCACCTTCCACAGTGGACTCCACCGGCGTGCGGACCACCGGCTTTTCGGCCAGGTTCGGGAATTCGCTGACGCCGGTGAGCGGGTCGCGCCGGGTGGCGATCCGCTTCGAGCGCTTCTCCCACGTCGAAGCCAGCCGCCCGGCCAGCGCACCGGAGGCCAGCGAAGCCACCAGGCCGCCCTCGCCTTCGATGGCGGTGAACTCGGCCCAGGCGGCGTGCGCGAGGTCGTCGGTGAGCTTCTCGACGTACCAGGAGCCGCCCGCCGGGTCGGCCACGCCGGCCAGCTTGGCCTCCTCCAGCAGCACGGCGTGGGTGTTGCGGGCGATCCGCGCGGAGAAGGCGTCGGGGCGGCCGATCGCCGCGTCGAACGGCAATACGGTGACCGCGTCCGCGCCGCCGGCGCCCGCGCCGAAGCAGGCCACGGTGGTGCGCAGCATGTTCACCCAGGGATCGCGCCTGGTCAGCATGGCCGGCGACGTCACGGCGTGCTGGCGCATGGGCGAGGTGAAGCCGCAGACCTCGGCCACGCGCGCCCACAGGCGGCGGGCCGCGCGCAGCTTCGCGATGGTGGAGAACTGGTCGGCGGTCGCGGCGAGCCGGAACTCCAGCTGCCCGGCGGCGGCCTCGACGGCCAGCCCGGCGTCGGTCAGCGCCCGCAGGTAGGTGACGCCGGCGGCGACGAGCGCGCCCAGCTCCTGCGCGTCCGACCCGCCGGCCTCGTGGAACGGCAGGCCGTCGGCGACGATCGTCCGCACTTTCGGGTACTTCCCGGCGACACGCGCGGCGAGCGCGGCGGCCGGTTCGAGCGCCACGGCGGAGCCGGAGCGGGCCGCCAGCCCGATCGGGTCGGCGCCCAGCACGGCGGTGGCCTCGCTCGCCGGGATCTCGCGCTCGCCGAACAGCGCCAGCAGCTCCGAAGCCGCGGCTTCGTACTCGGGACCGGTGTCCAGCACGACGGGCGCCAGGTCGAGGTACACCTCGTTCAGGGCGTCGGCGATAGACGCGGGGGGCACCGACAGCCAGATCGACGTCACGCCGCCTTCGAGGTCGGCGAGGATCGCCCGGTTGACCGCGCGGGCGTCGTCGCCGGTGAACCGGGCCCGGACGTCCCAGCCGGTGCCGACCCGGCCGTCCGGGCGCGCACCACGCACGTAGGGCGGCAGGCCGGGGAAGCCGCTGTCGCCGGGGACGTCCTCGGCCGTGTACAGCGGCTGGATCTCGATCCCGTCGTAGGTCCGCGTGACGAGCTTGCTCTCCGGGGCACCCGTGAAGTCCTCCGGCAGCTTCCCGCTCTTGCGCAGCACACCGGCGACCAGTTCTTGCCACTGTTCGCGCGTCGCCTGCGGAAACTCGGCCGCGAGGTCGAGCTCGGAGATCGGCGCTGATTCCGGACCGGCCACTTCAGTCATAACCAGTGATGGTAGAGGCACGGGCCGCGTCCGACCTGTGACTCTAGTCGCGCCCCTAGGCAGCCGGCGGTGAGCCGCGTAAGACACAATCAGGAGGTGCCCCCCTCCAGCGAAGAGACACGAGTGGTCGCCGGTCGTTACCGGCTGCGTTCGGTGCTCGGCTCCGGGTCGATGGGCACCGTCTGGTCGGCGTACGACGAGTTCCTGCACCGGCAGGTGGCCGTCAAGGAGATGAAGGTGCCGCCGGGCATCCCGGCGGCGCAGGCGGACGAGCTGAGGGAGCGCACGCTGCGCGAGGCGCGCGCGATCGCGGTCCTCTCCCACCCCAACGTGATCATCCTGCACGACGTCGCCCGCGAGGACGACCAGCCGTTCGTGGTGATGGAGCTGCTGCCCTCGCGCAGCCTGGCGCACATCCTGCGTGACCACGGTCCGCTGACCGTCGGGCAGGCCGCCGCGGTCGGCATCGCCGTGGCGTCCGCGCTGGAGGCCGCGCACTCGGCCGGGATCACCCACCGCGACGTCAAGCCGGGCAACGTCCTGGTGGCCAGCGACGGCCGGATCAAGCTGACCGACTTCGGCATCGCCCGCAACGTCTCCGAGGCGACCATGACCCGCACCGGGATCATGCTCGGCTCACCCGCCTACATCGCGCCGGAAGTGGCCTCCGGCGGCGCCGTCACGCCGGCCGCGGACCTGTGGGGCCTCGGCGCGACGCTGTTCGCCGCGGTCGAGGGCGCGCCGCCGTACGACGCCGACGGCGATCCGCTGGAGACGGTCGGGAAGGTCGTCAACGGGAAGGTGCCGAAGCCGAAGGCCGGCCCGCTCGCCGACGTCATCAGCGCCCTCATGACGAAGGAGCCGGCCCGGCGGATCACGCTGCGGGACGTCCGGCACCGGCTGTACCCGCTGCAGACGAAGACGCCGCTCGACCTGTTCGGGTCCGAGCTGTTCCACACCCCGGACGGCAAGAAGACGTCCGCGCAGCCGGACGCGACCGACACGCAGGTGATCAAGACCGTCCTGCCCGAGAAGGCCAAGGCGGAGAAGAAGGCCGAGACGTCGAGCAGCGAGCTCGCCGCCGACCCGGGCCCCCTGCCGTTCCTGCGCCCGCCCGCCCCGGCAGCGCCGGCGGGCCCCGCCTCGGGTGCGCCGACGATGTTCGTCCCGCCGCCGCCACCGCGGCCGGCGCGGCGCAGCTCCACGGCCACCGCCGTGCTCGTCGCGGTGGCGATCCTGCTCTTCCTCCTCGCCGCGGGCGGCGGGTTCGCGCTGGCCAGGACGGTCGGCGGCCAGTCGCTGCTGCCTCCGGCCGCCGCGCCGCGGAACACGTCGAACGGCGTGACCGACGTGCCGCCGCCGACGCTGGTGCAGCAGTCGGGCGACGCGAGCTTCGCGACCGGCAACGGCGGGCAGTTCGGCCTCCAGGTGCCGGAGGGCTGGCAGAAGTTCGTCGCCCCGCACACGACGACGAAGTTCGGCGCGAGCACGGCGGTCCAGTACGTCTCCCCCGACGGCCGCCGGTCGCTGCGCGTGGAACGGCTGGCGAAGTACTTCGCCCAGTACCCCCACGACGACGAGTACATCGCCTGGCTGAAGGGGTCCTACCCGGCCAGCGCGCTCCAGCTCTACGACCCGATGCCGCTGCCGGGCGGCAAGGGTTCGACGCTGACGTACCGCCTCGCCGAGGGCGGCAACCTCCCCGAACGCGACGGGGGCGGCGGCACCCGGGTGACGTTCATGAACCTGGTCCAGGCGAACACCAGCCTGTGGATCCTCTCCGTCACCGTGCCGGCAGAACAGGAAAACTCGGGCCGCCAGGACGTCTTCGACCGCGTCGCCCCCACCCTGAGCGTCTCGGACTAGCCGCCGAGGACCTCGCGGGACACCTGTTCCTGGGCGAGGTGGCGCAGACCGGCGAAGATCCGGTCGCCGAGCACGGTGGCGACCAGCCCGGCCTCGATGATCTTGTCCAGCGACGCCAGGCCGGCCACCACCTCGACGTCGAGCTCCGCGACGCGCATCGCCAGCTCGGCGTATTCCCCGAGCCGTTCGGTCAGCTTCTCCTGCCCCAGCTCCTTGGCCGTCGCCAGCGCCGCGATGAGGTTGGCCATCGCGCGGTGCTCGGGCGGGTGCGTCTTCCAGCCGCGGCGGCCCATGAGGTCCGCCAGCCGCTCCGACGCCCACTCGGCGGCCTCGTCGGACACCTTGGGCGGGGGCCCGGCCAGCTCCTCCTGGACGACGCCCATCGTCCGGTGCGGGGTCTCGTGGTCGTCGATCGCGCCGAGCACGACGCCGACCGAGGCCAGCGGCAGCCCGCCGACTTCGGTGAGCGCCTTGATCAGCCGCAGCCGCTGGACGTGCGCCGCGGAGTACCGCGCCTGGTTCGGGCTGGTGCGCTCGCCAGGCGGGAGCAGGCCCTCGCGCAGGTAGAACTTGACGGTCGCGACCGGCACCCCGGACTCGGCGCTCAGCTCGGCCATCCGCATGGGTTTCCGCTCCGATCCCGGGGTCCGTCTCGGGGACAACCCTGAAGACTTCTCAGCATGGATAGTTTAACTTCCCAAAACGGAGAGCTTCACTATCCGTTCTGGGAGGAACCATGACCATCCTTGCCGATCTCCGGAGCAGAACGCACACGTGGCACCGGCCGTCCGCGCTCGCGGCCGCCGGGCTGGGGGTGGTGGCCGTGCTGTGCGTCGCCGCCATGCTCCTCGACCAGCGGACCCTGGGCGGCGCGCCGATCTGGGCGAAGCCGTTCAAGTTCGCGGTCTCCGGCGCGCTCTACTTCGCCACCTGGAGCTGGCTCGTCTCGCTGCTGCCGCGGTTCCGGCGCACGGCGTCCTGGCTCACGAACCTCCTGGTCCTCATCTTCGCCGCCGAGTACGTCCTGCTGGTGTTCCAGGCGGCGCGCGGCCACGCGAGCCACTTCAACAACGCGACGCCGCAGGACGCCTTGATCTACAACGTCATGGGCAAGATGATCATGGGGCTGTGGGCCGCCACGCTCGTGCTGACCGTCCTGGTCATGTTCACGAAGGTGCCGGACCGGGCGAGCTTCTGGGCGGTCCGCACCGGGGCCGCGCTCTCCCCGGCCGGGATCTCGCTGGGCATCCTGATGACGAGCCCGACCGCGCGGCAGCTCGCGCAGTGGAAGGCCGGCGGAACGCCGGACGTGGTCGGCGCGCACACCGTCGGGCTCGCCAACGGCGGCCCCGGCCTGCCGATCCTCGGCTGGAGCACGGTGGCGGGCGACCTGCGGATCCCGCACTTCGCCGGGATGCACGCCCTGCAGGCGCTGCCGCTGCTCGCCATCGCGCTCCTGGCGCTGGCCTCGCGGTTCCCGCGGCTGCGTGACGACGTCGTCCGCGCCCGGCTCGTCCTGGTCGGCGCGGCCGGGTACGCGGGGCTGCTCGCGCTGCTCACGTGGCAGGCATTGCGGGCGCAGTCGATCGTGCACCCGGACGCGACGACACTGGGCGCGTTCGCGCTGCTGGTCGCGGCGGTCGGGCTGGGTGCACTGGCCGTCGTCCGCGCGCCGGGACAGAAGGCGGTTCGATGACCCTGTTCACCTGGGCGTTTCCCCTGGCGGCGCCGTTCTGGGCGTTGATGATCCTGGCCCCGAAGTGGCGGTGGACCGAGCGGATCATGCAGTCGCCGTGGGTGCCGCTGCTGCCGCTGGTGTGCTACTTCGGGCTCGAGCTGCCGCACTTCGGCGAGTGGGGCCGGGCGATGCTGCGGCCCGACCTCGGCGTCCTGCAGACGCTGCTGGCCACGCCGTGGGGCGCCGGGCTCGTCTGGGCGCACCTCATCGCGTTCGACCTGTTCATCGCCCGCTGGATGTACTTCGAGGCGCGGGACCGGGAGATCTCGCCGTGGCTCGTCAGCCCGATCCTGCTGCTGACGATCTTCCTGTCACCCTTCGGCCTGGTGGTGTTCCTCGTGGTGCGGGCCGTCCGGATACGCTCCCTCGCATGAGTGAACACGAAGCCGCGAGCGCCATCGCCAAGCGCACCGGCGTGGACGCGCACGACATCGCGGTGGTCCTGGGGTCGGGCTGGCGCCCGGCGGCGGACGTCATCGGGGAGTGCGAGACGGAGATCCCGTTCGCCGAACTGCCCGGTTTCACCACACCCGGTGCGGTGGGCCACGGCGGCACCATCCGCTCGCTGAAGGTCGGCGGCAAGTACGTCCTGGTGATGCTGGGCCGGACGCACTTCTACGAGGGCAAGGGCATCGACCCGGTGGTGCACAACGTGCGCACCGCGGCGGCGGCCGGCGTCCGGTCGGTGCTGCTGACGAACGCGGCGGGCGGCCTGCGCGAAGGCTTCCACGTGGGGCAGCCGGTGCTGATTTCCGACCACCTGAACCTGACCGCGCGCTCCCCGATCGTCGGCGCGAACTTCGTCGACCTGACGGACCTGTACTCGGCGCGGCTGCGGAAGGTCGCGCGGGAGATCGACCCGTCGCTCGAAGAAGGCGTCTACGCGGGCCTGACCGGGCCGCACTTCGAGACGCCGGCGGAAATCCGGATGCTGCGCACGCTGGGCGCGGACCTGGTCGGCATGTCGACGGTGCTGGAGGCGATCGCCGCCCGCGCGGCCGGCGTCGAGGTCTTCGGCCTGTCCCTGGTGACGAACCTCGCCGCGGGCATGACCGGCGAGCCGCTGAACCACGAAGAGGTCCTGGAAGCCGGCCGCGCGGCCGCGACGAAGATGGGCTCCCTGCTGCGGGAACTGGTCACCCGCGCCTGACCTCGTGTCGTCCCCCCAATCACGCGTGTCGACCCTTCAATCACGCGTGTCGACCCTTCGCGCACCGGCGCGGTGTGCGGAAAGCGTCGACACGCGTGATCAGGAGGTCGACACGCGTGATCAGCGGGTCGACACGGTGTCAGGCGAAGGTGGGGAGTTGGGCGGCGACCTCGGCCGGGGACGGCATGGCCGCGACTTCCGCGGCCAACGCGCGGGCCGCGTCGCGGACCGCGGTGTCGGTGAGGAGGTGGCGGGCCTTGGCGGCGACGGCTTCGGCGGTGACCTCGGCGCCGAGCAGGCGGTCGCCCACGCCGGCCGCCAGGACCGCGTCCGCGTTGGCGAACTGGTCCGCGCCCTGCGGGAGCAGCAGCTGCGGGAGGGCCGCGCCGAACGCGCCGAGCGTCGTGCCGCTGCCGCCGTGGTGGATCACCAGGTCGACGTGCGGGAGCAGCGCCGCCTGCGGGACCCACGCCTCGAGCCGGACGTTCGCCGGGACTTCGCCCAGCGCGTCCTCGGGCAGCGACGGGCCGGTGGCGACCAGGACGTCGGCGTCCAAACCGGACAGCCCGGCGATCGCCTCGGTGAGCACGCCCGCGTGGCCCATCGCCGTGCCCAGCGTCAGGTAGACCAGCGGACGCCGCTTGTCCAGCACGCCCGCCGGCAGCTCGCCCGGCTCGCTCCAGCCGACCGGGCGCAACGGCACCCGGCGGGTGCGCGCCAGGAAACCCGGGTCCTGCACCGACTCCGGGCAAATGTCGATGAACGGGCCGCCGAACGCCAGGTCCTCACCGGCCTCGATCCCCAGCCCCGCGGCGTGCTCGCGGATCGCGTCCCGGATCTTCGTGGTCATCGGGTCGCCGGTCGACACCCGGCCGAAACCGTGCGCCACCACCGGGAGCCCGGCCTTCCGCGCGGCGAACAACCCGCCCGGGTTGCCCGCCTCGCTCACGACCAGGTCGGGCCGGACGTGCTCGAACAGCGGCAGCAGATCGGCGGCGAACCGCTTCGGCAGCAGTTCGCCGAACACCTTCGCCACGACCGGGAACAGCTCCTCCCGCGGGATGTCGCCGGGCGGGCGCCGCGGGCCGGGCGGCCCGCCCTCGGCGAACGCCTGGCCGAACGCGTTCTCCATGGAAATGCCGGCCGCCGCCGTTTCGAGCCCGGCTTTCCGCAGCTGTGGAAGGAACTCTTCAGTGGTCGCGAAGACGACGTCGTGGCCCGCCTCGCGCGCGGCGACCGCCAGCGGCACGAGCGGGAAGGTGTGACCGAAGGACCCCAGTGAGGTGAACAGTAAGCGCACCTACCCGACCATAGCCCGTAGGCTGACGCGGTGACATCAGATTCCACCCTGCGTGACGCCGTTTCCCGCTGGATCGCCGCCGACCCGGACGCCGGCACCCGTGCCGAACTGGAAGCCGTGCTGGCCCGGGCGGACGGCGGCGAACCCGGTGCCGCCGAAGACCTGGCCGACCGGCTGGCCGGTCCGCTCGAATTCGGCACCGCCGGCCTGCGCGGCCCGGTGCGCGCCGGGCCGAACGGCATGAACGTCGCCGTCGTCACCCGGACGACGGCCGGGGTCGCGGAGTGGCTGAAGGCGCACGGGCACGCCGGCGCGCTGGTCGTCGTCGGCCGCGACGCTCGGCACGGCTCGGAAGCCTTCGCGACGGCCGCCGCCGAGGTGCTGACCGCGGCCGGCTTCGACGTCAAGGTGTTCCCCCGCCCGCTGCCGACGCCGGTGCTCGCGTTCGCCGTCGGCCGGCTCGGCGCGGTGGCCGGGATCCAGATCACCGCGTCGCACAATCCCCCGGCGGACAACGGGTACAAGCTCTACGACGCGACCGGCGGGCAGATCGTCCCGCCGTCCGACGGCGAGATCGAGCGCGCCATCGAGGCCGCGCCGCCCGCCGCCGACGTGCCGCGGGCGCCCGGCGCCGAGGTCACCGACCTGCTGGACCGCTACCTCGACGAGGTCGCGACGCTGCCGCTGGGCCACGAACGCGCGGTGCGGGTCGCCGCGACGGCGTTGCACGGCGTCGGCGCCGGCACGCTGCGCGCGGCGTTCGAGCGGGCCGGGTTCACCGATCTGCACCTGGTCGGCGACCAGGCCGCGCCGGACCCGGACTTCCCGACCGTGGCGTTCCCGAACCCCGAAGAGCCGGGCGCGACGGACCTGCTGCTGGCGCTGGCGTCCGATGTGGACGCCGACCTGGCCGTCGCGCTCGACCCGGACGCCGACCGGTGCGCGCTCGGCGTGCGCGAGCGGGACGGGCGGTGGCGCATGCTGCGCGGCGACGAGACCGGCGTGCTGCTCGGCTCGTACGTCTTGTCCACAGTGGACCGCACGGTCCTGCCGGACCCGCTGGTGGCGACCACGATCGTGTCGTCGTCGATGCTCGGCGAAATCGCGAAGGCGGAAGGCGCCCGCTACGCCGAGACGTTGACCGGCTTCAAGTGGCTGGTCCGGGCCGGCGAAGGCCTGGTGTTCGCCTACGAAGAGGCGCTCGGGCTGTGCGTGAACCCGGGCTTCGTGCGCGACAAGGACGGCATCGCCGCCGCGACGCTGGCGGCCGGGCTCGCCGCGCAGCTGAAGGCGCAGGGCCGCACGCCGCTGGACGTGCTCGACGAGCTGGCGCGGCGCCACGGCGTCCACCTGACCGATCAGGTTTCGCTGCGGGTCACGGATCTCGCGGTCCGCGGCCGGCTGATGGCGAAGGTGCGGGCGACCCCGCCGTCCCGGCTCGGCGGCGTCGAAGTCGGCCTCGAAGACCTGCTGCCGGACGCCGACGTGGTGCGGCTGACCGGCGACGGCGTCCGCGTGGTCGTGCGGCCGTCCGGGACCGAGCCGAAGCTGAAGGCGTACCTGCAGGTGGTGGCGCCGGTGACGGACGAACTGGCCGATGCCCGCGACGCGGCGCAGGAGCGGCTGACGGCGCTGCGGGCGGACGTCGAGGAGCTGCTCGCCTGATGCCGAGGCTGCTGATCGTGCACCACACGCCGTCGCCGTCGACGCAGGCGCTCTTCGAGGCGGTCGTGGCGGGAGCGACGCACCCGGACATCGAGGGGGTGGAAGTGGTCCGCCGCGCGGCGCTGGCGGCCACGGTCACCGACGTCTTCGAGGCGGACGGCTACCTGCTGGGCACGCCGGCGAACCTCGGCAGCATGAGCGGTGCGCTCAAGCACTTCTTCGACACGATCTACTACCCGTGCCTGGACGAGACGCGAGGTCGCCCGTTCGGGTACTGGATTCACGGCAACAGCGACACTTCGGGCACGGAACGCCAACTGCTGGCCATCACGACGGGCCTGGCGTGGGCCAACGCGGCGAAACCCGTCATCAGCACGGGTGAACCGGACAAGAGAACCGTCGAGGCGTGCACCGAATTGGGCGGCACGCTGGCCGCCACGCTGATGAGCTGAGGGGATCGCCCGGAAATTAAAGGGGCCTGTCACCGGAAGCCCTGGGGGTCGACCTCCGGCAACAGGCCGTAACCAAGGGTTCGCCCGAGGGCGATCAACCTTGGCCTGTGAAGCGTACTACACACGGCCGATCATGACGAGTCGAAGGCGCGACAACCTCTCGCCTGAGCCGTTCCGTACACCCCCAGGGTACGGAGGGTCAGGCGAGAGGCGAGCCAACTGTAAACCACTGCATACGCCAGCTGTCAACATGTGCGTACAGTGGTTTTCCGGTTAGAATTTTCGCGGCTGGATTCCCAGGGGGTGGAGATGGCACGGGAACGCACCTTCGCGGAGCGCTTGAGCGCCCTGATCGAGGCCGCCCGGCTGGACGGGCGCGCCCCGCACAGCTACCGGGAGATCTCGGCCGCCGTCGAGCGGGCGGGTGGCCCGGCGATGTCGCCCGCCTACCTGCAGCAGCTCGCGACGGGCAAGCGGGTCAACCCGAAGATCCACTACGTCGAGGCGCTGGCGAAGCTGTTCGGCGTGCCGGTGACGTACTTCTTCGACGCGGAGGCGGCCGCGGCACCCGCGGGTGAGGCCCAGCTGATGGCGATGCGCGCCCAGGAGCTGTCGCCACAGGGCCGCCGACAGGTGATGGACCTGCTGGAGCTCGTCGAGCGCTACGAGCGGGCCGAACGCGAGGGGCGGAACCCGGAGGACGGCGAGGGCCGGGGCCCGGGAAGCGCAGTGCGATGAAGGAACGCGAGCTGCGCCGGCGCTGCCGGAAGCTGCTCAAGGAGCTGGACATCGAGCCGCCGCTGGACGTCGAGGTGCTGTGCGCGCGGCTGGGCGAACGGCGCGGGAAGCCGATCCGGCTGCTGGCGTACCCGCTCGAGGTGCCGGGGCCGTTCGGCTGCTGGATCGCGACGTCGTCCGCGGACTACATCTTCTACCAGGCCGAAACGACGAAATCGCACCAGGACCACATCATCCTGCACGAACTCGGGCACATGCTGGCCGACCACCACCCGCAGGGCGACGCCGAACCGGCGGACTTCCTGCGCGGCCCCGCGACGGATCTTGACCCGGATGCCGTACACCGCGCACTGCGCCGCTCGTCCTACGATGACGCGCACGAGTGGGAAGCCGAAACGGTCGCGACGATCATCCTCGAATGGGCGTCGGTCCTGAACTACACGATTCCCCGGCGCGCCGCCGACCGGGATCTCCGCCGGATCCAGGGGGCGCTCGGCGATCATCAAGGGTGGTTGTGAGCACACTTGTTACCAATCCGGCCAAAGGTAGGCCGGTCCCCCGAGCGGCACGTACCGTTGCCACGAAAAGCTATCCGGCCGTGACTGTGGTCGGATTGGTAACGAAAGGCACAGCAGCCCGGTGAACCTCGTTGCGCTGCTTCTGTTCTCCGCCGCGCTGGCGTGGCGGATCTACCAGGTGACCCGCGCGCCGACCGTGCCGAACTGGGCGGTCACCGCCTGCGTGGCCGGCTTCGCGGCGGCATTCCTGCTGCAGCAGCCGGTGCTCTCCGACGAAGTCGACGCGCTGCTGGGCCGGGGTGCGGCCCGGGTGGCGAACAACGCGCTGCTGGCGTGCGCCGTCTGCGCGCTGGTGATCTTCTTCCTCGGCTCGGCGCTGGGCCCCCGCCGGTACCGCCGGGTGGTGGCCGAACTGGTCCCGCTGGTCGCGGCGATCGCGCTGATGATCGTCGCGATGAGCCTGACACCGCCGGAGCTGCGGGGCCTGCCGCTGGGGCCGTCGACGATCCACGACAGCGGCGTCGCGGTCTTCTACCTCGGCGCCGGGCTGTACCTGATCTACGGCCTCGTCGCCTGCACGGCCTGGATCGTGCGGTACCTGCGGGTGGCCGACCGGGACCTGCGGATCGGGCTGCGGCTGGGCGCGATCGGCATGGCCAGCGCGGCCGTCGGCAGCATCTTCCGCGCGCTGTACATCGTGGTGGCGTGGGCGTTCGGGCCCGTCGTCAAGGTCCTGCTGCTGCTCGGTGTGCCGTTCGTGATCGCCGGCGGGATGCTGTTCCTCGCCGGCGTGACCTACCCGGGCGTGCGAGCGCGGGTTTCGGCGTTGCGGCGCCGCCGCCAGCACCGGCGGGAGCACGAGGCGCTGGCTCCCTTGTGGACGGTCCTGGTGGAGGCGTTCCCCAGCATCGTGCTGCGGACGCCGCCGCGCCGCGGCGACCGGCTGTCCCCGCGCGGCACCAACCGCGTGCACTACCGCCGGGTGATCGAGATCCGCGACGGCCTGGTGCAGCTGTCGCCGTACCTCGAGGCGGACTTCGGCGAGGTCACCGCCGCCGATCCGGCCGCCGCGGCGGCCGCGTTGAAGGCGGCGCTGCGGCGGCACGCGGACGGCGAAGCCAGCGACGGCCGCGCCAAGCAGGTCCTGCCCGCCGGGGCCGACGACCTCGAATCCGACGTCCGGCCGCTGCTCGCGCTGTCGGCCGCGATGACGAACGGGAAGTGACGTGGACACCCTGATCACCGCCGGCCGGGTGCTGCCCCGGCCGGCCACGCCGGTCGACGACGGTGCCGTGCTGGTGCGCGACGGCGTCATCGTCGCGGCGGGCCCGCGCGCGGACGTCGTCGCGCGGGCCGCGCCGGACGCGTCCCGGCACGACTTCCCCACCGGGACCGCGCTCGCCGGGCTGTGCAACGTCCACGTGCACCTGGCGTTCGACGCGTCCCGCGAGATGCTGGCCCACTTCTCGGAAAGCGAAGACCCGCTGGACGGCGCACGCGCTCGGCTCACGGCGATGCTGCGCAGCGGCGTCACGACCGTGCGGGACCTCGGCGACCGCGGGCACCTCGGCGCGGCCGTCCGGCGGTCGTTCGACGGTTCACCCGCGCCGCGGCTGCTGGTGTCCGGGCCGCCGATCACCGTCCCGGGCGGCCATTGCCACTTTTTCGGCGGTGAAACGGCTTCGGACGGCGAAATCCGCGCCCTGATCGACGCGAACGCGGCCGCGGGCGCGGACGTGATCAAGGTGATGGCCAGCGGTGGCCAGATCACCGAGGGCGGCGCGGACATGTGGGAGTCGCAGTTCGACGCCCGGCAGCTGCGCGTGGTCACCGAGCACGCGGCGTCGCACGGGCTGCCGGTCGCCGCGCACGCCCACGGCGCCGACGCGATCGAAGCGGCGGTCGAGGCCGGGGTGTCGACGGTCGAGCACTGCAGCTTCCTGACCGGGCCACGCTCCTTCGACCGCCGGGAGCACGTGGCGAAGCGGATGGCGGCCGACGGGATCTCGGCGTGCTCGACGAGCAGCCGCAACTGGCGCGTGCTCGTCGAGAAGCTCGGCGACGACGTCGCCCAGGCGATGTACGGGCGGCTGCCGTGGCTCGAGGAACACGGCGTCCGGCTGCTTTCCGGGACTGACGCGGGCCTGCCCGGCTCGGTGTTCGACGACCCGGTCGGCGCGCTGGAACTCTACGAATGGCTCGGTTTCCCGCGTCGCCGGATCCTGGAGATCGCGACCGAGGACAGCGCGGCCGGGCTGGGCCTCGGCGACGTGACCGGACGGCTGGAAGCCGGGCTCGCGGCGGACGTCCTGGTCGTCGAAGGCGACCCGCTCGCGTCGCTGGCCGCGCTCCGCAACCCGCTGCTGGTGCTGGCCCAGGGCCGGCCCGCCTAGGTTCCCCGATCGGGGAACACCCAGTTTGGTGACAGCGTTTTAAAACAGTGTTACTGTTGCGCTACCCCACCTCGAAGGAGCTCCCCGATGCACGGACCGACCCAGCTGTTCACGGTGATCGCGCTGGTCTCGCTGCCGACCGTGATGTACGGCGGTTACGCGCTGATGGGCGTCATGCGCGACCGCAAGCTCACCGAACACCAGCGCGCGATGTTCCGGGCCGGCCACGCCCACGCCGGCGTCCTGCTGATCCTCGCCCTGGTCGCGCTGCAGATCCTCAGCCGCACGACGCTGTCCGGCACGACGTTGTGGATCGGCTGCTTCCTGCTGCTGTTCGGGATCCTCGCCCAATCGGGTGGATTCTTCTTCCACCTGATCCCGAACCGCGGCAAGCTCGGCGGCCGCGTGACGTCCGTGGGCGCGGTGTTCCTGGCCGCGGCCACGCTGCTCACCGCGTACGGGGTCGCCTTCGCCTGAGCACCGGTCGTTAAGCTGGTGACGTGCCTGAATACCTGCCGACCGCGCCCTACAAGGGGACCCGGGACTTCCTGCCCGCCGAAATGTCCGTGCGTACCCAGGTGTTCGGTCATCTCTACGACGTCCTCGAACGCCGCGGCTTCCTCCGCTACGACGGCCCGATCCTCGAATCGGCCGAGATCTACGAGCGGAAGTCCGGCCAGGAGCTCGCCGACAAGCAGCTGTACACGCTGACCGACAAGGGCGGGCGGCGGCTGGCGCTGCGGCCGGAAATGACGCCCTCGGTGGCGCGGATGATCGCCGGGAGCGCGAAGTCGCTGTCGTTCCCGGTCCGCTGGTACAGCCACCCGAACTGCCACCGGTACGAGGCGCCGCAGCGCGGCCGCGTCCGCGAGCACTGGCAGATCAACGCGGACATCTTCGGCTCCGACAGCGCCAACTGCGAGATCGAGATCTTCGAGCTGGTGCACGACATGATGGCCGCGCTGGGTGCGACGCCGGACATGTTCGTGCTGCGCGTCAACGACCGGAACCTGCTGACGTCGGCCCTCACCGACGTCGCCGGCGTGTCGGCGGACCACCTGTCCCAGGTGTTCGCGCTGGTCGACCGGTGGGAGAAGTACCCGCGCGAGAAGCTGGCCGAGAGCGCCGGCGAGATCGGGCTGTCGGAGAAGCAGTTCGAGAAGCTCGCCGAGACGCTCGACGCGGGCGAGGCGCTGCTCGACGAGCTGCCGGCCGCGGTGCGGGCGGAGTCGAACCTGGTCCGCGTCCTGAACAGCAGCGCGGGTTCGCTGGTGAAGTACGAGCCGATCATCGTGCGCGGGCTGGCGTACTACACGTCGACCGTGTTCGAGGTCTTCGACACTTCGCCGGAGAACCGCCGCGCCCTCTTCGGGGGCGGCCGCTACAGCGACCTCGCGTCGATGTTCACCCCGCAGCAGATCCCGGGCATCGGGTTCGGCATGGGCGACGTCACGCTGATCGACTTCCTCGACACGCACGGCCTGACCCCGGCCCCGCGCAGCGAGGTCGACGTCATGGTGATCCCGGTGACCGAGGACCTCGCGGACGCGGCCCGGTCGGTGGCGGGCTCGCTGCGGCAGGCCGGCCTGCGGACGTCGACGCCGATCGAGCACCGCAAGCTGGGCAAGGAACTGACCCGCGCGGACAAGGCGGGCGCGGTCGCGGTGGTGATCGTCGGCCAGGAGGACTGGGCGGCGGGGAACGTGACGGTCCGCAGCCTGGCGACCCGGGAGCAGAACCCGGTCGCGGTCGCCGACGCCCCGGCGGCGGTGCGCGCGCTGCTGGCGTAAATCGGATCGACTCCCCTCCGGCGCCCGGGCATCCTGGGCGGCGGAGGGGATGCCGATGATCGTTTACGAAGACGCGCGGCAGTGGGTCGAGTTCGACGCCACCGTGCGGCGAACAGCGGGGTATCGCCGCAACAGACGGCTGAGCCGCCGGCCTTCGCGCGAAGAGCTCGCCGAAGCCGCGTGCGACCGTGACGGATATCTGCGCCAGGCCGCTGTCGAACGGCTGGCGGTCAGCACCGACCCTGAAGCCGTACCGCTGCTGCTGCTCCGGTGCGTCGACTGGGTCCGGCCGGTCCGGGAGCTCGCCCGGTCGATCGTCAGGGCCAAACTGGACGACACGGTGCTTCGCGCGGCGCTGCCCTTGATCGGCGTCCTGCGGCGGCGTCGGTTCGACGCCTGGATGACCTCGCTACTGCGCGAAGCCCTGCCTCGCTTGCTCGACGACGCGTTGGCGCTGGAGGATCGGGAAACCCGTCGCTGGGTCCACACGGAAGCGATCGGGCTCCTGTCGCGCGAGCGGCTGCTCGACATCGCGGTGCGCGACCACGACTTCGTGGTCCGCGTGTTGTGCGGCGACGCGCTGCTCGACCGCGGCGAGTGCGTCGAGGAACTGCTGGCGGCCGGGGCGCCGAAGGTCCGGATGCGGGCGTTGACGTTGCTCGGCCCCGAAGCCGCCGTGGCCCACCTGGCGGACCGCTCGTCGGCGGTCCGGTCGATGGCGCAGGCGCTGGTCCTGAAGGCGGGCGGCGACCCGGCGGCGCACTACCGCGCGATGCCGGTCTCGTTCGGCGCGCTCGCGGGACTCGGCGAAACGGGGACGGCCGCCGACGCGCCGGTCCTGGAACGTCACCTCGCCGACGAGCGGCCGCGGATCCGCGGGGTGGCGGTCCGCGGCCTGCGCCGGGTCGCGCCGGAGTCGCCGGCGGTCCGGCCGTTGCTGACGGACCCGTCGCCGGCGGTGACCCGCCAGGTGGTGACGTTCCTGCGCGGGAAGTTCGTCGACCTGGCCACGCTGCAGGCCCTCCTGTCCCCCGCGCACCCGATCCACACGCGCCGGGCGGCCGCGGCCCTGCTCCGCGACCGCGACACCTGGCGGCGCCTGCACACGGACCTCACCCTCCTGCGCGACCCGGACCTGGCCGCCGACGCCCACGAGGACATCCACGCCTGGCTCGCGCACTCGGCGGACACCTACACCACCCCGTCCCCGGCCTTGGCCGCCGAAATCGACGCGGCCTGCACCACCCTCGACCCGGCCTTGGCCCGCCAAATCCGCTTCGCCCTCCCGGGCAGGCGTGCAGCAAGGGTCGACACGCGTGATTGAGCGGTCGACACGCGTGATGGAAGGGTCGACACGGCGAACCGGGCGTGCCTTGCCGTGTCGTCGCCCGAATCACGCGTGTCGACCGTCTAATCACGCGTGTGGAGTTGCCCCGGTGGGGCGGACACGGGGTTGTTAGGCAGCCGGGGCCTGACGATAGTTGGTTCGGGTTTCGGCTGGGGTGTTCTGGCCGATG
>NZ_JBFAZA010000003.1:284190-374508 GCF_040681595.1 Amycolatopsis sp. NPDC051716 | reverse complement strand
GCGCGTCGCAAGTTGTTTGACGTCCGGGAAGAGCGCCCCAATGTGGCCTTCGGTGCGTTGAACGCAACCAAGGCCACATTGGGGCGCTCGGGGACCGGGCCGCTGTCACTGAACTTCGGACGCGCGACACTAGTCGAGGTGGCCGAACTCCTCCCGAGGATAACAAAGCAGCACGCAAGGAGACGTTCCTCGCCGGCGGGCAAGAGGCTGACCCGGACCATTGCCGCTCCGCCGGGCACGTCGGCGGTGAACGGGGATCTGCCGGGAAACGGGCCATGGCACACGACGCTCGTCGTTCCGCGGTCCAGGGTGCCGCCGAGACACTGCGGAAGGTGGAGGACTGTCCCCTTCCGGCACCTGGTGCTCGGGCCGCCGGGCGATCGCCGAAACGGGAAGCATCACCGTTCCGGGTGATCGGCCAGGCGTAACGCCGTACCGGGTGCCGGCGACTCACGGGGGTCGGACCGGGGAGGAAGCATGGCGAAACGTCTGGTCATCTGCTGTGACGGGACCTGGAACACCCTCCGCCAGCCGGCTCCGACCAACGTGGGCCAGCTCCAGAAGGCCGTCGCGCCCGCCGACCCGGCCGGTGTGCCGCAGCGGGTGTACTACCGCGAAGGCGTCGGCACCGGGAAGCTGTGGGACCACCTCATCGGCGGCGCTTTCGGCATGGGACTCTCGGCGCACGTCCAGGACGCTTACCGCTTCGTCGCCGAAAACTACGAACCCGGCGACGAACTGTTCTTCTTCGGCTTCAGCCGCGGTGCCTACACCGCGCGCAGCACCGTGGGCTTCATCCGCAACTGCGGCGTCCTGCTTCCCGGCGAACTCGGCCGGCTCGACGAGGCCTACCGGCTCTACCGCGACCGCGATCGGGACACCTCGGGCCCGGACAGCCCGCGCGCCCGCGACTTCCGCGCGAAGTACGCCCGCGAAGACCGGACGCCCATCCGGTTCGTCGGCGTCTGGGACACCGTCGGCGCGCTGGGCATCCCCCTCAGCGGCGGCCGGCTGATCCACCTGCTGAACAAGCGCTGGCAGTTCCACGACATGGAGCTGACGTCGATCGTGCAGGCGGCGTTCCAGGCGCTGGCGGTCGACGAGCACCGCAAGTCCTTCAGCCCCGCCGTCTGGGCGCCGGCGAAGTCGGCGAAGGCGTCGAAAGCGGCCGACGGCCGGATTCGTGAACAGGTCTGGTTCGCCGGGGCCCATTCCGATGTCGGCGGCGGCTATCGGCCGTCGGCCCTGTCGGATCTGGCCCTGCGGTGGATGACCGACCGCGCGGAGCAATGCGGCCTCGCGTTCAAGGAAAACGCGTTCGGGTATCTGGCCAAGCCCGACGAACTGGGCGCGCTGCACAATTCGCTCAACGCGTTCTTCCGCTGGTTCGGCTCGGCCGACCGCGCCATCGGCGGGGTGGATCCGGCGACGGAGTTCGCGGGGTCGTGCGCGCTGCACCGCAGTGAGCAGATGCGGCCGCCGTACCGGCCCGGGAACCTGCTGGCCTACCTCGCGGATCCGGAGCACCGCGTCATGAAGATCTGACTGTCCGAACCGGACTGTGCACCGCACGCGGACGAGCCCCTGTCCGGGAGAGGTGGACAGGGGCTCGAACACGGTCAGCGAGTCAGTGGTTGACCTTGAACCACGGCTGCGACCAGCCGAGGTAGGTCTGGCCCCACTTGCTCTTGATCTGCGCGATCGTGGTCTCGGTGTAGCTGCCGTAGCCGTTGATGTCGTTCGACAGGAACTTGCCGCCGCCGATCGAGATCATCGTGTGCCCGGCACCGCTGCTCTTGAAGAAGGCGAGCCCGCCGGCCGGGACCTGGTAGTCACCCGGGTGCTTGAAGGAGCTCGGGATCTGGGTCCAGTGGACGTAGGCCGTCTCGGAGCCCGAAGCGGACCAGCCGTAGTTCTGGGCGTTGATCCGGTCGCACCAGCCCTCGTAGGCGTCGAGGTCGTTCGTGTGGATGCGGGTCTTCGCCTTGGCCACCGCTTCGGCGCAGGTGTTCGGGTCGCCGGTGCCCGAGGTCGAGCAGGCCAGCGTCGAGCCCGCGCAGTCCGGGGCGACCCGGCCGTCGGAGCCGGTGTAGACGTAGGCGTCGCTGACGTAGCCGTTGCCCACCTTGTCCCAGATGTCCGAGGTGCCGTACTTGCCGTCGACGGTGGATCCGTTGGTCTGGCAGCTGATGGTCACCGCGGTGCCGTCGGCGATGCTGCCGACCGAGCCCGCACTGGCGCTCGGGCTCGACCGCACGGTCAGCGGTGCGCCCGAATCGGTGTGCACGGTGCCCGCTGCGGCGAACGCCGGGCCCGCCCCGACGACCACGATCGCCGCGGCGATCCCGGCGACCCCCGCCATCCGCTTCACGATGCCCATGTTCATTCTTCCGTCCTCCAGTTTTCGGTGTGAGGACAGAATGAAGACCGCCGGTACAAGGCCCGTACAAATCGCGGACGCCGTTCTGGAGTTGCGGCAAACCGGACGAAATCCCGATTCAGGCCAGGTATTCCGCCGCGGCACGCAGGCTGACGTACGAACCGCTGAACGTGTCGATCCGCGGCCCGTGGCCGTCACCGCCGCCGGGTCCGGGCACGCCCGTTTCCACCCGGATGAAGTCCAGTCCGGACAGGGCGGTGAGCAGCGCGCGCACCCGCGGGTGCCGGTGCGCTTCCCGCGTCACCACGACGACGCTGCGGAACCCCGGCGCCGCCTCCAGCACCACGTCGGCGTCGTCGGGGGTCACGGTGAGCGCCCGGGTGCCCGGCACGAGCTCGGCCAGGTGCGCGCCGAGGCCCCACGGCATCGGCCCGGCCGCGATCGTCGGGTCGGTCTGGACGTCGACGACCAGCGGCGGGCCGGCCAGCCGGGGCTCGCCCTGCACCCGCAGCGCCTTGCGGGCCGCTTCGAGGCCCAGCCGCCGGTCGACCGGGCCCACCTGCGCCGGCGCCGGGTCGGTGCCCAGGCCCGCCGTCCGCGAAGCCGCCTCCGCCAGCCGCTCCAGTGGCAGCTCGCCCGCCGCGACCGCGGCCACGATCGCCGCGACGCAGGCGTCGAGGTGCTCGGCCTCGAACGCCGCGCCGCCGAGGCACAGCGCGTCCGCGCCCGCGGCCAGGGCCCGCACGGCCGAGCGGCCCAAGCCGTCGTGACGCCCGTACGCGCCGGACACCGCGCCCATCTCGAGGGCGTCGGTGATCACCGCGCCGGTGAAACCGAGCTCGCCGCGCAGGACGTCGGTGAGCGCGGTCCGGTTGAGCGTGGCCGGCTCGTCGCCCCAGGCGCGGACGACCAGGTGGCCCGACATCACCGAGCGGACGCCGGCCCGGATCGCCGCGGCGAACGGGACCAGCTCGATCGCGTGCAGTTCCTCGACCGTGCGCGGCAGCACCGGCAGCGCCACGTGCGAGTCCTCGGTCGCCGCGCCGTGGCCCGGGAAGTGCTTCGCGCACGCCGCGACGCCGTACTTCTGCAGGCCGGTCACGTACGCCGCGACGTGCGGCGACGCCTTCGCCGGGTCGGACCCGAACGCCCGGACGCCGATGATCGGGTCCTCGGCGGCCAGGGTCAGGTCCGCGCAGGGCGCCAGGTCGAGCGTGACCCCGCAGGCCGCGAGCCGTTCGCCGAGCGCGGCCGCGACGGCCGTGGTCAGCTCCGGGTCGTCGGCCGCGCCGAGGGCGAGCGGGCCCGGCACGAACGACCCGGTGTTCACGTCGAGGCGGGTGACGTCACCACCCTCTTCGTCGATCCCGACAACGACGCCGTCGCGCTCCCCGCGCAGCTGCGCGGTCAACGCGGCGACCTGCTCGTCGTCGACGACGTTGCGGCCGAACAGCACCACCCCGCCCAGGCCGCCGGCGATCCGGCGGCGCAGCCAGTCCGGCGCGGTCGTCCCGGCGAACCCGGGCAGGAGGACGGCTTCGGCGAGCTTCTCGGGCGAGGACAACGGCTACCCCTTCACCGCGCCGGCGGCCACGCCGGCGACGAGCTTGCGCTGCACGATCAGGAAGAACACCAGCGCCGGGACCGCGTAGATCACCGACGCGGCCATGACGCCGCCCCAGTCGGTCGCGAACGCCGTGCGGAACGAGGCCAGCCACACCGGCAGCGTCTCCCGTTCCTTGGTGTGGATGAACACCAAGGCGAACAGGTACTCGTTCCACGCCGTGATGAAGCTGAACACCGACGTCGTGACCAGCCCCGGCGCGAGCAGCGGCAGCGTCACCCGGCGGAACGCGCCGGTCTGGCTGCAGCCGTCGATCATCGCGGCCTCTTCCAGGTCGTACGGGATCCCGTTGACGAAGCCGTAGAGCATCCAGATGGTGAACGGCAGCGTGGTCGCGAAGTAGATCAGCAGCAGCGACGGCAACGTGTCGAGCAGCCCGGCGTCCCGCATCAGCAGGAACAGCGGGATGAACAGCGCCGACGTCGGAGCCAGCTGCGCCACCATCACCAGCAGCAGGAAGCCCTTGCGGCCGGTGAAGCGCAGCCGGGCCAGCGGGATCGCCGCCAGTGTCCCGGCGACCAGCGCGCAGAGCACCGCGCCGACCGCGACGATCAGGCTGTTGAGCAGGTACGTCGGGAAGTTGTCCCGGGCGAGCGCGGTGGCGAAGTTGCCGAACGAGAACGACGTCGGGATCAGATCGTACTTGGGCGAGAGGATCTGCCCCGGCGTCCGCAGCGACGTGACGAACATCCAGTACGTCGGGAAGAAGATCAGCAACGCCACGACGACGCCGACGACCGACAGCGCGATCCGCTGCGGCAGCGATTTCCTCACTTGAGCTCACCTTCCGGGGTACGGACGAGCAGCTGGATGTACCGGCCGGTGATGAGCGCGAGCAGGATCAGCATCAGCGTCGCGATCGCGCCCGCCGCGCCGAAGTGGTTGCCCGCGATGCCCTTGAGGTACAGGACGACGGCCAGTGTGGTGCTCTCGCCGTCCGGGCCGCCTTCGCGGATCGCCCAGATCTGGGCGAAGGCGTTGAAGTCCCACAGGACCGACAGGAACGTCACCATCGTGGTGATCGGGGCGATGGAGGGCCAGGTGACCGCGCGGAACGTCTGCCACGGTCCGGCGCCGTCCATCCCGGCGGCCTCGTACTGCTCCTGCGGGACGCCGATGAGCCCGGCGTAGAGCGAGAACGTCACGAACGGCACGGCCTGCCACACGATGAGCAGCCCGATCACGGTCAGCGTGCTCGCGCCACTGGAGAACCACGAAAACCCGATGAAGCCGGGGAACCCGAGCCGGTCCAGCGTCTTGTTCAGGATGCCGTACTGCTCGTCGAAGATCCACTGGAACACCGTGGTCGTGGCGATCACCGGGGTCGCCCACGCCAGCACCAGCGTCACCTGGACCATGATCCGCACGACCGGGCCGAGGTGGCGCATCAGGATCGCCAGCAGCAGGCCGCCGAGGATGGTGGCGGCCACGATGGCGGCGGTGAAGACCAGGGTCCGGACGGTGATCGTCCAGAACTCGGAGTCGGCCAGGGTCTTCGTGTAGTTGTCGAGCCCGATCCAGACGGTCTTGCCGGAGATGAGCTGCCCGACGTCGAGCTTGCGGAAGCTGATCGCCAGCACCTGGACCAGCGGCCACGCGAGGAGGACGAGGATCGCGGCGACGCCGGGGAGCAGGAGCAAGTACGGGAGCACCCGGTCGCCGAACCGGCCCCGCCTGCGCCTCTTGACCCGCGTGTCGCGCGGCGATGCCGGCGGGGTCGCCCCCGCCGGCATCGTCACATCGGCGGTCGCTGTCATCCGCCGATGAGCTTGTTCAGCGCTGCGTTGGCGTCGGCGGTCGCCTGGTCGAGCGTCTTCTTGCCGGTCAGGTACGCGGTCAGCATGTCCTTGACCGGGTTCTGGCCGGACTCCACGTCACCCCACTTCGGGCTGGCCGGCACGGCCTTGCCGTTGGCCGAAGCCTTGGCCATCACGCTGCCCAGCGGGTCCTTGTCCAGACCGGTGAGGTCGGTCGACGCGCCGGGCACGACGCCGGCCGCGGCGAACTGGCTCTGGTACTTCGAGCTGGAGATCAGCTTGATGTACTCCTTGGCCGCGGCCACGTTCTTGCTGTTGGCCGGGATGGCCAGGTTGGAGCCACCGAGGAAGACCGGGGCGCTCTGGCCGGCGGTCTTGCTCGGGATGGCGAAGGCGCTGGTCTTGCCGGTCAGGCTCGCGTCGGTCTTGGCCGCGGTGGCCAGCTCCCACGGGAGGCCGATCATCATGGCCACCTTGCCGGCGCCGTAGACGGTCGCCTGCTGCGGCTTGGCCTCGTCGGCGTCCTTCGGAGCCTTGGTGCCGGAGGTGTCGACGAGCTTCTTGTAGAAGTCCAGGCCGGCCTTGGCCTCGGGGGTGTCGAGGGTCGCCTTGTAGTTCTTGCCGTCGGCCTTGGCGATGTCACCGCCGTTGTCCCAGATGAAGGACAGCAGCGCGTACCAGTTCTGGCCGGGCATGTAGAGCGCCTGGAAGTCGGGGTCGGAGCCGAACTTGGCCTTCAGCTTGCCGATCGCGTCGATCCACTCGTCGTTCGACGCCGGCGGCTTGGCGATGCCCGCCTGCTCGAACATGTCCTTGCGGTAGATGACCTCACGGTTGGCCGCGTAGAACGGGACGCCGTAGGTCTTGCCGTCGTAGCTGCCGGAGTCGGCGAGACCCTTGAGCCACTGCGAGCCGTTGAAGCTGTCCTTGTCGGCGGTCAGGTCGGTCAGCACGCCGTCCTGCGCGGCGAACGCGGCGGTCTGCGTGTTGCCGATCTCGATGACGTCCGGCGGCGCGCCGCTGGCCAGCGCGGTGGTCAGCTTCTGCTGGATGCCGTCCCACTGCTGGACTTCGTACTTGACCTTGACCCCGGGGTGCGCGGCCTCGAACTCCTTGTGGAGCGCGTCGGTCAGGGTGGCCGGCGCGGAGCCGGTCATCAGCCAGACCGTGACGGTCCCGCTCAGCGGTGCATTGCCGCTCGACGAGGCCGCGGTGTCCGAGCCGCT
This sequence comes from Amycolatopsis sp. NPDC051716, assembly GCF_040681595.1. Classification (NCBI taxonomy): domain Bacteria; kingdom Bacillati; phylum Actinomycetota; class Actinomycetes; order Pseudonocardiales; family Pseudonocardiaceae; genus Amycolatopsis; species Amycolatopsis sp. NPDC051716. Next base: position 367,521 of record NZ_JBFAZA010000003.1, on the reverse strand, counting down.
GGAGCCCGCGCAGCCTGCGGTCGCGAGCGTGAGTGCGGCGGCGCCCGCCGCCAGCTTGAGCCAGCGTTTCACTCGATGCCGTCCTTTCCATGCCCGGCCAACCGCGGCCGAGCGCCCCAAATGGTGTAGACCAATGTTGGGGTTAGAGTGGTACGTACCACAGGCCCTGTCAAGGCGGTTGCCGGAACGTTGTAAACGCCTGCGGCGAGTAGCCGGGCGATTACCCACGCTCGGAGAGGCGCGCCAGAAGTCGTCCGAATAGGGTGGCGTCCCGGACCTTTTTCACCGCTGGGCACCGGAAATCCGCGCGTCCGCGGTGGCGGGCCACGACGAAAACCGCCCCGGGAAAGACTTCCCGGGGCGGTGAAGGCGATCAGGCCGGCGTTTTCACCGGCGGGGCCGCGTGTCGCCGCGCGCGGTGGGCGGCCATCCGCACCGGCGCGTTGGCCACGCCGAACCCGCGGTACCCGCCGATCCGCTGCACCACCTCGAAGAACACCCGCGCCCCGGCGAGCGCGGTGTAGAAGTGCAGGAACTCGCCTTCCGCGTCCCGGTCGTAGAGCACCGCATGCTCCCGCAGCGCGGCGAGTCGTTCCAGCGGCAGGTCCAGCCGGGCTTCGAGGTCGTCGTAGTAGTTGCCGGGGATGTCCAGCAGCGGCGCACCGGCCGCCCGCATCGCCGCGGCCGCAGCGAGCGCGTCCGCGCAGGCGAACGCCACGTGCTGCGGTTCGGGGACCGCCGGCGCCCATTCGCCGCGGCGGACCACGGCCGCCTCCAGCGTCAGCCGGACCTCCCCCGCCGCCACCGAGCGGCTGCGCACGAGCCCGAACGGCGCCGCGAACTCGGCCACCGGGGACGGCGTCAACCCGAACACCGAGCGGTAGAACAGCGCCGCCTCCTCGAAGTGGTCGAACGGCTGCGTGAGGGCCACGTGATCGATTCCGAGGATTCCCGCGCCGGCCGCCGTTTCGCAGGTGGGCGCGAAGTCGTCCCGCCAGTCGTCGCCGCAGAGGAACACCTGGGTGCCGTCCGGCGCCGCGACCGACGCCAGGTCGGCCTCGCGCGGGCCGCGCACACGCGGCAGGACCGGCGCGAGCAGGGCTTCGGCACGGGCGGCGGAGCGGGCCGGATCGGCGCTCACCAGCGCGACCGCCCCCACGGCGCCGTGGGCCGCGCCGCCTTCGTTGACCACCACCCGGGCCTCGCCCTGCTCCCACAGCTCGACCGGCTTGGTCCGGTGGACGCCGGTGCGCGCGAACCCGAGCGAAGCCAGCACCCTGCCCGCCCCCGCATCGGTCACGACCTCGGCGAACGCGTGGCCGGTCAGCGCCGGCGCGGCCGGCAGCTCGAGCACGCCCAGGGATTCCTTGAGCGCCAGCAGCGACCGCAGCGCGTCGACCGCGGCCGGGCGCGGGTCGGCCTGGCGGAACACGTCGTTGAAGACTTCCAGCGACAGCGGCCCGCGGTAGCCCGCGGCGAGCACGTGCCCGGTGAACGCGGTCAGGTCGAAGTCGCCCTGGCCGGGGAAGAGCCGGTGGTGGCGGCTCCACGGCAGCACGTCCATCGGCAGCGTGGGCGCGTCGGCGAGCTGCAGGAAGAAGATCTTTTCGCCGGGGATCGCGCGGATCGGCGCCGGGTCGTGCCCCTTCGAAAGGATGTGGAAGCTGTCCAGGCAGACGCCGAGCGCGGGGTGCGCGGCACGGCGGACGATGCGCCAGGCGTGCTCGTACCCGCTGACGTGCCGGCCCCAGGCCAGGGCTTCGTAGGCGATCCGCATTCCCCGCGCCGCGGCCAGCTCGGCCAGCGCGTGCAGCTGTTCGGCCGCCAGTTCGTCGTCGTCGATCGCCTCCGGCGACACCGAGGAGCAGACCAGGACCGTGCCGGTTCCGAGTTCGGCCATGACGTCGAACTTGTGCGCCGCGCGGCGCAGGTTGGCCGCGTGCCGCTCCGGCGGGACGGCTTCGAAGTCGCGGAACGGCTGGTAGAGGTCGATGGACAGGCCGAGGTCGGCGCAGCGGCGGCGGATCTCCGCCGGGCTCGACGGGGAGACCACCAGGTCGTTCTCGAACAGCTCGACGCCGTCGAACCCAGCCGCGGCGGCCGCGGCCAGCTTGTCCTCCAGCGTGCCGGACAGGCAGACGGTGGCGATGGCGGTGCGCGGTTCAGGCGACACGGGCGGCCTCCCCTTCCAGGGCGTCGAAGTGACGCAGCATCCGCGCCGGGTCGGGCTCGGCGCCGGTGAACAGCCGGAACGATTCGGCGGCCTGGAACACGACCATGCCCCCGCCGTGCAGCACCCGGCAGCCGCGGGCGCGGGCAGCGGCCAGCAGCGCGGTCTCCAGGGGGCGGTAGACGATGTCGGCGACCCACAGCCGCGGGTGCAGCAGCTCGGCCGGCACCGGCGAGCCCGGGTGGGCGGCCATCCCGGTCGGGGTGGCGTGCACCAGGCCGTCGGCGTGGTGGATCGCGGTCAGGTCCCCGGTCGCCGCCCGACCCGGGCCGAACTTCCGCTCGAGCCCTTCGACGAGGCGGGCGCCGCGATCGCCGTCGACGTCGTGGACGGTGAGGCGGCCGGTGCCCAGCGAGAGGAGCGCGTGGGCGACTGCCGCCCCCGCTCCCCCGGCGCCGAGCAGGACGACGTCGTCCAGCCGCACGTCCGGCAGGCCGCGGGTGAGGCTGCGGGCGAACCCGGTCGCGTCGGTGTTGTGGCCGATCGCGCGGCCCCGGTCGAAGACGACGGTGTTGACCGCGCCGAGCGCGGCGGCTTCGGGCGAGAGCTCGTCGAGGTGCGCCACGACCGCCTGCTTGGCGGGGTGGGTGACGTTCAGGCCGTCGAACCCGGCGAGCCGGGCCGCCGCGAGCACCTCGGGGACCGGGCGGCGCAGCACGTCGAGGTCCAGCAGGCGGTAGACGTAACGCAGGCCCAGCTCGTCGGCCTCGCGTTCGTGCAGGGCCGGGCTGGCGGACGGCCCGATGCCCGTGCCGACGAGCCCGATCAGGTAGCTGGTCACGCGTCACCCTCCGGCCGTTAATGTACGAACTAGTACGTTCACGGTAGCGCGGCGTCCGCCCCGGCGGAAGGGCTGGACTAGAGTGGGTGTTCACCTGCAGCGGAGGGAGCCCGGTGGCCGCACCATCGTCGGAGGCCGAGCGCCAGCGCGACAAGGAACGGACGCGCGCCGACATCCTCGCGGTGGCCACCCGGGAGTTCGCGGACAAGGGCTACACCGGCGCCCGGGTCGACGAGATCGCCGCCCGCACCAGCACCACCAAGCGGATGATCTACTACTACTTCGGTGGCAAGGAACAGCTCTACCTCGCCGTGCTGGAGCACGCGTACACCGCGATCCGGAAGCTGGAAGCGCAGCTGGACGTCGAGCACCTGGCCCCCGAGGACGCCCTTCGGCAGCTGGCCGCGCTGACCTTCGACCACCACGAGGCGAACCCGGACTTCATCCGGCTGGTCAGCATCGAGAACATCCACCGCGCCGAACACCTGTCGCGGTCGGAGATCCTCGCCGGGCTGGCCGACCCGGCACTCGGCAGCATCACCCGGATCCTCGACCGGGGCCGGAAGGCCGGCTTGTTCCGCGAGGACGTCGACGCACTCGACGTCCACATGCTCATCAGCTCCTTCTGCGTGTTCCGCCTGGCCAACCGCCACACGTTCAAGGCGATCTTCGGCCGCGACATGCTGGAGCCGGCTCGACGGGAGCACTACCGCGCGATGCTGGGCACCCTGCTGATCGAATACCTGACCGCACGCTGAGCGCTCCGCTCCGCCCGGCAAAAGGATCTCTTGACACCCGGGGTCCGGTCTCGCACTCTCTATTAACTAACTAGACCGTACATTGCTTCCCCTCCGCAGCAACGAAGCACGGACGTCAGGAGCACCTCCCGTGACCGGATCGATGCCCCGCAAGGCGGCGCTGGCCGCCTGGATCGGCAGCGCGCTCGAGTACTACGACTTCTTCATCTACGGCACCGCCGCCGCGCTCGTGTTCGGCAAGGTGTTCTTCCCCGCCTCCTCCCCCGCCACCGGCACCCTGCTGGCGCTGGCGACCTTCGGCGTCGGCTACCTCGCACGGCCGGTCGGCGCGTTCATCCTCGGCCACGTCGGCGACCGGTTCGGCCGCAAGCGCGTGCTCGTCTTCACCCTGCTGCTCATGGGATTCGCGACGTTCTGCGTCGGCTGCCTGCCGACGTACGCGAGCGTCGGCGTCCTCGCTCCGGTCCTGCTGGTCGTGCTCCGCCTCCTGCAAGGGCTTTCCGCGGCCGGCGAGCAGGCGGGCGCGAACTCGATGTCGCTGGAACACGCCCCGGAGCACCGGCGCGCCTACTTCACCAGCTTCACGTTGAGCGGCACGCAAGCCGGGCAGATCCTGGCCACCGCGATCTTCCTGCCGGTCGCCGCGCTGCCGGCGCAGGACCTGCTGACCTGGGGCTGGCGGCTGCCGTTCTGGGGCAGCGCGCTCGTAGTGGTGGTCGGCTTCGTGATCCGGCGCAAGCTCGACGAGACGCCGGTGTTCGAACGCACCGACGTCGCGAAGCTGCCGGTCGCGGTGCTGTTCCGCCACCACTGGGCGGACGTCCTGCGGGTGGTGGTCGCGGCGACGATCGCTTCGGTGAGCACGATCTTCACCGTCTACGCGCTGAGCTACGCGGTCAACACGATCGGCCTGTCCCGCACCCCGATGCTCTGGGTCGGCGTGCTCGCGAACGTCGTCGCGCTGGCGGCGATCCCGCTGCTGGCCGGGCTCGCCGACCGCATCGGCCGCAAACCGGTGTTCATCACCGGCTGCCTGGCATGCGGCGTGCTGATCTTCCCGTACCTGTGGTCGATCTCGATCGGCTCGTACGCCTTGCTGTTCGGGCTCGGCATCGCGTTGTTCGGCGTGGCGTACTCCGGCGTCAACGGGGTCTGGCCGGCCCTGTACGGCGAGATGTTCAGCGCCCGGGTCCGCCTGTCCGGCATGGCGATCGGCACCCAGATCGGCTTCGCGGTAGCGGGCTTCGCCCCCAGCGTCGTGGCGGCGATCGGTTCGGGCAAGGGAGACTGGCTGGGCGTCGCGATCTTCACGGCGGCGGTGTGCGTACTGGCGGCTTTGGCCGCGGCGACGGCCCGGGAGACCCACCGGGTACCGACCGCCCAACTCGGCGGCGCGGTGCCCGCGAAACCGTCCACTGTGGTCGCGTCCGCTGTGGACGGTTAGCACGGGACGGCGGCGGCGAGGGCCCGCACCGCCGTCCACCGCCCGGCGCCGGCGGTCGCGAGGCCGCCGGCGTCCCGGAGCAGGTCGCTCCAGCAACGCGAACTGCCGCGCATCGAAGCCCCGGCGTCGGTCACCCACGTCCCCCCGCGCGTCCTGGCGGCTCCAGGCATGCCGCAACGACACCTGGTCCGACGGCAGCCGCAGGTCCGCGTCGGGCCCCCGCCCCACCAGCCGCGAGCCCAGGCGCACCGCCAGGCGCGCGCCGGACGCCGGCCGTCTCGATCCTCGCCCCGCCCATCGGCACCCTCCCGCCGCACGGCCGCCCGATGGGCAGAGCCGTGCGGCGGCCCTGGAGAGCTCCGGTCAGACCTTCGGCACCGAGGTGTCCGTGGCTTTCACCCGCTCCAGCAACAACTGGGCGACATCGCGCACGTCCACGTTCTCCGCCTTCTGCTCGCTCTGGCGCTGGACCAGCCCATCGGTGAGCATCACCCGGCAGAACGGGCAGCCCGTCACGATCGTCTCCGCGTCCGTGGCGATCGCCTCGTCGACCCGCTCCAGGTTGATGCGCTTGCCGATCTGCTCCTCCATCCACATGCGAGCGCCGCCCGCGCCGCAGCACAGGGCACGGTCCGCGTGGCGCGGCATTTCCGCCAGCGATGCGCCCGTCGCGCCGACCAGTTCGCGCGGTGGTGTGTAGACCTTGTTGTGGCGGCCCAGGTAGCAGGGGTCGTGGTAGGTGACCTTCGGGCCGTCCTCGACCGGCTTCACCGGGGTCAGCTGGCCGCCGCGGACCAGGCGGTTGAGCAACTGCGTGTGGTGGACCACCTCGTAGTGGCCGTCCAGGTCCGGGTATTCGCGGCCGAGGGTGTTCAGGCAGTGCGGGCAGGTCGTCACGATCTTGCGCAGCCGCGGCTCGCGCCCCTCGAACACGGCGTTCAGCGTCTCGGCCGTCTGCTGCGCCATCATCTGGAAGAGGAACTCGTTGCCCGCGCGGCGCGCCGGGTCGCCGGTGCAGGACTCCTCCTTGCCCAGCACCACGTACTTCACCCCGGCGATGTGCAGGAGCTCGGCCGTCGCGCGGACGGTCTTGCGTGCCTGGTCGTCGAACGCGCCGGCGCAGCCGACCCAGTAGACGTACTCGACGTCCTCGGCCAGCTCGCCGTCGAACACCGGGACGTCGAAGCCCAGGTCCTTGGTCCAGGCGAGGCGTTCGGAGTTGTTCTGGCCCCACGGGTTGCCCTTGGTCTCCAGGTTCTTGAACAGCCCGCCCAGCTCGGTCGGGAACGCCGACTCGATCATCACCTGGTAGCGGCGCATGTCGACGATGTGGTCGACGTGCTCGATGTCCACCGGGCACTGCTCGACGCACGCGCCGCAGGTGGTGCACGACCAGAGCACGTCCGGATCGATGACGCCGCCGTCGGCCTCCGGCCCGACCAGCGGGCGCGCCTCCTCGTGCTCGGTGCCGGCGAGGATGTAGGGCGCCTCCTCGAACAGGTTGTCGCGCAGGTTCATGATGACGAGCTTGGGCGACAACGGCTTCCCGGTGTTCCACGCCGGGCACTGCGACTGGCAGCGGCCGCACTCGGTGCACGTGGCGAAGTCCAGCATGCCCTTCCACGTGAAGTCGCCGATCTTGCCGCGGCCGAACGTGTCGTCCTCGCCCGGGTCCTCGAAGTCGATCGGCTTGCCCGCGGACTCCATCGGCAGCAGCGGGCCGAGCGCGTCCGGCAGCCGCTTCGCCGAGACGTTGATCGGCGCCACGAAGATGTGCAGGTGCTTGGAGTAGAGCACGATCGACAGGAACACCAGCATGACGCCGATGTGCAGGAGCAGGCCGACCGTCTCCAGCACCTCGGTCGTCGAGTGCCCGAGCGGCTCCAGGAGGTTCCCGACGCCGAGCGAGACGTACGCGCCGGAGTCGTACGGGAAGTTGCCCGACGCCGAAGAGGCGCCGCGGAAGAAGAACATCGTCCAGACGACGTTGAAGATCATGGCGAGGATCAGCCACGCGCCGCCGGTGTGCGAGCCGTAGAACCGCGACGCCCGGTCCTTGCGCTCGGGGGCGTTCCGGATCCGGATGATCGCGAACACACCGAGCGAGACGGCCACGGCGACGGCGATGAAGTCCTGCAGGAAGCCCAGCACCGCCCAGTGCCCGATCCACGGGATGGCGAACTTCTCGTCGAACAACGCGCCGTACGCCTCGAGGTACACCGAAGCGAGGATCACGAAGCCCCAGAACGTGAAGAAGTGCGCGAGGCCGGGCACCGACCACTTCAGCAGCTTGCGCTGACCGAACACCTCGCGCACCTGCGCGAAGACGCGGGCACCGAGGTCGTCCGACCGTTTGGCGTCGGGCTGGCCCGCCTTGATCAGCCGGTACAGGAAGGCCACGCGCTTGCCGGCGACGGCGAGGCCGACGACGGTCATGAGCAGGCCGAGGATGAGACGAACGAGCACGAGTCCTCCGCGTCGTGATGGAAGGACCGGCTCAGTGCGAGCCGGTGTAGTACCGGCACGCCTTGCACGCGTACCGCATCTTCGCGATCCGCCAGTGCTTCCGGTACAGATCGAGGTCGGGCGAGCGCCGGACACCGAGGCGCTGGTAGCGCCCGGGCCGCCGGCCGGTTTCGTACTGCTCGGTCGCCCGGCCGAGGTGGGCGCGCCGCAGCACGCACCCCCGCGTCCCGCAGCGGCCGAGCGCGGTGCGGCAGAACCGGTGCAGCAGCACGAGATCGCCGGTCACTTCTTCGACCACGCCGTAGCCGGGGTGGTCGCCCGGCCCGGCGAGCCGCACCGGCAGCCCGCAATACGCGCATTTGAGCGTGCAGGGAAGGCAGCCGGTGAGGTGCCGCATCCGCAGTTCGCGCCGGTCTTCGGAACCGGGTCCCCGAACGCGCGACGCCATCAGGCCTCCTGGAACCACTGTGATCGGCACCACTGTCTGCTACTGGAGGGTAATGAGGAGATCACTTCGCGCGACAGGACCGAATGGACCAGTTTCTCTGCATCATTCGGCGCAATTTGTTCAGCAAGGATGCCTTACTGTCCGTTCAGCGGACGCTTAACACCGCGAATCGTACGTTCGGGCCTGCTGGACATCCCGTGTCGTCCGCCACAATCCCGGCATGACCTACCACCCGGTCCCCTACCGGCCCGCCCGGCTGCCCGATGACGAAGCCCTCTCCCGGGCCGCCGCACTCCGGCAGCGGATGGAAGCCCGGCGCTCGGTGCGGATGTTCTCCCCCGACCCGGTACCCGAACGCGCGGTGCTCGACGCGATCGCGGTCGCCTCGACCGCGCCCAGCGGGGCGCACCAGCAGCCGTGGACGTTCGTCCTCGTCGCGGATCCGGCGGTGCGCCGCCGGATCCGGGAAGCCGCCGAGGCCGAGGAACGGATTTCCTACGACGGCCGCCTCGGCGACGAATGGCTCGCCGCGCTCCGGCCGCTCGGGACCGACGCGGAGAAGCCGCACCTGACGGACGCGCCGGTCCTGATCGTCGTGTTCCAGCAACGGTTCGCCCTGGACGGCGACGGCGAGGTCCGCAAGCACTACTACGTCGACGAGTCGGTCGGCATCGCGGTCGGCATGCTGCTCACGGCGTTGCAGGTGGCGGGCCTCGCGGCGCTGACCCACACACCGTCGCCGATGCGGTTCCTCGGGGAGCTGCTGGGCCGCCCCCGCAACGAATCGGCGTTCGCGGTGATCCCGGTCGGCTACCCCGCCGACGACTGCGTCGTGCCGGACCTGCGGCGCAAGCCCCTCGACGAGGTGCTCGTGCGCATCTGAGTCAGCAGCCGGGCAAGCCGTCCGGCGGCTCCGGGAACGCCGGGCCCGACAGCAGGTCCGCGCCCCGGTCCCGCCACCACTCGGCTTCGGCCGGGTTCGCGATCCCGGCGACCGACACCGACGCCCCGGCGGCGTGCGCCGCGTCGATCAGCGCCGACAGCGGCGCGGCCACCAGCGGGTGCGTCCGCTTGGCGGCCAGGTTCGCCGCGATCCGGACCGCGCGCGCCGGGAACTCCGTCAGGCACGAGACGTCACCGAGGCCGTGGATCTCCGCCCGGACCCCGATTTCGCCCAGCACCTTGAAGTTGTCCGCCGCGTCCCCGGTCTCCGCGGTCAGGGCCGCGGCCGGGAAGCCGGGGCGCACGCGGTCCGGGGCCAGGCCGGTGCCGGCCAGGATGCTGCGGATTTCGCCGACCAGCTCGGGATCCGCCGCCTGCTGCGCCGTCAGCTCGACGACCAGCGGCACGCCGATCCCGGACGCCGCCAGCCGCTCGGCCGCCGTGCGCAGGAGCCAGGTGCCCAGCGGCAGCGCCAGCCCGGTCTCCGCCGCCAGCCGCACGCACTTCTCGTGCGGCAGCACGCCCTCGGCCGGGTGGTTCCAGCGCAACCGCGCCTCGACGCCCTCGGCCGCACCGCTCGTCGCGGACACCAGCACGCGGTAGCGGGCTTCGACCTCGCCGTTCTCCCACGCGCCCGCCATCGACGCGGCCAGCCCGAAGCCGTGCCGGTCGCGCCGGTCCAGCTCGCGGTCGAACAGGCCCCACTGGTTGCCCGTCCGCTGGGCGCGCCGCAGCGTCAGGTCCGACGCCTCAAGCAGCTCCGCGGGCGTGCTGTCGCGTGGCGGGCGGTGGACGACGCCGATGGCGGCCGACACCGCGACCCCGTGCTGCCCGTCGACGTACTCCGCCTCGGCGAGCTCGTGGGTGATCCGGCGGACGAGCGTCACCACGCCCGGCGTGTCCGCCGTGTTCTGCACCAGCACGCCGAATTCGTCGCCGCCGAGGCGGGCCACGAGCGCCTTCTCCGCTTCGAACACCGTCTTCAGCTTGGCCGCGACCCCGCGCAGCACCCGGTCGCCGAGCTCCCGGCCGAGACCGGCGTTGATCTGCGAGAAGCCGTCGAGGTCGAGGTGGAACAGCGTGACCCCGCGCGCCGGATCCGCGTCACGCAGCAAGGTCTCCAGGCGGGTGCCGAAGAACTGCCGGTTCGGCAGCCCGGTGAGGACGTCGTGCAGGGCCTGGTGGCTCAGCCGCCGCTGCAGCAGCGACACCTCGGTGTCGTCGTCGACGATCGTGAGCAGCTGCCGGGGCGCGCCGAGGGCGTCCCGGATCACCGACGCGGCGAACGTCGCCCACATCGGTTCGCCGTCCGTGCCGACCAGGCGGCGGCCGGCGCGCAGCCGGTGCAGCCGGCCGGCCACCAGCTCGCGGTAGCTCTCCCGCAGCTGTTCGACGTCCTCGGGGTGAACCAGGTCGAACAGCGTCATCGCGGCGATCTCCGCCGGTGTGCGGTTGAGCGTCTTGGCCAGCGCCGCGTTGGCCCGCAGCACCCGGCCGTCGAGTTCGGTCAGCGCGACGCCGCTGGCCGAGCCGGCGAACACCTCCTCGAACTGCGCGCGGGTGATGACGTGCTTCTGGCGCGTCTCCTGCTCGACCTTCAGCAGCGCGCGGCTCAGGCCCTCCTGCCGCTTCTGGATGTCCTCGCGCAGCATCTCGCCGTAGCCGGAGCTGAAGGCGCCGAGCACGACCACGACCCGCTCGGCCAGCCTGTCGGCCTCGCGCAGTTCCGGTTCGCGCAGCAGCGCCTTGCCCAGCACCTCCAGGCTGCGGCGCAGGCTGTCGGCGCCGACGCACCGCAGCTCGACGAGCCGCCCGCCCGCGCTCGCGGCCGCCTCGAGGTCCGGCGGATCGCTCGCCACCGCTTCGAACAGCCGCCCGGCCAGACCGGCCAGCTCGCGCTCGATCTCCTCGGGCGTGTGCGGCAGGTAGGCGGTCGTGCTGATCAGGTAGCCCCACTTGCGCGCGAGCGTGCCGAGCCGTCTCGCCGCGCGATCGGCGGACGGCTTCTTCCGCGGGACGTCGCCGCGGGGATGGGGAGCAGTCACCTCAGGCTGTCCAAGGGTTCAGTGCCCATCACTGTTCGGGGCAATCGATATATCTTGGCCCGGAATTGTGCGCTGCGCACGGGTTCAGTTTCGTCCGATCGAGTGATAACCCTGCGGAGTGATCCCCAGGCGGTCCCGCAGCCAGGAGCGGGTCGCGCCGCGGTAATCGCCGGCGTTTTCGTGCAGGGCCACGGAATGCCCGGCGCCGGGCAGCACGTACGTCGACAACTTCGACGGGTCGGCGTAATAGGGTGCTTCCTGGGCCCGCAGCACCGCCGCGTCGGAACAGTCACGCAACGCCAGCACTCCGCAGAAAAGGACGTCCTTTTCACCGACCACCTGGAAAACCGGTACGGAGATTCCCCACGTCGCGGGCACCACGATGCCGAACAACGCGACCGTGCCCATCCCGGGGACCGAAACCTGGTCCTTCGTCGCCTCGTCGGCGGCGACCACGGCGGGGTCGGCGTCGCCCGCGGCGTAGAACAGCCCGGCCCGCGCACCCGGCTTCGTCGTGAAGTACAGCGGGTCGCTGCCCAGGGTGCCCAGCCGGCCGTCGAGCAACGCGGGCTGCAGGCCGAGCGCCGCGCCGAGGGCGAGCACGGGCAGCGCGGGCAGGTGCGTGATGCCGGTGAGGACGACGCCGTCGACGTCGTGGTAGGTCGACGCCTCCACGGCGACGACCCCCGACCCGACCGAGTGCCCGACGATGACCACCTTCGCGAACGGGACGCCGCCGGCGCGGCCGGCCCGCAGGTGGCCGACCACCTCATGCATCGACTCGGCCGCGGCCCAGACCGACAGCGGCAGGCTCAGCGGCCGGCTGCTGCGCCCGGCGCCGAGCTGGTCGGCGGCGAAGGTCGCGTAGCCGTGCGCGGCCATGTCCCGCTGGTAGGAGTAGCGCGCCGGCTCGTAGGGCAGGTCCCAGTACGCGCTGTTGTACGTCCCGCCGTGCACGAGCAGCTGGACGGTGTCCGGGGCCGCCCCGGCGGGCAGGCACAGCCGGCCGTGCACGACCGCGGGCGCTCCCGGCACCAGGGGTGGCAGGCCGGGGCCGGTGACCGGCAGATCCGTGTCGCCGCAGGAGATCGCGGCGGCCTCCGCGGGCACCGCCGCGGTCAGCGAGGCGAACAGGACACCGCAGGCGAACAACGCCGACGTCAGCTTGAGCGGCCGTCTCAAACCCAACCTGCCTTCCGTTCAGGACCCCGGAACACTACACCCGGTAGTGGAATCGGCACCGTCAGGTCCGGCGGGGCACCACGGTCATCGGCAGCCGGTTCGGCTGCATCGTGGCCTTGATCTGCGCGTACACCTTCTTGCCCGGCACCGGGACCAGGCGCCAACGCGCGCCGATGGTCGTGGCCACGATGCCGATCTCCGTCGGCGCGAAGACGTGCCCCGGGCACAGCCTGGCGCCCGCCCCGAACGGGATGTAGGCCCCCTTCGGCAGTTCCGCGGTGCGGCCGGGCTCCCAGCGGTCCGGGTCGAACCGGTCCGGGTCCGGGAACCAGCGCGGGTCGCGGTGCAGGGTGTGCTGGCTGACGGCGACCTCGCTGCCCGCCGGGATCGCCACCCCGCCGAGTTCGACGTCCTCCCGCGCGCGGCGCATGAGGATCAGCGGCGGGGTGCGGCGGACGATTTCGTTGACGATCCGGTGCGTGTAACCGAGATCGGGCAGGTCCTCGAAGCGCGCGGGCCGGCCGTCGAGGACTTCGTCGACCTCGGCGTGGAAACGGCGCTCGACGTCCGGGTGCTGCCCGAGCTCGTGGAAGAACCAGGCCAGCGCGACGGCGGTGGTCTCGGCGCCGGTGGTCAGGATGGTGATGACCTCGTCGTGCACCTGGCGGTCCGACATGCCCTCGCCGGTCTCCTCGTCGCGGGCCAGCAGCAGCATCGAGAGCAGGTCGCCGTGGTCGGCGCCGTCCGCACGGGCCGCGACGACGGTCTCGCCGATCACCGCGCGCAGGCGCGCGGCCGCGGCGTCGAACCGCCGGTTCGGCGGGATCGGCAGCTTCTCGACGAACTTCGGGGAGAACGCCCGGATCAGCACGTACTTCAGCATGACCGGGATCGAGTGCCGGATCTCCGCGAGCGCTTCGTCGCCGAGGGCGGTGGAGAAGAGCGTCTGCCCGGCGATGGTCAGCACCAGGTCCTGCATCCGCCGGTCGAACTCGACGACTTCGCCGGGCCGCCACGAATCCACCAGCTCGCTGGCCAGCTTCGTCATGGTGTGTTCGGCGTAGCCGGCGATCCGCGTGCGGCCGAAGGCGGGCATCACCAGCCGGCGCTGGCGGCGGTTGAGCTCGCCGTTCGAGGTGGCCAGGCCGTCGCCGAAGAGCGGGCGCATCTTGTCGAAGACCAGGCCCTTGTCGAACTTGTCGGCGTCGGTGGCCAGCACCTGCCAGGCCAGCTCCGGGGTGGTGACCACGTGCACCGGCAGCGGGCCGAGCCGGATCCGGACGACATCTCCGTGCGCGGGCAGGGAAGTGAAGAACTCGAGCGGGTCGCGCAGCAGGGGCACCGTGTGCCCGAGCAGGGGCACCCGGCCGGGCACGGGACGCGGGTTCGGCATGGCCTCGTCTCCTCGTGACCGGGCCACCTTAGCCGCGCCCCGGGCGCCCGGAGCACGAGTCCACACGAACGGATGAGGGACTAAGCTCCGTCCCCGCAGCGTCCGCGAGGGTGGGAGGTCCCGTGACCGGAGAACTGAGCTGGGTACCGCCGGAGATCGACACCACGGTGCCGAACCCGGCCCGGGTGTACGACTTCTGGCTCGACGGGGACCACAACTTCGCCGCCGACCGGGCGCTCGGCGAGCAGATCCTGAAGATCATGCCGGGCGTCCGCGACGCCGCCCGGCTCAACCGCGCCTTCCTGCGCCGCGCCGCGCGGTACATGGTCGACGCCGGGGTCCGGCAGTTCCTCGACATCGGTTCCGGCATCCCGACCGTCGGGAACCTGCACGAAATCGTCCAGCAGGCCGACCCGGCGTGCCGGGTGGTGTACGTCGACCGCGAGCCGGTCGCCGTCGCCCACAGCGAACTGCTGCTGCAGGGCAACGACAACTGCGCGGTGCTGCAGGCCGACCTGCGCGACGTCAACGACATCTTCGACGCCGAGCCGGCCCGCCGGCTGCTCGATCCCGGGCAGCCGACGGGCGTGTTCATGTTGCTGCTGCTGCACTTCGTGCCCGATTCCTGGGATCCGGCCGCCATCCTGGCCCGCTACCGCGAACGGCTCGCGCCGGGGAGCTTCCTCGCCGTCACGCACGTCGCGGCGGACTCCGGATCGGCGGGCCTCGACGAAGCGATCGAGGTCTACACGAGCCGGCAGAACCAGCAGAACCAGCCGTTCCCGCGCACGCACGACCAGGTGCTCCGGTTCTTCGAGGGCTTCGACCTCGTCGAACCGGGCCTGGTCGGCTGCGCGATGTGGAACCCGGAGGGGGTCGGCGACATGTCCGACGACCCTTCGGTCAACTCCTTGCCCTATGCGGGAGTGGGCCGGAAGCCCTAGCTCACCGCAGCGAGAACGTCGACACGTTCACCGGGCCGTCGAAGGTGAGGTAGACGTCGTGCCGTCCGCTCGCTTTCGCCAGCGCCGCGGTCACCGTCGTGTACGCGTACCGGTCACCGGTCGACGACACCGGAACCGTGCCCAGCACGCGGCCCGTCGGTGAATCGAGGCGAACCGTGACGTGCGCCGACGCCGGTGCGGAAACCGAGGCCGAGAACCGCGACGGGCCGTTCAACGCCACATTGCGGTACGCCACCCAGCTGCCCGCCACGCCGGCGACCGAGGTGCCCGAGACCTTCGACGTGTCCGTCAACGTCGTGCCGGAGTAGTCGTCGAAGTTCTGGGCCTGGGTCGGCCGGCTCAGGTCGCGCGGCAGTGCCTGCTCCCCCGGCACGTAGACCGGCTGCGGTGCCGAGAGTTCGGAGGCGTTGCGGCCCACGGAAAACTCGTACACCCCCGCCGCCACCACGGACCGGTCGCGGGAGACGTCCCAGGACGCCAGGTCCGACACCGGCACCTCGAACCGCACCGTGCGGGTCTCCTTCGGCGCCAGGGTCAGCTTCGAGAAGTCCCGCAACCGTTGCACACCGGAATTCTTCGAGTAGAGCTGGACGACGTCGGATCCGCTGCGGGCGCCGGTGTTCGTCACGTCGACGCTCACCCGGACCTTCCCACCGGACTGGGCCGTGCGGACGTTGCCGTAGCGGAAGCTGGTGTAGCTCAGCCCGTAGCCGAACGGGAACAGCGGCTTCCCGCGGTAGTACTGGTAGGTCATCCCGGTCTTGGCGATGTCGTAGTCGAGGATGCTCGGCAGCCCCGCGTCGGAGGCGTACCAGGTCTGGGTGAGCCGCCCGCTCGGGTCCTTGTCGCCGAAGAGCACGTCGGCGACCGCGTGCCCGGTTTCCTGCCCGGCGTGGCTGGTCCACAGGATGCCGGGCACCGGCAGGGTGTCCCAGCCGGTGGTCGGGTAGCTGTTCTCCACCACGACGACGGTGTGCGGATTCGCCTTCTGCACCGCCTCGATCAGCGCGCGCTGCCCCGGGGCGAGCTCGGTGCTCGTGCGGTCGTTCGCCTCGCGGCCGTTGATGAACGGCATGCTGCCGACCACGACGACGGCGGTGTCCGCGTCCTTGGCCGCGGCGACCGCGCTGCCGACCCCGCTGGTCAGCACGTCACGCCCGAACTTCGTCGCGTGCGCGGCGTCCGGGGCGGAGATCGTCAGGACGCCGTCCGCGCCGACGACGGCGAACTTGTTCGGGCCGAACCACGGCTCGTTCACCTCGTTGCCGGCGTACTCGAGCACGTAGCTGCCGTCCGGCTGCGCGTCCAGCTTCAGCTGCTGCTGCACGAACCAGCCGGCCGGCTGGTCGACGTCGTTCACCAGCGCGCCGCCGGAGTAGCTGAGGAACTTGCCGTTCGCGGCCGCGCGCAGCGTGTTCTTGCCCGCGCCCCAGTCGTAGACGTCGAAGGATTCCGCGGTGCCCGCGATGGTCCCGCCCGCGGTCACCTTCCCGGTGGTGGCCGGCGCGGTGAGGTACTTGCCGGTGGCGAGGTCCTTCAGCGCGATCCGGTCGACGCCTTCGGACGAGGCGACCGTGCCGGCCGAGCCGAGCCGTTCCTTGATGCCCTGCACCGGCGTGACCTTGTACTGCATCGCGCCGCTGTACCAGTCTTCGTACAGGGTGTCCGAGAGCGGGCCGACGACCGCGATCTTCTTGTTCTGCGCGGCGTTCAGCGGGAGCGCGTTGCCGTTGTTTCGCAGCAGCACCATCTGCTCGTCGGCGGTCTTGCGCGCCAGGGCCTGGTGCTCGGGCGAGCCGATGACGGCCGGGGTGATCTTCGCGTACGGGTTGCGTCCCGGCGGATCGAACTCGCCGAGCCGGAACCGCAGCGAAAGCAGGTGACGGTCGGCGTTTTCGACGTCGGCCATGCTCAGCAGGCCCTTGCTCAGCGCCTCCTTGACCGCGGCGGCGGTGATCGAACCGTCGGTGTCGTTGTCGGTGATGCTGTCGAGCCCCGCCTTGATCGCCGCCGCGTCCCCTTCGGCCTTGGTGGCGTAGTACTTCTCGGAGTTGACCAGGTTGGACGGCGCGCCGGCGTCGCTGACGACGGCGATGTCCTGCGGCGCCCACTTCCGCAGCTTGCCGTCGAGGTCCGGGCTCACGTGGTTGGGCCGGCCGTTGACCAGGTTGTACGACGGCATGACGGCGTTGGCCGCGCCCGCCTGCAAGGGGATCTTGAACGCCTGCTCGTCGTAGTCGTGCAGGATCTTCGGCGGCACCGAGGAGTTGCTGGTGTCGCGGTTGACCTCGTTGTTGTAGGCGAGGAAGTGCTTCAGCGTCGGGGCGGCCTGCAGGTACCGGGGGTCGTCACCCTGGATGCCGCGGCCGTAGGCGGTCGCGAACTCGCCGGTGAGGTGCGGGTCCTCGGAGTAGCCCTCCTCGTTGCGGCCCCACCGCGGGTCACGCAGCAGGTTCACCACCGGAGCCCACAGGTTGAGGCCCCACAGCGTCGGGTTGCGGGCGTTGAAGCCGCGCGCCTCCTGCCCGACGGCCGCGCCCACCTGCTTCACCAGCGCCGGGTCCCAGGTGCTGGCCAGGCCGATGGCCTGCGGGAACACCGTGCCGTCGGCCTTGACGACGGCGCCCTTGTTGTCGTAGTCGGTCGACCAGGCGACGCCGTGCAGGGCTTCGGTGCCGGTCTTGAAGACCCCGATGCCGAGCCGCGGGATGGCCGGTTCGTACTGGTGCAGCAGCGAGATCTTCTCGTCCGCCGTGAGGCGGGACAGCAGATCGTCGATCCGGGTCGCCAGTGGCAGCGACGGGTCGCGGAACGGGGGCGGGGCCGCCGCAAGCGCCGGCGAAGGTGCCAGCAGCAGGGTCGCGGCCACCGCCGGGACGAGAGCACGGCGGAAGAGGGAGTGGCGCACGGACAGCCTCCGGAATCGTCGAATCGTTTCGACGGCGCGGCACGAAGATTCGCGTCGAAGGGAGTGGGAGCGTGCCGACTATTACAGCCCGGTGAGCATCAGGTCAAGAGTGTCTGGGAACGCTCCCAGGCCCACTGATCGAATCCCCGCAAGCACCTGCTGAGCTGCGAGAACAGCCGCCAGCAGGCCAGTTCGACAATTTCGACGAACACCTCGGTTGTCGAAATACAATCGAATGCGGGCGAACGGCGAATGATGCTTGTGTTTCCGGCGTGTGTCACTTACCTTCGTGCCATCGTCGATGCGCTTCGACACCGCATCGCTCGCCCGTCCCCAGGAGGCCGCCCGTGGTCACGATCAACGACGTCGCCAACGCGGCCGGGGTCGCCCCCAGCACGGTGTCGTACGTGATCAGCGGCAAACGCTCGATTTCGCCGAAGACCCGGCGGCTGGTCGAGGACAGCATCCGCAAGCTCGGCTACCACCCGCACGCCGGCGCACGGGCGCTGGCCAGCAGCAAGACCAACGTGCTCGCGCTGGTCGTGCCGCTGCGCACGGACCTCAACGTCGCCGTCGTGATGGAGTTCGTCGCCTCGGCGGTCACCGCGGCCCGCGCGCACGACCACGACCTGCTGCTGCTCACCAAGGACGAGGGCCCCGCCGCGCTGCAGCGGGTGGCGTCCTCGGCCATCGCCGACGCCCTGATGGTGATGGACATCGAAACCGCCGACCCGCGGGTGCCGATGCTCCTGGCCCTCGACCTGCCGGTGGTGCTCATCGGCGTGCCCGACCACCCGGCCGGGCTGAGCTGCGTCGACCTCGACTTCACCGCGGCGGCGTCGGCCTGCGTCGCGCACCTGGCCGAGCTCGGCCACCGCTCGATCGCGCTGATCGGCCCGTCCCCGGCCGTCTACCGGCGCGGCACGAGTTACGCGACGCGGTTCCTGCGTGGCTTCGACGAAGCCACGCAGAGCCGTGACCTGCGTGCGGCCTCCCACGCGTGCGCCCACTCCTACGAAGCGGTGAGCGCCTGCGTCGACGAGCTGCTCGCCGCCGATCCCGGCCTGACCGGCCTGGTCGTGCACAACGAGGCCGTGCTGCCCGGGCTGCTGTCGGACCTGCGCCACCGCGGCCTGCGGGTGCCCGAGGACATCTCGGTCATCGCCGTGTGCCCGGACAGCATGGCCGAGCAGCACGTCGTCTCGCTGACCAACGTGGCCATCCCGGCCGAAGAGGTCGGCACCCAGGCCGTCGAAATGACCATGCGCCGGCTCGCCGGCCACACCACCCCGGAGGTCCGGCTGCTCGGGCCCCGCCTGACGCGGCGCGAGAGCACCGCCGCGCCCCGCGCCTAGCGCCGTCTCACCACCAGTCCCGGTTCTGCTCCGCCGCCGAAGGAGAATCACCATGTCCGTAGCCCGTCGCGCCCTCGTGCTGACCGCGAGCGCCGCGTTGCTGGCCGCCTGCAGCCCCAGCCCGGCCCCGTCCGCGTCGAACGGCGCCGGCGCTCCGGCCGCCACGTCGATCACCGAGCTCGACTACTACGCCGACGAGCAGGGATCCGCCGCCTGGCAGAAGATCCTCGACACCTGCGCCACGCAGACCGGGATCAAGATCGAGCGCCAGAAGGTGCCGACCAGCCAGATGCTGCCGAAGGTCCTGCAGGGCGCCAGCTCGAAGACGCTGCCGAACCTGCTCTTCACCGACAACCCGACGCTGCAGCAGGTCGCCGCCACCGGCGCGCTGACCCCGCTGACCGACTACGGCATCACCACCGACGGCTACTACCCGAGCATCGCCAAGGCCGGCACCTACCAGGACAAGCTGTACGGCGTCGCCCCCGGTGTCAACGGCCTCGCGCTGATCTACAACAAGGACCTCCTGCAGGCCGCGGGCGTCGAGCCGCCGAAGACGTGGGACGAGCTGAAGGCCGCCGCGGCGAAGCTGACCAAGGACGGCAAGTACGGCCTCTCCTTCTCCGCCATCTCCTCGGAAGAGGGCACCTGGCAGTTCCTGCCGTTCTTCTGGAGCAACGGCGCCGAGCTGTCCCAATTGGACTCGCCGCAGGCGACCCAGGCACTCCAGTACGTCACCGACCTGGTGAACTCCGGCTCGGCGTCGAAGTCCGTGGTGACCTGGAGCCAGAACGACGTCGCCGACCAGTTCGTCAGCGGCAACACGGCGATGATGATCAACGGGTCGTGGAACATCGCCCGGCTCGACGAGCAGAAGTCGCTGCACTACGGCGTCGTGCCGATCCCGGTCCCGCAGGCCGGCGGCAAGCCGGTCGTCGCCCTCGGCGGTGAGGTCGGCACCGTGCCGGTGACCAGCGGGCCCGCTCAGCAGGCCGCCGGCAAGGTGCTCTCCTGCATCCTCTCCGAGCCGACGATGCTCGAGTGGAGCAAGGCGCACGCCTACATCCCGTCGAAGACGGCCACGGCCCAGAAGTTCGGCACCGAGCAGCCGGCGATGCAGGCGTTCGTCGACGAGGTCGGCACGGCCCGCTCCCGCACCGCCGAGCTCGGCGAGAAGTACCCCAAGGTCTCGCAGGCGCTGGCCGACGCGCTCCAGGCGGCGCTGACCGGGAAGACGCCGGTCGACCAGGCCCTCAAAGCCGCCCAGCAGGCGAGCGGCTCGTGACGGTCACCGCCGCCCCGACGGTCTCGGCGCCACCCCGCGCGAGCCGGAAGTCCCGCCGGGACAACCGGTTCGCCGCGTGGGCGTTCCTGCTGCCGGCGCTGGCCTACGTCGTCGTGTTCTTCGGCTACCCCCTGGCCGCGAACCTGGTGATGAGCACGCAGAACTACACGGTGAAGTCGTTCTACACCGGCGAAGCACCCTTCGTCGGTGTAGAGAACTACGCCGCCGTGCTGAACAACCCGCTGTTCTCGACGGCGGCGCTCAACACGGTGCTGTTCACCGCCGGGTCGATCGTCTTCCAGTTCGGCATCGGCCTGGCGCTCGCGGTGTTCTTCAACGGCCGCTTCCTCGGCAGCGCGCTGCTGCGGTCCCTGCTCCTGCTGCCGTGGCTGCTGCCGCTGGTGGTCAGCGGCGCGGTCTGGCGGTGGATGTTCGACCAGGACCACGGCGTGCTCAACGCGGGCCTGCGGTTCCTGGGGTTCGACGCGGTGCCGTGGCTCAGCAGCACGAGCTGGGCGCTGCCGGCGGTGATCATCACCAACATCTGGATCGGCATCCCGTTCAACCTGGTGATCCTGCACGGCGGGCTGCGTGCGATCCCGGCGTCGCTCTACGAAGCCGCGGCGCTGGACGGCGCCGGGGCGTGGCAGCGGTTCCGGCACGTCACCTGGCCGCTGCTGCGGCCGGTCACCGGGATCGTGCTGATGCTCGGGCTGGTCTACACGATCAAGGTGTTCGACGTGATCATGGTCGTCACCGGCGGCGGACCGGCCGGCTCGACCCAGACGCTCACCACGTGGTCCTACCGGCTGTCCTTCCAGGACTTCGCGTTCGGGCAGGGCGCCGCGGTCGGCAACGTCCTCATCGTGGTGGCGACGGTCTTCGGGCTGCTCTACCTGCGTTCGGCGAAGGCGACCCTAGCGGAGGCGGCATGAGGACTGCTTGCAGGTCCGAATCATCAGACACCATGCCTGCCGACGCGAAGACACTGCCGCGGCTTGCCGCGTCCGAAAAGGAGGCGGCATGAAGACGGCGAACTGGCCGCGGACCGTGGCCGGCGTGCTGATCGTGGCGGTGCTGCTGTTCCCGCTGTACTGGATGGTCAACGCCTCGCTGCAGCCCAGCGGCGCGCTGCTGCGCCCGGACCCCGCGTTCTTCCCGGTCGGCGGCACGCTGGACGGCTACCGCAAGGCCCTCTCGACGCAGGCGCCCAACCTGCTCTCCAGCGTCGTCGTCGCGCTCGGCACGGTGCTCGTGTCGCTGCTGGTGGCGGCACCCGCGTCGTACGCGCTGGCCCAGCTCAAGGTGCGCGGCGGCCCGGCGCTGGTGTTCGTCCTGCTCATCGTGCAGATGATCCCGGGCATCGTGATGGCCAACGCGCTCTACACCGTGTTCAGCAACCTCGGCCTGATCGACAACTACCTCGGGCTGGTGCTCGCCGACTCCACCGCGACCATCCCGTTCGCCATCCTGCTGCTGCGGGCGTTCATGATCTCCGTGCCGAAGGAGCTGACCGAAGCGTCCCGGGTGGACGGTGCCGGGTACTGGCGCACCTTCGCCTCGATCATCCTGCCGGTCAGCCGCAACGCATTGGTCACCGCCGGGCTGTTCTCGTTCCTGTTCGCCTGGGCGGACTTCCTGTTCGCCGTCACCCTGACCACCGGGCAGTCGTTCGAGCCCATCACCGTGGGCATCTACCGGTTCGTCGGCAACCAGTCCGCCGACTGGAACGGGATCATGGCCACCGCCGTCCTCGCCGCGATCCCCGCGGCCGTCCTGCTGGTCGTCGCCCAGCGCTACGTCGTCGCCGGGCTGACCAGCGGCGCCGTCAAAGACTGAGGGTTGTTTTGGTCAGGCCGCCGCGCCCCACAGCGTAAGCCGCAGGTCAGCACAGACGTCATGCGGCGGCCGACGGCAAAACAACCCTCACCGATTTCCTAGGAGACCGCGTGATCGCCACGACCGAAGACGGCCGCTCGCTCGAAGTCAGCGTGCGGCACGAGGTGCTGCGCATCGAGCCGTGGGGCGACGGCAGCCTGCGCGTCCGGGCCGGCCGGCACCGCATCCTCGACGACGTCCCGGGTGCGCTGCTGCCCGCGAAGCCGTCCGCCGCCACCGCCTCGGTCGAGGGACGGACCGGCCGGGTCGTCAACGGCGCGCTCACCGCGATCGTCGAGATCGCCGACACCGACACCGGCATCGACGCGCAGCTGCGGTTCGTCCGCACCGACACCGGCGAGGAGCTCCTCGCCGAGCAGCGCGCGCACTTCTGGTGGCCCGGCGCGCGGCTGTTCATGCCCTCGCGCAACGGCTACGGCCGGCTGGAACAGCGCTTCAGCGCCTACGACGACGAGCGGCTCTTCGGGCTCGGGCAGCACACGCACGGCCGGCTCGACCAGAAGGGCCTCGTGCTCGACCTGGTGCAGCGCAACGCCGAGGTGTCGGTGCCGTTCCTGCTCTCCAGCCGCGGCTACGGGTTCCTGTGGAACAGTCCCGCCGTCGGCCGGGTCGAGCTGGCCGCGAACGGCACCCGCTGGGTCGCCGACGACGCACGCCAGCTGGACTACTGGATCACCACCGGCGACGGTCCGCGCCAGATCCTCGGCCACTACGCCGACGCGACCGGCCACGCGCCGATGCTGCCGGAGTGGGCGGCCGGGTTCTGGCAGTCGAAGCTGCGCTACCGCACCCAGGAGGAGCTGCTCGCCGTAGCGCGGGAGTACCACGAACGCGGGCTGCCGCTGTCGGTGATCGTGGCGGACTTCTTCCACTGGACGCACCTCGGCGACTGGAAGTTCGACCCGGCCGAGTGGCCCGACCCGGCCGGGCTGGTGCGCGAGCTTTCCGAACTCGGTGTCAAGCTCATGGTCTCGGTGTGGCCGTCGGTGAACCCGCTCTCGGAGAACTACCGCGAGCTGCAGGAACGGGGTCTGCTGGTCGCCGCCGAGAGCGGCGTCCCGGCGCACGCGCCGTGGAAGGACAAGGGGTTCGGCGTCGAGATGCCGGTGGCGTTCTACGACGCGACCAACCCGGAGGCCCGGCGGTTCGTCTGGAGCAAGGTCAAGGAGAACTACTACGACCTGGGCGTGCGCGCGTGGTGGCTGGACGGCGACGAGCCGGAGATCCAGCCGGGCCACCCGCACAACCTCGGCTTCCACGCCGGCCCGGGTGCGGAGGTGTTCAACCTCTACCCGCAGGTCAACGCGCAGACGTTCCACGACGGCATCCGCGCCGAGGGCGACGACGAAGTGGTGCTGCTGTCCCGCTCGGCGTGGGCGGGCAGCCAGCGCTTCGGGGCCGCGCTCTGGTCGGGTGACGTCGGCGCGACGTGGGCGTCGCTGCGGGCGCAGGTCCGGGCCGGGCTGAACGTGGCACTGGCCGGGATCCCCTGGTGGACGACGGACATCGGCGGCTTCCACGGCGGCGACCCGGACTCGCCGGAGTACCGGGAGCTGATGGTCCGCTGGTTCTCCTACGGGGTGTTCTGCCCGCTGTTCCGCCTGCACGGCTTCCGCGACCCACGCCCGGCGTTCGGGCCCGAGATGACCGGCGGCCCCAACGAGGTCTGGTCGTTCGGTTCTTCTGCGTATGAGTCGATCACGGCCTCGCTGCGGTTGCGGGAGCGGCTGCGGCCGTACCTGATGGAGCAGATGCGGGTGGCGCACGAGCAGGGCATTCCCCCGATGCGGCCCGTGTTCGTCGACTTCCCGGCCGACCCGGCGGCGTGGGACGTGGACGACCAGTTCCTCCTCGGGCCGGACGTGCTGGTGGCGCCGGTGCTCGAGCCGGGCGTCACCACGCGCCGGGTGTACCTGCCGGCCGGGGCGTCCTGGACGGACGCGGTCACGGGCTCGCGGCACGAAGGCGGCGAGTGGGTCGAGGCGGCGGCCCCGCCGGAGCGGATCCCGGTGTTCCTCCGCGACGGGGCGGACCTGCCGATCAGAGCCGAGTGAGGCCGGCCCACCGCCGCGGCTCGGGCTCGCCGGGTGCCCAGCCCGGCGGCCAGGTCCGGACGACGCGCGCGTCCAACCGGACCTGGGCTCCGGTGAAGTCGAACCCGCCCGCCGTCGCGGCCGTGAAGTCCGCGTGGCCGCCGAAGCGGGCCCGGGTGAAGTGCGCTCCGGCGGCGAACCGGCTGCCGGTGAAGAGCGTGCGGCCGGCGAACCCGGTCGCCTCGAACGAGACGTCGTCACCGAAGGCCGCCGCGGTGAAGTCCGTGCGAGCCGAGAACCGGGCGGCGTCGAACCACATCGGGCCGCCGGCGGTGACGCCGGCGAAGCCGGCCGTGCCGGTGAAGATCGCGTTCTCGAAGTCGGCGCCCGTCCCGAACCGTGCGCTGCCGAAGAGGGCGTGGCGGGCGAAGCAGGATCCTTCGAAGCTCACCAAACCGGTGAAGACCGCTTCGGCGAAGCGGGCGTCGCCGGCGAACCGCACGGCGTGGAAGCGCGCGTCGCGGACTTCGCAGCCACGGAGGTCGACCGCGTGCAGCACCAGGCTGTCCAGCTCGAGGTCCATTCCCGGCCAGAACCACGGGGACCCGGGGTGCAGGTGCGGCAGCAGGAGCCGCCACAGTTCGGCCTGCCAGGCCGGCGGGTCCGGCCAGCCGGACCGGAACTGGGTGAGGATCTCGCCGACGCACTCCTGACGCAGGTCGGGGTCAGCGTCGGCCTGCCGGGCGAAGGACGCCAGCGCGGCCAGCCGGGCGGCGCGCTCGTCGTCCACCAGCCGAGCAGCGACTTCCTCGGGCACGGGCTCCGGCGGCGCCGACGGGGTCAGCACCTCGGCGGGCCGGTCGCGGCGCAGGAGCAGCCACGCCGTGACCGATCCGGACACGGCGCCGATCAGCGCCAGGATCGCGAACGGCGTGACAGTGGACATACCCGGAATTCTCCCGGGCCCGGCCAGCGAATTAAAGTGGACCTGTGAGTCCAAAGCTGACCCCGAAGGGCGCCGCGACGCGGCAGCGGATCGTCGAAGGCGCCGCGGCGGAGATCCGCGAGCGCGGGGTCGCCGTCACGACGCTCGACGACGTCCGGGCGCGGACGGGGACCAGCAAGAGCCAGCTGTTCCACTACTTCCCGGACGGCAAGGAAGAGCTCCTGCTGGCGGTCGCGCGCTACGAGGCCGACCAGGTCCTGGCGGTCCAGCAGCCCCAGCTGGGCAGCCTGACGTCGTGGGCGGCGTGGCAGCGGTGGCGCGACACGGTCGTCTCGCACTACGACAGCCGTGGCCGGCACTGCCCGCTCAACGTGCTGCTCTCCCAGCTCGGCCGCGTGACGCCGGGCGCGCAGGCGGTGGTGACCGAACTGCTGCGGCGCTGGCAGGACGAGATCGAGGCGGGCATCCGCCACCTGCAGAAAGCCGGCGAGGTCGGCCCGGACCTGGACACCGGGCGCGCGGCCGCCGCCCTGCTGGCCGGCATCCAGGGCGGCGTGGTGGTGATGCTGTCGACCGGCCGCATCGATCACCTCGAAGCGGCGCTCGACGTCGGCATCGGCAACCTGCGGGCGAGCGGGAACCGGTGAGCCCGGTTCCCGCTCCCGGGATCAGGCGGACTTGATCGCGGAGATCTCGAACTCCAGCGTGACCTTGTCGCTCACCAGCACGCCACCGGTCTCGAGGGCGGCGTTCCAGGTGATGCCGTAGTCCTTGCGGCTGATCGTGGTGGAGCCTTCGAAGCCGATGCGGTCGTTGCCGAACGGGTCCTTCGCGGCGCCCTCGAACTCGATCGGGATGGTCACCGAACGGGTGACGTCCTTGACGGTCAGGTCACCGGTGACCTCGAAGCTGGTCTCGCCGGTCTGCTTGATCTCGGTCGAGGCGAAGGTGATCTGCGGGTACTCGTCCATCGCCAGGAAGTCGTTGCTCTTCAGGTGCCCGTCGCGGTCGGCGTTGCGGGTGTCGATGCTGTGGGCCTGGATGGTGACCTGGGCGGACGACTTCTCCGGCGCGTCGCCGTCGATGGTGGCGGAGCCGGTGAACTCGTTGAAGCTGCCGCGCACCTTGGTCACCATGGCGTGCCGGGCGACGAACCCGATCCGCGAGTGCGCGGGGTCGATGGTGTATTCGCCGGTCAGCTGGGGGTAGGTGGTCGCGCTGGTCATCTCGGTTCTTCTCTCCTCGTAGTGGCGCCCCCCTGTGATTGAGGGTTCAACGACACCCTACTCACTTTGGCTGGTTGCGCAAGCAAGCTTTCGGTAGAGTCGCCGTATGGGTGATATCTCCGCGCTCGACGCCGACGAAACCGCGTTCTGGCGGCCGCTGATGCGCATCATGACGGCGCTGCCGCGCGCGCTCGAGGACCAGTTCCTGCCCGAGACCGGGCTCGCGATCACCGACTACGGGGTGCTGGTCGCGCTGTCCGAAGCCTCCGATCGCCTGCTCCGCATCTCGGCGCTGGCCGCGACCACCGGGCTGTCGCTGAGCCGGATCAGCCGGGTCGTCGACGACCTGACCCGCCGCGGCCTGGTCGAGAAGCGCCGCTGCGCGGAGGACGGCCGCGCGTCCAACGCCGTGCTGACCGAGGCGGGATTGGCCAGACTGGAGGCGGCCTACCCGGGCCACCTCGCCCGCGTGCGGGCTTCGGTGTTCGACCACCTGGGCGCCGAGGACATCCGCACGGCCGGGCCGGTGCTGGCCCGGCTGGCCGCGGCCCTGGAAACCACTCCCCCGACCGACGACTGCTGAGGACGCCGATGACCGACAAGGGCGAGTACAAGCGCGACCTGAACTACCTCCCGGACCGCATCACGGCCGACGGCCGCGACGGCTGGCCGGTCGAGCCGGACCGCTACCGGCTGGTGGTGGCGCGGGCGTGCCCGTGGGCGAACCGCGCGGTGATCGTGCGCCGCCTGCTCGGCCTCGAGCCGGTGCTGTCGATGGGGATCGCGGGCCCGGTGCACGACGAGCGCAGCTGGAGCTTCGACCTGGACCCCGACGGCCGGGACCCGGTCCTCGGCATCGAGCGCCTGCAGGAGGCGTTCTTCAAGCGCGACCCGGACTACCCGCGCGGCATCACGGTCCCGGCGTTCGTCGACGTCCCGAGCGGCCAGGTCGTCACCAACGACTTCGCGCAGATGACGCTGGACATGTCGACCGAGTGGACGGCGTACCACCGTTCCGGTGCGCCCGAGCTGTACCCCGAGAAGCTGCGGGACGAGATCGACGACGTGGCGCAGAAGGTGTTCACCGACGTCAACAACGCGGTGTACCAGTGCGGGTTCGCGCGCTCCCAGGAGGCGTACGAGCACTCGTACCGGAAGCTGTTCGCCCGGCTGGACTGGCTTTCCGAGCGGCTCGCCACCCAGCGCTACCTGGTCGGCGACACGATCACCGAAGCGGACATCCGGCTCTTCACCACGCTGGTCCGGTTCGACGCGGTGTACCACGGCCACTTCAAGTGCAACCGGCAGAAGCTGGCCGAGCTGCCGGTGCTGTGGGCGTACACGCGCGACCTGTTCCAGACGCCGGGGTTCGGTGACACGATCGACTTCGCGCAGATCAAGGAGCACTACTACGTGGTGCACAAGAACGTGAACCCGACTGGGATCGTGCCACTGGGCCCGGACCCGAGCGGCTGGCTGACCCCGCACGGCCGCGAGGAGCTGGGTGGCCGCCCGTTCGGCGACGGGACGCCGCCGGGTCCGCCGCCGGCCGGTGAGCGGGTGCCCGAGCTCTGAGTTCTTGGCTACGGTGATCGCCATGGAACGCCTGCGCGATCGCCGAGTCCTGGTCACCGGCGCCGGTTCCGGCATCGGCCGGGCCACCACGCTCCGCCTGATGGAGGAGGGGGCCCAGGTCATCGGCACCGACGTCTCCGAAGAAGGCCTGATCGGCACCCAGCAGGCCGCGCACCTCGAAGGCTTGACGACGTACGTCATGGACGTGGCCGACGAGGCGTCGGTGGCCTTCGGGGTGAAGTCGGCGGTCGACGTGCTCGGCGGCCTCGACGTGGTGGTCAACGCGGCCGGGATCCTGCTGGCGTCGCACACGCACGAGACGTCGCTGGAGCTGTGGAACCGGGTGCTGGCGGTGAACCTGACGGGCACGTTCCTGGTGACCCGCGCGGCTCTGCCGGCCCTGCTCGAATCGCCGAACGGCGTGGTGGTGAACTTCAGTTCGACCTCGGCCTCGTTCGCCCACCCGTACATGGCGGCGTACAGCGCGAGCAAGGGCGGCATCCAGGCGTTCACGCACTCGCTGGCCCTGGAGTACGGCAAGCAGGGCCTGCGCGCGGTCAGCATCGCCCCGGGCAGCGTGAAGAGCGGCATCACGGACTCGGCGGCGAGCTGGCTGCCCCAGAACGTGGACTTTTCCCTGTTCGGGCGGCTGCTGCCGATCCTCCCGACGGAGTTCACGACGGAAGTGGGCAACGCGGTGGCGGGCCCGGAGACGGTGGCGGGAGTGGTGGCGATGCTGGCTTCCGACGACGGCAAGTTCATCACGGGAACGGAAATCCGCATCGACGGCGGCACGCACACCTGAGCCCGCAGCTTCGCCCCCGCGGCTCCCCTAGGTCGCTGCGGCGTACCGCGCCGAAAGCACCTCGAGCCGCTCGCTCAGCTCCGGAGGCGACTCCACCTCGAACGGCACGTCCAGCATCCCCACGACGAACGCCACGATGTCCCACGAATCCGAAGCCAGCTCGAGCCGGCAGGTCTTCGAATCCAGCGCGGTCACCTCGCCGTCGACGCGGCCGGCCACCTCCTCGGCCGGCGCGTGGAGCTTCAAGACCGCGCGCAAGGGCCACATGTCGCGGCCCATCGTGCGCTTGAGGTACGCCGTGAGGTCGCCGTCCGGGGGCTCGCGGTGGCTGAAGCGGGGTCCGTTCGGCGTGCGCAACGAGAGGCGGTCCGCGCGGAACGTCCGCCAGTCCGCGCGGCCGGTGTCCCAGCCGACCAGGTACCAGCGGCGGCCCCACGAGACCAGGCGGTGCGGCTCGACCGCGCGGCGGGACTCGCCGCCGTCGTGGCTCACGTAGTCGAACCGCAGGGTCTCCGACGCGCGGATCGCCGCCGACACCG
Source organism: Amycolatopsis sp. NPDC051716 (assembly GCF_040681595.1). Lineage (NCBI taxonomy): Bacteria > Bacillati > Actinomycetota > Actinomycetes > Pseudonocardiales > Pseudonocardiaceae > Amycolatopsis > Amycolatopsis sp. NPDC051716. The sequence goes on along the minus strand of NZ_JBFAZA010000003.1, from coordinate 338,296 downwards.
CGGTCAGCACCTCCGCCGCCACCACCGGGCCGCGGACCGGGAGCGCCAGCAAGCTCGCCTCCAGCGCCGCCACGCGGTGGCGCAGCCGGGACGGCAGGACCTGCTCCACCTTCGTCAACGCCCGCAGCGACGCCTCCGCCAGGCCCGAAACGCCGCCGGCGTGCAGGCCGACCACCACCGCGACCGCCTCGTCGTCGTCGAGCAGCAGCGGGGGCAGCTCGGCGCCGGCGCCGAGGCGGTAGCCGCCGATCGGGCCCATCGCCGCGTGCACCGGGTAGCCCAGATCGCGCAGGCGGCCGACGTCGCGGCGGACGGTCCGGGTGGTCACGCCGAGGCGGTCCGCCAGTTCGGTGCCGGACCAGTCGCGGTGCATCTGGAGCAGCGACAGCAAGCGGAGCAGCCGGCCGGGGGTTTCGCGCATGGGGCAAGTCTGCCGGACATCGAGGACCGTTCCTGTCCTACATGGGCGACAGAGTGCGGCCATGGATCCCTTCCGCATCGACGTCCCGCAGGCCGACCTCGACGAGCTGCACCACCGGCTCGCCCGCACCCGCTGGCCGGGCGAACTGCCCGGCGCCGGGTGGGCTTACGGCGTCAGCGAGCCCTACCTCCGCGAGCTCGCCGGGTACTGGCGCACCGGCTTCGACTGGCGAGCCCAGGAGGCCCGGCTCAACGCGTTCCCGCAGTTCACGACCACCATCGACGGCCAGCGCATCCATTTCCTGCACGTCCGCTCCCCCGAACCCGGCGCCACCCCGCTGATCATGACCCACGGCTGGCCGAGCACCGTCGCGGACTTCCTCGACGTCCTCGGCCCGCTCACCGACCCCCGCGCCCACGGCGGCGACCCGAAGGACGCCTTCCACGTCGTCGCACCCTCCGTGCCCGGGTTCGCCTTCTCCGGCCCCACCGGCGACCGCGGCTGGAACACCCGCCGAACCGCCCGGGCCTGGGCCGAGCTGATGCGGCGGCTCGGCTACGAACGCTACGGCGCCCAGGGTGGCGACTTCGGCAGCATCGTCTCCCCCGAACTCGGCCGGGTCGCCCCCGAAGCGGTGCTGGGCGTGCACGTCAACGCCGTCGCCAACGCCGGGGTGCCGACCGCTCCCGGCGACCTCGAGCGACTGTCCGAAGAGGACCGGAAGCGGGCGCGGGAGAACCAGACCTGGTGGTACGCCCACTCCGGCTACGCCACGCAGATGGCCACCCGCCCGCAGACCCTCGCCTACGCGCTCAACGACTCCCCCGCCGGGCAGCTCGCGTGGAACCTCGAGTGGTTCGTCGACTGGGACCCCACCACCACGAACCAGACGCCGGTAGACCGGGACGCCATCCTCACGAACGTGACGATCTTCTGGCTCACCGGCACCGCGGGCTCGGCGGCGCGCCTGTACCTGGAAGCGGGCCAGGACGGCTGGGGCGAGCGCCCGGCCCCGTCCGGCGTCCCGACGGCGGTGGCGAACTTCCGGGGCGACCACGCACTGCGGGGACTGGCCGAGCTGTCCAACACGGTGACGCGGTGGTCGGAGTACGACGCGGGCGGGCACTTCGCCTCGCTTCAGGCCCCGGAAGTGCTGGTGGGCGACATCCGGGAATTCTTCCGGGAGCTCTAGCGCAGGGAGCGAGTCAGCCAGACGACCACCCCGCTGTCCTCAGTGGACACGTGATGCTCTTCGAACCCGAGCTTCCCGAGCACGCGGAGCGACGGGGCGTTCCCCGCGCCGACGGTCGCCCAGAGCCGCCTCCGCCCGGTCGCCGTTGCGGCTTCGAGCACCGCGGTGGCGGCCTCGGTGGCGTAGCCGTTTCCGTGCGCTCGCCGGAACAGCTCGTACGCGATCTCGGGTTCGTCGAGGGTGGCGCGGCCGATGATCAGCCCGCAATAGCCGATGAAGTCGCCTTCGGCGCGGCGCTGGATGGGCAGCAGGGTGATCCCGGTCGTCTCCGTCGCGGTGAGCTGCTTCGCGATGAGTGCCCGGATTTCGTCGAGCGCGGGCGTCCCGGTGCCGCGTTCGGCGTGCAGGGCGCGGAGATCCTCGGCGTCGGACTCGCGCCACGGCCGCAAGACCAGCCGCTTCGTCGTGTGGTGGAGCGACATCGGGCCGTAAGTGGCCACGTCAGATTTCGCGGCGGCGGCGCCGGTCCACGGCGCCGTCGAGCAACGGCCGCAGTTCGGCGACCACCGTCTCCAGCGGCGCGATGTCCCGGTGGGCGCGGGCCAGGACGATCGCGCCCTCCAGTGCGCTGAGCATGAGCACCGCCAGGGACGCGCTGCGGGCCGGTGGCACGCCCAGCTGCTCGAGCGTCGCGGCGACCGGGCGCTGCCAGCCTTCGAACGCCTTGCCCACCGCTTCGCGCAGGGTGTCACTGGTGGCTGCCGTGTCGGCGACCGTCGCGACCAGCGGGCAGCCGGCGTCGAAGCCCGACGTCGTGAACTCGTCCTGCCACTGCGCGGCCATGGCCGCGAACAGCTTGCCCGGCGTCGGGTCTTCGAGCTTGGCCGCCGCGCGCGTCACGCGCCGGGCGGCGTAATCGCCCGCCCAGGTGACGGCTTCGGCGATCAACTGGTCCTTACCGCCGGGGAAGTAGTGCTGCAGGGACCCCCGCGGTGCTTCGGCGTGGGCGACCACGTCCCGCATGCCGGTCGCCCCGACACCCTGGATCCGCACCAGCTGCGCGGCGCTGAGCACCATCCGCTCGCGCGGTGTCCTGGTCATCGACCGCCTCCTTCATGACGTCCGTCATGGTAGCCCAGTCCGGCACGACCAGCGCGAAGTCGCGTTCGCCGCGTTCGTACGACGGCACCGGCCGGAACCCCTGGCCCAGCAGGAGTGCCTCGGCGCCGGCGTTCCCGGCCTGGACGGTGGCCCGCACGGTCCAGCCCGCCCAGCGCCCGGACGCCCACAACCACCGGCTCAGCGCGCTGCCGATCCCCTGCCGCTGCCACGCGTCGGCGACGAGGATCCCGATCTCCGCCTCCCCCGGCGTCTCGGAGACGAAGTTGAGCAGGCCCACCGGGCGGCCGCCGCGGGAGGCGAGCAGTGCGGCGCCGTCCGGCGGCCCGGCGAGCAGAAACCGCTGGTATCGCTGGAAGACCTCGGCCGGCCGGGCGGGGCCGCCCATCATGAACCGGCGCCGGAGACTGTCCGGCGAGCAAGCCGCGACCAGCGCGGCGACGCACTCGCGGTGCGCGACCTCTATGACAGTGGTCATAGCCCCATGAGAGCACACCGCGACGGGGAACACACTATGACCGCCGTCATAGCCCACCGGGCCCGGTTCGCCCCGAGGGGACGCGGGTACGTTGCCGTGGCCGCGCTCCCCCACCGCGAAAGGCGTCCCCCCGATGCAGCTCTACGCCGAACGGCCGATCCGCCGTACCGCCCAGCTCGTCAGCGATCTCCTGGCCGTGCTGCTCATCGTCGTCGCGGTGTGGCTGGGGACTTCGGTGTACGACCAGATCATGAAGCTCCGGGCGCCCGGCGACGGCCTCGTCGACGCCGGCACCGGCCTGCGCGGCACCTTCGACTCCGCCGCGAACTCCGCCGACGGCATCCCGCTCGTCGGGGACGCGCTCGCGAAGGCCCTCCACGGCGGTTCGGACGTCGGGACCAAGCTGACGGACGCGGGCCGCTGGCAGATCGAAGCCGTCGAGAACCTGGCCTGGTGGATGGCGGCGATCATCATCGCCCTGCCGGTGCTGACGCTCCTGGTGACGTGGCTGCCGCTGCGCTGGCGCTACGCCCGCCGCGCCACGGCGGCCGCGCGGCTGCGAACCCTCGGCGACGAGGGGCTCGACCTGCTGGCCCTGCGGGCCCTCGCCACACAGCCGTTGGGGCGCCTGGCTTCGGTGGGCGAACCGGCCACCGGCTGGCGGGAGCGCGACCGGGACGTCATCGAGAAGCTCGCCGGGCACGAACTGGCCCGGCACGGGCTCGCTCCCTGAGCCGGAGGACTCCCCGCCGGGGCTCAGGACACCGGCGGGGAAACCTCCGCACTCCGCGGGCTGAGGGACGGGCAGCTCAGCCGACGGAGGGGCCCATTCCGAGGGACTGCGGCGTGCTCGCGTCGGGCGAGGGCTGGTGCAGGCCCTCGTCCAGCGGGCCGAACTCGGTCATCAGGGCCGCGCTGCCGCCCCACGGGGTCTGCTCCTCGGCGATCAGCGAGTTCGTCGTGAGCAGCAGGCCCGCCACCGAAGCGCCGTTCTGCACGGCGGACCGGCACACCCGCAGCGGGTCGACCACCCCGAGGGCGATCATGTCCCCGAAGCGGTCGTGCAGGGCGTCGAAGCCCTCGTCGTCGCCGAGTTCCCGGGTGCGCGCGACGATCTCGTGGGCCGGGTGGCCCGCGTTGTACGCGATGAGGAACGCCGGTTCGGCCAGCGCCCGCCGGACGATCTCGACGCCGATCGCCTGGTCACCCTCCAGCCCGAGACCCTCCAACGCCTTCTCGGCGTGCAGCAGCGCCGCTCCCCCGCCGGCCACGATGCCCTCGGCCATCGCCGCCCGGGTCGCCGACAACGCGTCTTCGACCCGGTGCTGCAGCTCCTTCAGCTCGGCCGGGGTGGCCGCGCCGACGCGGACGACCGCGACCTTGCCGGTCAGTGCCCCGATCCGCTCGGTCAGAACGTCTTCGTCGACGCCGAACTGCGCGCGCTCCAGCTCCGCCCGCAGCTGCCCGACCCGGAAGTCCACCGCCTCCGATGAACCCGCGCCGCCGACGATCGTGGTGCGGTTCTCGGTGACCCGGACCTGCTTGGCCCGGCCGAGGTGCTCGAGGGTCATCGTCTCCATCGTGAAGCCGGACTGCCGCGAGAGCACCGCGCCGCCGACGATCGCCGCGAGGTCCTCCAGCTTGTGCAGCCGCCGGTCGCCGAAGCCCGGCGCGCGGACGGCGACCGACTGGAAGGTGCCGTTCATGTGGTTGTGCACCAGCATGGACAGCGCCGTGCCCTCGACCGTCTCGCCGATCACCACCAGCGGCCGGGGCGCCCGCATCACCTTGTCGAGCAACGGCATCAGCTGCTGCACCTTGGTGATCTTCTCCGCGCACATCAGGATGTACGGGTCGTCGAGCACCGCTTCCAGCCGCCCCGGGTCGGTGACCAGGTACGGCGAGAGGTAGCCGTTGTCGAACTCGAACCCTTCGACGAACTCGACGCTCATCCCGATCGTCGGCGACTCCTCGACCGTCACCACCCCGCCGTCGCCGACGGTGTGCAGGGCCTTGGCGATCACCGCGCCGACAGCGTCGTCGTCGTTGGCCGAGATCGCCGCCACCCGGGCGTAGTCCTGTTCGGACACCACCGGGTGGGCCCGCTTCTCCAGGTGCGCCACCAGCAGGCCGACGGCGTGGTCGATGCCGCGCTTGACCAGCACCGGGTTGCCGCCGGCCGAGATCGCCCGCATGCCTTCGCGGACGATCGCCTGGGCCAGCACGGTCGCCGTGGTCGTGCCGTCGCCGACGACGTCGTTGGTCTTGATCGCCGCTTCCTTGACCAGCTGCGCGCCCATGTTCTCGAACTGGTTCTTCAGGTGGATCTCGCGGGCGATGGTGACGCCGTCGTTGGTGACCACCGGCGAGCCGGTGATCTTCTCGATGATCACGTTGCGGCCCTTGGGGCCCAACGTGGACTTGACCGCTTCGGCCAGCTTGTCGACGCCCGCCAGCAGCAGGTCGCGGGCCTCCGCGCCGAACCGCAGTTCCTTCGCCATGTGCGGTGCTCCTAGGGGGTGAGGATGGCCCGGCCGCGCACGCGCCCGGCGTCGAGGTCCGCCAGCGCGTCGAGCGCCGCGTCCAGGGGGTACTTCTTCGTGTGCAGGGTGACCTTCCCGGCCTGGGCCAGCACCATCAGCTCGGCCAGGTCGTTGTAGGTGCCGACGAGGTTGCCGATGACGTTGCGCTCGGTGGAGATGATGTCGATCGTCGGGATCTCGATGTTCGAGCCGTAGCCGATGACGAAGTGCGACCCGGCGCGGCGGGTCATCGCGAAGGCGTCCTGCTGGGCGCCCTGCTCGGCGACGAAGTCGAGCACGACCTCGGCGCCGTGGCCGCCGGTCAGGTCGAGCACGGCGTCGACCTGCTTGCCGTCGGCCAGCACGGTCTCGTCGGCGCCCAGGGTCGACGCCAGTTCGAGGGCGTCGGCGTTGCGGTCGACCACGATCACCCGGGCGGCCGTCAACGCCCGAAGCGACTGGATGCCGATGTGCCCGAGGCCGCCGGCGCCGTTGACCACGCAGGTGGTACCCGGGTACAGGTGCGGGACGGCCTTGCGCACCGCGTGGTAGGCGGTGATGCCCGCGTCGGCCAGCGCGGCGACATCACCGGGCTGGGTCGACGGATCGAGCTTGATGCACGCCCGCGCCGACGTCAGCAGGTACTCCGCCATCCCGCCGTCGGAGTCGATGCCCGGGAAGCTCCCGTTGGGACAGTGCATGTCGTCGCCCGCGCGGCAGGCGTGGCACAGCCCGCACGTCGGCGTCGGGTGCAGGATGACCGTGTCGCCGACCTCGACGTTCGTCACCGCCGGACCGACCTCGTGCACCCAGCCCGCGTTTTCGTGCCCGATCGTGTACGGCAGCTCGACGCCGGACTTCTCGGCCCACTGCTCCTCGATGATGTGCAGGTCGGTGCGGCAGACGCCGGCGCCGCCGATCTTGACCACGACGTCGAAGGGCCCGGTGGCGCGCGGCTCCGGGACGTCTTCGATCACCGGGTGCTGGTGGTACTTCTGCAGCCGCACGGCCTTCATCCCGTGCCCTCCTCTTCGCTGGTCAGGGCGTACCGCGCGCGCAGCATGCCGCGGCAGACGCCCGAGTTGGCCTCCATGCTCGTGCGCGTCAGCCGGGCGAAGGCGAGGTGCCGCTTCGCGTCGGCCGGGGCTACCGCTCTCCCCGTCGCCGGGTCGAGCAGCAGCGGGTCGCCGTCCCCGGCGGGCAGGCCCAGCTCGCGGCGGCGGGCCCGGAGCCGATCGAGGTCGGGGCTCGGCGGGACGTCACCGAGGGTCAGCGATCGCGGGTCCCGGCCCAGGGACCGGCAGACGCGGTCGGTGCCGGCCAGCACGGCCTTGCGGACGAAGTCGTACCGCAGCGTGTCGAGCTCGTCGGCGGCCTCGCCCTCGAACGACGCGACGAACCCCTGCCGCGCGGCCACCCCGCGGTTGATGACGTCGGAGGCGAAGTGGTCGTCGAGCCGGATGTCGAGCCCGGTCAGGCCCGGCACCCCGGCCACGGCGTCGTAGGCGTCCGCCACCATCAGGAAGGCGAAGTTGGGCGCGCAGAAGTACGTCGGCAGCCGCAGCCGGACGACGGCGTGGCCCGCGTCGCTCACCTCGCAGCGGGCCACGAACCCGAGGTCGGTGAGGGGTTCGTCCAGTTCGGGATCCCGGACGGTGCCCAGCGCCGCCCACACGGCGGCGCGGGCCCCGGTCACCACGGCGGTCATGAGTTCGGCACGCCGACGGGCTCGACGTTCTTCGGGTCGGCCAGTTTCAGCTCCTCGGGGACGTCGATGTCGTAGAGGCGGGCGGCGTTCAGCCCGAGAATCTTCTTCTTCTGGTCGACGGTCAGCGGCGGGAAGTCCGACAGCTCTTCGTCACCGGGCATGTTCCAGTCGACGAACCCCTCGACCTGCCACTTCGGCTCCCAGATCGCGTAGTCCGCCCCGAAGATCAGCTTGTCCTCGCCGAGCCAGAACATCAGCTCGCCCATGACCTTCGCGAAGAACTTCGGCCGGGCGTGCATCAAGCCGCCGACGACGACGGCCAGGCCGGCGTAGACGTTCCGCTCCTGGGTGGCCATGAAGCAGAAGTCCTCGATGCGCGGCAGGCCGACGTGCTCGACGATGAAGTTCAGGCCCTGGAAGTTCGTCGCCGCGTGGTCCACATCGGACACGTCGAAGGCGTCCTTGTCGAGGGGCCAGATCGTCGGTCCCTTGTGGATGTGGACGTTCTTGACGCCGAGTTCCTCGCACTTCTCCAGGTAGCGCGAGGCTTCCGGGTCCTTCAGGCTCCAGCCGCGGGAGTCACCCCGCCACTCGGCCGTGTAGAGCTTGACGCCCTTGCAGTGGTACCGCTTGACGCGTTCCTCGAAGGCCTTCATGCCCTCGTCGCCTTCACGCGGGTCGAAGGTGGTGTTGACGAGAAACTTGCCGGGGTGCTTCTCGGCCAGCGCCGCGTCGGCTTCGGTGGTGTTGAAGCCGTTCTTGTACCACTGCCGCAGGTTCGTCGGCTGGAAGATGGCGGTGTCGACGTGCCCGACCTCGAACAGGTCGTGCATCATCAGTTCCTCGGAGTACTTCTGGAACCGGTCGATCGGCCAGTGCGTCTCCTTCGGGCCGAGTCCCTGGTAGGCGTGGAAGCACTCGATCCAGCCCTTGGCGTATTCCTCCTGGCCCTCGACCCAGTTGTCCGGGCTCGCGTCCCAGAAGTGGGTGTGGGCGTCCACCACGAAGTACTTCTCGCCGTCTTTTTCGTACATTCCTGATCCTCCTGAGCGGGATCGAGCACTGCCGGGCGGAGCGCCCCAATGTGGCCTTCGGTGCGTTCAACGCACCCAAGGCGGCCTTCGGTGCGTTGAACGCAACCAAGGCCACATTGGGGCGCTTGGGGCGGGGCTAGCTGATGGGCTTGAGGTCGAAGTCGAGGTATTCGGCCGCGTCCTCGGGGTTGGCGAACATGATCGTGCGGTCGTCTTCGTGGATCATCCGCCCGTAGTGGGTGGACATGCTCTCCTCGAACTCGGCCGCGTTGAACCAGCCTTCTTCTTCGCCGGCGGCCTCGTCGACCTCGGCGTAGACCAGGTCCGTCCGGCCCCGGGCGTCGACGCGGATCATCGACGGCAGCGGGGTCACGGTCACGTTCTCCTTGGTGCCCATGACTTCCGCGATGATCGCGCCCACCTGGTTGTTCATCAAGGTGAACCCGCACATGTTCGACGCGGTGTTGTCGGCCTTGAACGGGCTTTCCGCGGTCTTGAAGACAGTCACTGGCCCAGCTCCTCGGGTGCTTTGAGGCCCAATTCGGACAGGATGCCGGCGAACCGGCTCTTCACGCGGTCGAGACCGTCCTCGAACCGGATCGGCTTGGCGTCGGGCTGCGACCACAGCGGCTGCAGGGCGCGGGCGGCGGCGATGCTCTTCGGCACCCAGTCCTCGAGCCACTTCTGCAGCAGCGCCTTGTTGTGGCCGGCGAACTCCTTGTCGTTGATCAGCAGGTGGTACAGCTGCTTGGTGTAGCGGAGGTCGCGTTCGGAGAAGTCGAACTCCTCGGCGCCGATCAGCGTCGGAGTGACGAAGTCGCCGTTCGCCGGCGCGGCCTGCTGGACCAGGTTGCTGCGAAACAGCTCGCCGACGAGGGGCTCGAAGACGACGTTCGCGGCGAAGATCGCCTCACCCCAGTCCCAGATCCCGGTCAGCTGCTCGGCGGTGTCCCGCACGCCCTGCCACGCCGGGTCCTCGTTCCAGGTGGCCAGGTGGGCGGTGCCGTCGAAGCCCTCGATCTCCTCGGTGAGCGTCAGGGTGTACAGCGCCAGGTCCTGCGCCGCGCGGATGCGGTGCATGCTGTTCACCGAAATGGCGTTGTTGTGCATGTTCGTCGGGGCGCGGCGGTTGGCGTTGGCGAACAGGTACAGGCCGAGGCCGTGGTCGACGTGCATCCAGGCGCCGACGTGCTTGGCGACGAAGTCGACCCAGTTGCGGTTCCACTGCTCGAACGCCTTGGCCTGGCGCGCGGCGTCGATGTTCTGGTTGAGCTGGCGGACGACGTTCGCGTTGTAGCGGTAGAGGGTGAGCTCCCACTCCTCGTTGGGGTCGCGGAACTCGTGCCAGCCGTGCGCCGGCCAGTCGTAGCCCTGGCCGCCGGACCCGGGACCGCGTTCGGGCACCGGACGGTCCGAACCCCACGCCTTCAGCGCGGTCCATTCCAGCGGGTATCCGGCCTTGCCGTCCGCGAAGGCGTAGAGCCAGCCCTGGGACAGGTAGTGCCGCGGGTCGGGCTGGACCTCGACGGTGACGTCTTCGTAGTGGCTCTGCTTGCGCTTGGCCGGGGTGAAGTAGTTGTACTGGCGGGCGGTGGAGTCCGGGAAGACCTTCGCGCCCGCTTCGGCGTCGGTGAACGCCGGCTTCGGCACGCTGCGTTCGGAGGTGGCTGTCATGGGTTTCCTTACCCTTCGCCCGTGGTGGTGAACTTGTCGTAGAAGACGCGCTTGCCGTCGACGCCGAGCGCGGGCAGCAGCTCCAGCGCCGCTTCGACCATCGGCGGCGGCCCGCAGACGTAGGCGTCGGCGCCGGTCAAGTCGATCCCGGCGCGGCGCAGGACGTCGGTGACGAAGCCGGTCTCGCCGGTCCAGTCCTCGTCGCCCGGCTCGGAAAGCGCGGGGACGTACCGGAAGCCGGGCAGTTTCGCTTCCAGCTCCCGCAGTTCCGCCTCGAAGCAGAGGTCACGGCGGCGGCGGGCACCGTAGTAAAAGGTCGCCTTCCGGTCGATGCCGCGCTCGGCCATGGACCGCAGCAGGGACAGGATCGGCGCCATCCCGGCGCCACCGCCGACGAACACGAGGTCCTTGCCCGGGTTGTCCCGGAGGGTGAACACCCCGAACGGGCCGGTCACCCGGAGCCGGTCGCCGACCGCGACTTCGGCGGCCAGGAACCGGGAGAACAGCCCGTCGGGGTAGATCTTGATGACGAACTCCAGCAACCCGTCGCGGGCCGAGGTGCTGGCCATCGAGAACGACCGCGTCTCCTCGGTGCCCGGGACGGCGAAGTCCAGGTACTGGCCGGGGAAGAACTTCAGGTCCCCGTCCAGCCGGACGACCAGGTGCCGCAGGTCGTGGGTCACCGGATCGTTCGCCACGACCTCGACCTCCGCCTCCTGGATCGGCAGGCCGGACTGGATCATCTCCTCGTCGTAGTTGAGCAGCTCGATCGTCAGGTCTTCGTAGGCGTGGGCCCGGCACAGCAGCGTGAAGCCTTCCTCCTTTTCGTAGTCGGGCAGCGCGAAGGTCGAATAGCGGTCGTGTTCGACGTCGTCGCCGTCGAGGAGGAACGACTTGCAGGCCGCGCACTGCCCTTCCTTGCAGCCGTGCATGAGCATCACGCCCTGCTCGGCGGCGGCGCGCAGGATCGTCTGGTCCTCGGCGACGTCGATCTCGATCCCGACCGGCTCGAACCGGACGCGGTGCTTCTCCGTCATGCCGGACCCCGCCCGTCAGGCCTGCGGCGCCGGGCGCCCGGCCGGGCCCTGGCGGTTGTAGTCGGCCACGAACGCGGCGCGCTGCTCCGCGGTCATCTGGTTGAGCAGCACGTTCGGCGACTGCACCTCGGGCATCCGGCGCAGGTGGTCGAGCGTCCACATCTTCTTCGGGTCCAGGTCCAGGTGCGGCTGGGCGACCATGGTCTTGCCGTCGTCGCGGACGAAGCCCATGTCGGAGACGACGTCGGCCCAGTTCCAGCCGTGGTAGAGCGTCTCCCACTCGCGGGCGCCGACCAGCTGGCCCATGTTCGGGGTGCTGCGGCCCTGGTAGGTGGGCCGGAACGCCTCGGCGTCGGTCCAGCGGCAAGTCTCCGAGCAGTACGTCCGGTGCTGGCCGTCGACCTCGTCGACCACCATGTCCTCGCGGATGAGACACGGCACCATGCACGTCCAGCAGCGGTGCGGGTACACGTAGCCAACGTCCTCGGCGACGATCGGGTGGTGCCCGTTCGGCGTCGCGAGGCGGTTGTAGTTCTCCCACCACTTGCCGTACTTGTCGTACCAGCCCGGGTACTTGTACTCGAACCATTCGAAGTCTTCGTCGGTCATCGGGTCGATGCGCCAGTAGTTGGCGAGCCACCCGGTGGCGAAGAACTGCGCGACTTCGTGGACGTAGCCCTTGTTCCAGATGCGGTTCCACGCCTCCTCGATGAGGTCGTGCGGGATCACCAGGCCGTACTTCTCGAGCGGGACGAGGTAGCTGCGGTAGTAGTCGTCGTAGATCCAGCGGCGCCACATTTCCGCGTAGCTCTCGCGGTCCTTGCGGCGGTCCTTGGTGCCGTATTCGATGAACGTACCGATCGCGGCGTCGACGACGGCGTGGTTGTTCCACCACGCGTACCGCAGGTCGCGTTCGAGCAGCTGGTGGTTGCTTTCGTCGGACAACGCCATCAGCAGCGTCGCGTAACCGTTGCTGATGTGGCGGGATTCGTCGGACTGGACCGAGTGGAACACCGTGGGCAGCAGGTAGTCGCCGTTCGCGGCGGCTTCGGCCGGCATGGCGACGAACAGCGTGTTCGTGAACGCCGTTTCGGCGACGATCGTGAGGTAGATGCTGGCCGCGGTGATGGCGTCACCGGTGATGAAGCCTTCGGCGAACTGGCGGCCGATGGTGCCGCAGTAGTCGTTCTGGAAGTTGCGCAGGCTCGAGTTGAAGCCCGCCGGGTCGATGTAGTTCTGCATGTACAGGCGCTTGAGGTTCTGCTGGATCGTCGAGTGCCGGACCTCGTCGATCATCTGGATCGCCTGGCCGTTGTGCAGTTCCGGGTTCGGGACCGTGCGGAACAGCAGCGGCATCGCCCGCGCCGCGGAGATCTCCGGCAGCGGGATGATCGACAGGAACAGCTTCTGCCACTCCAGCCAGCGTTCCTGGACCTGGCGGAACATGTTGCCGCGGATCGCGCCGTCCTCGGCGCCGTAGACCCGGTGGTCCTTTTCCTCCTGCATCGGGAAGTACGAGCGGAGGACCTGCTTCAGCGGGTCCTTCTTCTTGGCCTTCCGGAAGGTGTAGTCGGTGCCGTAGTGCGAAACCGGGGTGTGGTAGGCCGGTTCCCACGACAGTTCCTGGATCTTCTGGTGGGCTTTCGCCACACTCTGGCGACTCATGGATCACTCCTTATCTCCTGAGCTCGCCGCCCAGGGCGTCCTGCGCTCACCATTAGGCGGGCATCCGCGCCGGACGCGGGTCTCAATCTGAGACAGAACCGCTGCTCAGGACGGTTCGCCGGGGTCGAGCAGCCGGGCGCGCAGCCCGGCCAGCTCGTCGTGGATCCCGGCCTGCACGCGCGCGTCGCCCTCGACGGTGGGGACGATCCCGAACGCGCGCAGCAGCGCGGCGGCGGGCTCGCCGGGGTGGCCCGCCGCGCCGAGCTCCGGGTGCAGGCCCTGCTCGGCCAGGTGCGTGAAGACCAGGTTGACGATCGTCCAGGGGTTGTACGTCTCGGCGGCCATCTCTCCATCGCACCGCCGCCGCGCCACCGGGAGCGTCTCAATTTGAGACACCGGCCCGGCCCTCGCACGCCTAGGCTGGACGGGCGGCACAACGGGTGTGCCCGCACCCACGTGGGCCGCGGGGAAACTGGAGGTCACGTGGACGAGACGGCCTTGGTCGCCGACGACGTGCTCGCCCGCACCCGGGTGCGGTTCCTGACCGCCGAAGCGGTGCCCGCGGACACGGTCCGCCCGACGATCCTGGCCTCGTGGCGGCGGTCGCGGGAGTTCCAGGTCGAAGCCGACCGGATCGACCCGCTCTACCTCGGCGACCAGAACCTCGACATCCCGCTCATGCGCGGCGCCGAACCGGTGCTGCACAAGCTGGGTGAGCAGTTCGAGGGCCAGCCGATCAGCCTCATCCTCACCGACCCGGGCGGTGTCGTGCTCACCCAGCGGACCGGCGACGCCGACCTGGCCCGGCACCTCGAGCGCGTCGAGCTGGTACCCGGGTTCAGCTACGGCGAGCAGTCCGTCGGCACCAACGGCATCGGCACCGCGCTGGAGGACGGCCGCCCGACGACGGTGTTCGGGCACGAGCACTACGCCGAGCACCTGGAGAACCTGGCCTGCGCGGGGGTGCCGATCCACCACCCGATCTCGGGCAAGAAGGTCGGCGCCGTCGACCTCACCTGCTGGCACAAGGACGCGGGCGGCCTGCTCGTCGCGCTGGCCCGCTCGACGGCCGAGCAGATCCGCCAGGCCCTGCTGCGGCACAGCGACCTGCGGGAGATGATGCTCTTCCAGGCCTACCTGCAGACCTGCCGCCGGTGGACGGGCATCGTGCTGGCGTTCAACGAAGACATCGTGATGATGAACGACCGGGCCCGGCAGCTGCTGGACCCGGCCGACCAGTCGGTGCTGCTCGGCCACGCCACCGAAGCGCTGGCCGAGGGCCGCCGGACCCCGGCGACGCTGTCCCTGTCCAGCGGGCTGCGGGTGCGGGTGCTGTGCCGCCGGGTCGCGGGCCGGCGCGAATCCGAGACCGCGGGTGGCGTGCTGTCGGTGAAGCTGATCGAGGCCGAGGAGCCGTTGGCCGTCCCGACGCCGATGCTGCCGATGTACCTGCCGGGTGTCGTCGGCTCGGCGCCGCTGTGGCAGCGCTGCGGGCACGACCTCGACCGCGGCCACCAGCGCGGCGAGTGGGTCGCGCTCGAAGGCGAGCCCGGCACCGGCAAGCTGACCTTGACGAAGGGCCTGCACCAGCGCCACCACCCGGCGGCGCGGCTGCTGACCGTCGACGCGGCAGCGCCCGGCACGGACTGGGCCGCGCTGCCGCGCGAGCACGCCGAAGCCCCGATCCGCACGCTGGTGATCCGGCACGCCGACCGGCTGGCGGCGCCGGCGGCCACCGCGCTGGCCGCGGTCCTGCGGACCCTGCGCGAGGACGCGAGCGCGCCGTGGGTGGTGGTCACGCTCGTGCCGGAGGCCGAGACCGAACCGGCGCTGGCCGAGCTGCTGAAGTTCTTCCCCCGGACGGTGCGCGTGCCGCCGCTGCGCCACCACGTCGAAGACCTCGCCGAACTCGTCCCGCTGGTCTTGAGCAAGCTCGGCTACGGCGGCCGGCTGACGTGTTCGGCCGCGGCCCTGCACCTGCTGATGCGGGCGGAGTGGCCGGGCAACACCGGCCAGCTCCACCAGGTGCTGCGCAAGGTCGCCCAGCGCCGCCGCGCCGGCACCATCCGCCCCGGCGACCTCCCGGCGGAGTTCCACGCGGTGACCCGGCGGCCGCTGAACCGCTTCGAGTCGATCGAGCGCGACGCCATCGTGCGGTGCCTGGAGGACGCGGACGGCAACAAGGTCAGGGCGGCGAAGCTGCTGGGCATCTCCCGGGCGACGATCTACCGCAAGATCCACGAGTACGGCATCGTGCCGCCGGCCCGGTGAGCGGTGCTGTGGGTGAGAATCCGCACCACCGCTCACGAGTCCCTTCAGCGGGCCGCGAGCTCCGCCAGCTGGTAGGCCAGCTTCGCGCGCACCGGCGGGAGTGAGAAGGCCGCCTTCAGCACCGTGTTGCGCAGCAGCCGCGCCGGGCGGGGGCGCAGGGTGGCCATCCGCGTCATGCGGTCGGTGAACGCCACCACCTCCGTCGCCACCGGGCGTCGCGTGGTCTCGTAGCCGTCGAGGATCGTGGCCGGCTCGCCGGCGACGACCCGCGCCAGCAGGCGGCCCAGCGCGACCGCGTCCTGGATGCCGGTGTTCATGCCCTGGCCGCCTGCCGGGCTGTGCACGTGGGCCGCGTCGCCCGCCAGGAGGACCCGGCCGGCCCGGTAGTGCTCGGCCACGCGGTGGTGCACGCGGAACCGGGAGCTCCACAGCACCTCGGTGACGCGGGTGCGGCCGCCCTCCGGGCCACGCGCGTCCACAATGGACTGCACGTCGGCGATCCCCGGCCGCTCCGGGGCTTCGGCGACGGTCGCGACCACGCGGTAGCGGTCGGGGGCGCCGGGTAGCGGGGCGACCACCGTCACGCCCTCCGGCGACAGGTGCAGGCTGACTTCGTCCCGGGCCAGCGGCCAGTTCATCCGGACGTCGGCCAGCACGAAGGACTCGGCGTAGCTGGAGCCGGTGAACGCGATGCCCGCCTGCTCGCGCACGGTGCTGTGCATGCCGTCGGCGCCGATCACGTACCGCGCGCGGACCGTGCCCGGCGTGCCGTCGGCATCCGAGACCGTGACCGTGACGCCGGTGTCGTCCCCGGCGAGCGCGGTGACCCGGTACGGGCGGCGCACGTCACCACCGGCTTCGCGCAGCCGCGCCAGCAGCACGGCTTCGGTGCGCTCCTGCGGCACCATCAGCGTGTACGGGAAGGCGGTGGGCAGCCCGCCGAAGGGCACCGTGGCGAGCACCGAAGCGCCGTCGCGGACGGTGAACCTCGGGACCACGACGCCCTCCTCCTTCAGCCGCTCGGTGACGCCGAGTTCGGCCAGCACCTCCAGGGTTCTGGCGTGCACCACGCACGCCCTGGAGGTGTTCGCCCCTTCGGCCAGGCGGTCGAGCAGCACGAAGTCGACCCCGGCCTCGGCGAGGGTGATCGCGGCGGCCAGCCCGGCGGGGCCGGCGCCCACGACGAGCACGTCGGTCCTGGCCGGCAGGGAGGTGGTCATGGCGGGCTCCTCGGATCGGTTTGCCAACAACTGTTGACATCGACTGTAGGCCTGCCCCGCGTGGCATGTCAACAGATGTTGGCCTACACTTGTTGACATGGTTGACGAGCCTTCCCCCCGCCGGTCCGACGCGACCCGGGCGGCCATCCTCGAGGCCGCGCGCCGCCGGTTCGCCGCCGACGGCTTCCGGCGCGCGACGATCCGCGCGATCGCCGCGGACGCGGCCATCGACCCGTCGATGGTGATGCGCTACTACGGCAGCAAGGACGGCCTGTTCGCGGCGGCCGTGGACGTCGCGCTCGACCTGCCGGACCTGGGCGCGGCCGACCCGGACACGGTCGGCGAGCTGCTGGTCCGGCAGTTCCTCGCCCTGTGGGAGGGCCCACCGACCGGCGAGATCCTGCTGACGCTGCTGCGGTCGGCGGTCGCCGACGACGCCGTGATCGAAAAGATCCGGCAGGTGTTCGCCGGCCAGGTCACGCCGGCGGTGCTGCGGTTCGGCAGCCCGGCCGACGCCGCGCGGCGCGCCGGGCTGGTCGTGAGCCAGCTGCTCGGCCTGGCGCTGACACGGTACGTCCTGCGCCTGCCACCGGTGGTCGCGCTGACCCCGGCCGACGTCGTCGACGAGATCGCCCCGACCGTGCAGCGCTACCTGGCAGGCGGCTGAACCGGACGAGAGCCGCCCGGACCCGGGGTTCCCCGGCGGGCGGCTCTCCTTCCCCAGAACCGATCGCGTCGGTTACTTCGCCGGCGGGTTCACCGCCGCGGCGACGTCGGCGATCGTCTTCGCGTCGACCAGCCCGGTGTCCTCCAGGACCGTCATGTGGTCCAGGACGGTCTGGTTCGCCTGCGTGGCGTGCCGCCGGATGACGTCGTTCTGCGTGCCGGCGCGGACTTCGGCGATGGTCGCGAAGATCTTGCCGTGCGAGGCGCGGAGCAGGTTCGCGAACAGCTTGTCGAACTCCAGGCCCTGGGCGTCGGTCAGCTGGCGGACCCAGCCCTGCTGTTCGGCGGTGGCCTGGTCCGGCAGCGTCACGCCGAGGATCTTCGCGTCCTCGCGGACGAGCTGGTCGAGGTGCGAGTGCCCGTCCAGCAGGTGCAGCCCGGCGCGCTTCACCTGTTCGCTGCTGGCGTGGGTCTGCGCCAGGTCCCCCGCGGGAATCTCCCAGAGCCCGGCCTGGCGGACCTTGACCAGGAACGTCTTGTCGAGCTCGGTGACCGGCCCGGCGCCGGCCACGTCGTTCGTGGCCGCGGCCTGGGCGGCGGAGCCCATCTGCATGCCGGCCATGTCGTGCGCCGGGACCTGCGCCTGCGTCGAGCCGGGCGCGGTCTGGGCGCTGGCGTTCAGCACCATGACCGAGCCGACGCCGACCACGGCGAGCGTGGCCACGACGACCAGCGCGGTCCGGGCCTTGGCACGGCTGGTCATGCCACGGTGATCCGGCATGCTTCCTCCTTCTGACGGCAGTTCGGTACCGGGAACACGGACGCCGTCAGGCGGAGGTTCAGCGAAATCCTTATGAATGTCTTACGTGCCAACGGAATCAGTGAAGCGGGCAGCCCTCGGCCACGGAAAAATGAAGCAATGGCCGACCGGCCGGACACCGCCGGCGAGCGCCGGGGATGTCCATCTTGACCGATGCTCTTGCGATTGGCAAGTATTGCGCCATGCAACCCCTCGGAAACGCGGCCCCGGGCGCCGACCCGGACGTGGCCGCCCTCGACGGCCTCACCGTGGTCCTGGTCGGGATCGCCTGGGAATGCGCGCACGCGGCCCCGCCGGAGGTGTCGTTCCCGCAGTCGCGGCTGCTGCTGGTCCTCGACCGCCTCGGCCGGGTCCCGAGCTCGCAGCTGGCGGCGGCGATGGGCGTCAACGCGTCCTCGGTGACGCGGCTGGCCGACCGCCTGGAAGCCCTCGGTTACGTGGTGCGCGGCCGCAGCCCCGGCAACCGCAGCGTCGTCACGCTGGAGGTCACCGGGACCGGGCACGAGATCGTGGCGCGGATGCTCGAGCGGCGGCAGGCCGCGCTGGGGGCGCTGCTGGACAAGCTGCCGCCGTCGCAGCGGACGGCCGCGGCCGAGGCGGCCCGGCAGCTGGTGCACGCGGCCGCCACCATCCCGGCGCTCCCGGCCGCGCTGTGAGTGCCATCCTGGACGGCATGCCGACCCGGTGGACGTGCCCGCGCTGCGACCGCGAGTTCGCCCGCGCCGGGCAGGGGCACACGTGCGTCCCCGGTTGCACGGTCGAGGAGACCTTCGCCGGCAAGGCCCCGTGGCAGCGCGAGGTCTACGACGCCGTCCTCGAGCACCTGCGCACGCTCGGCGACGTCCACGAAGACGCCGTCAAGGTCGGGGTGTTCCTGAAGCGGGACCGGAAACTGGCGGAGCTGCGCCCGCGGTCGCGGGACGTGCTGGTGTACCTGTGGCTGCCGAGCCCGGTCGAAACGGCCCGCATCGCCCCGGCGAGCTGGGCGAGCGGGCCGCGTGTCGGGCACAAGCTCAGCCTGCGCGCGGTGTCCGATGTGGACGGCGAAGTCCGCGGCTGGCTGACCGCGGCCTTCGCCGTCTCCTGAGGTTCAGGAACCCGTGGGTCCCGTCCAGCCGTCGGGCACGTGGCCGATGCGGACCCGCTGCGGGTGGTCGCCGACCGGCACCGAAACGAGCTTCTGCCCGGTCGCGAAGTCGATCGCGGTGACCTGGTCGGCGCCGGCCTCGGAAATCACGCAGGCCTTGCCGTCGCCGCTCACCGTCGCCCAGTACGGCTTCACCGCCGGCACCAGCGTGCCCTGCTGCAGGGACGCGCGGTCGACGACCGTGGCGTAGTCGTCCATGGTCCCGGCGATGCAGAGCTTGGTGCCGGCCGGGTTCATCGACATGCCGTGGTGGCGCGAGTCGTTGACGAAGGTCTTGCGGTCGTCGCTGGTGGCCGGGTTCTTCGGCAGTTCCTTGACCCGCGTGATCTTGTCGGTGGCGACGTCGTACTCGGCGAAACCGTTGAAGAACGACACCTGGAAGTACAGCTTCGACTCGTCCGGGGTGAACGCGACCGGCCGCACGGCGTCCGAAAGGTCACTGCGGCCGAAGGCGTCCAGCCGCTGGCGCATGTCGATCACCTTGACCTGCCGGAACGTCGCCGCGTCGACGACCGTGATGTGCCGGTCCCCCTTGGTGAAGTCCCAGCCCGGGTCGTCGAGGTCGGTGTTGACGTCGCCGATCGACATGTTCCAGAGGTACCGGCCGCCGTCGGTGAAGACGTTCTCGTGCGGCTTGTCCCCGGTCGCGAACGAGCCCACCTGCTGACCGGTGACGATGTCCAGCACGTGCACGGTGTTCGACGTCGAGGCGGAGACGGCGACGCGGCGGCCGTCCGGCGAGACCGCCATGTGGTCGGAGCGGAAACCCGACACCGGGAAGCGCCAGTTGATCCGGCCGGTCGTCAGGTTGATCGAGACGACGTCGGCGAAACTCGGCCGGGACGCCACCACCGAACCGCCGTCCGGTGTCGTGTACATGTCGTCGACGAACTGGTCGTGCCCTTCGCCGGGCCCGTTGCGGATGCCGAGGAAGAAGGCCAGCTTGATCGGGTTGAGGTAGATCTCCGTCAGGCGCTGGTCCTTGTCCGGGATGATGTTCACCCGCGCGATGCGGGCGAACGAGCCGCGCGACTGGATGACGTCCGCCGTGCCTTCCCAGTTGTTGCCGACGAACATCACCTCCCGCAGGGCGGCCGCCGCGCCGGTCGCCGGCACCGCGGCGCCGGTCGCCAGGAGGGCGACCGACGCGGTGAGGCAGGCCAGGCGGGAGAGGTACGAGCGGTTCCGGCGGACCGGGGAATTGCGCACGGGAGACACCTTTCGGCACTGAAGAGGTGTGGTGACCTTCGGTCGATGGATTTCGCGAAGGAACGGGGTTACTGTCCGGTATTGTCACGATAACCGGCCACCGGAGCTGCTCCGGTAGGGCCGCTCGCCCAACATCGCGGACGCGGTGTTGTGGCCCTGCCACAACGGGAGGGTGCCGTGCCGGCCTCACCGCTGCTCCGGCAGGTGCTGGACGCGATGGCCGCCGACGACGCCGTGGTCGACGAGCTGGTGAAGGCCGCGCGAAGCGAGTCACCCGAGGTCGCACGGCTGCCGGAAGCCGAGAACCGGCGGCACGTCCGGTTCCTGCTGTCGGCCGCGCTGCGCGCGACGACGAACCCCGACACCGCGGACTACACCACCGCCGAGGCGCTGGGCGCCGACCGGGCCGCGCAGGGTGTCCCGCTCACCGACCTGCTGCGCGGGGTCCAGGCCGGTCGCACGCTCGCGGCCCGCTTCGCCGTCGAACGCGCGCGGGCGGCGGGCCTGCCCGACGACGTCATCCTCGAAACCATCCTGGACGCCGAGCGCTACACCGGTGCGCTGGAGCGACACATCGTCAAGGGCTACCACGCCGCCGAGCTCCAGCTGTCCCGGACGGTCCGCGACGCGCGGACGCAGCTGCTGCGCACCCTGCTGCTGGCCGGGCACCCGCCCACGCCGGAAGAGCTCCGGCAGGCGGGGCTGCGTCCCGGAGGCCGGTACTCCTGCGTGGTGTCCGACGTCAGCGACCCGGCGCGGGCGCGCACCCTCGAACAGGCGCTGCTGGAGTTCGGCGGGGTGTACGGGCTGGTCGAGGGCAGGCTGACCGGCCTGGCGGCCCGCCCGCCCGCCGGCGTCGCGCTCGCCGAGGGCGTCCTGGTGGTCGTCGCGCCCCCGGCCGCCCAGCCCGAACTGCGGGAGGTGCACCGCCTCTGTACCGCGGCGGCCCGGATCGCCGGCCCCGGCTACCACGACCTCACCGACCTGGCGGGCGAAATCGCGCTGACGGCCCAGCCACTGCTGGCGGACCTGCTCGCGGCCGGCGTGCTCGGCGCGCTCGACCCGGGCAACGCGTTCCACCGCGAGCTGGCCGCGACGGCACTGGCCTACCTCGACCACGGCCAGCGCCTGCGCACCACGGCCGAGGCGCTGCACCTGCACCCCAACACCGTCCGGTACCGCCTCGACCGGCTGGCCGAGCTCACCCCGCTGGCCTTGGCCGAAAACGGCGGCGGCCGCGTGCTCGACGCCGTCCGGTCGTGGTGGGCCCTGCACCACTGGCTCGACGGTCGATAGGGTCACCCGCATGGCTGAACTCCGCCGCATGCCGGCGACCACGTCGACCGGAGAATGCGTTTTCTGCGCGATCGGCTCCGGCCAGGCCCCGGCGGCCTTCGTGCACGAGGACGACGACTTCGTCGCGCTCGTCGACCTGCGCCCGGTGACGACCGGCCACCTGCTGGTCCTCCCCCGGGCCCACCACGCGGACCTGGCTTCGCTCCCGGCTTCCGCCGGCGCGCGGATGTTCACGATCGCCCAGGAGCTGGCGGCGGCGTTGCGGCGCACGGACCTGCGGTGCGAGGCGATCAACCTGTTCCTGGCCGACGGCAAGGCGGCGGGCCAGGAGATCCCCCACGTCCACCTGCACGTGATCCCCCGCTTCGCGGGCGACGGCTTCGTCATGAACGCCGACTGGCGGGTGCGGACGAAGGAGGAGCTGACGGAGGTCGCGGCGAAGGTCCGCGCGGCGCGTTAAGCCTTGGTTCAAGCCCTGTGCAGCTTGTCCGGGTGGTGCACGGCGGTCTTCCCGGACTTCTCGCTGCGGACGAGGTACTGCGGGTTGTCGGGTGACGCCTTCACGTCCCGCTTGCCGGCGTGGGTGTCCTCCGTGATCTTCTCTTCGACCGTGCCGATCGAACTCTGGTTGCCCGCGTCCCACCGGACGCGGTCGCCCTTCTTGAATTCCTTGGTCATGGTGCTGCGGGTACCCGTGCTCACCGCGCGTACCCGTTACGGATGGACGACTGGCTGACGACCGCGTAGTCCTTCAGCTCCAAAGCGTTCGCCGCTTCGCGGATCGGGCGGGACATCTGCTCCAGCACCCGGTTGCGGCCCGGCAGGTACGGCATCAGCTTGATCATCCGGGTGTTGAACCACGCGAACGCCCGGGACTGCGGGATGATCCCGCGCAACGCCGTCTTCGCCAGCGCCTGGTTCTTCTCGATGAACGGCCGCATCGTGGTTTCGTACCGGGACAGCGCCGTCGTGATGTCGTCCGAAGTGGCCAGTTCGCCCGCCAAGACGTACGCGCCCGCCAGCGCCAGGCTCGTGCCCTGCCCCGAGGCCGGTGACGCGCAGTAGCCCGCGTCGCCGAGCAGCGTCACCCGGCCCGCCGACAGCTTGTCCAGCACGATCTGGCACACCGGGTCGAAGTAGAAGTCGTCCGCTTCGCGCATCGCCTCCAGCAGCTTCGGGATTTCCCAGCCCAGGCCGGCGAACCGGTCCGCCACCAGGGCCTTCTGGCCGTCGACGTCGCGGCGGTCGTAGGTCAGCGGGGGTGCGGTGAACCAGAACGCCGCCTTCGCGTCGGCCGCCCGCGCCGTGCTGTAGACGTTGACCATCTTGCCCGGCGCCGCCGAGTGCAGCAGCTCCCAGCGGTCCAGCTCGAAGCTGTTGGGCACCGTCGAGATCGAGATGTAGGCGTCGAAGCGGCGCAGGTAGTCCTCTTCCGGGCCGAACGCCAGCGCGCGGACGCCGGAGTGCAGGCCGTCCGCGCCGACCACCAGGTCGAACCGGCGGGGCGCGCCGTGGGCGAACGTCACCTCCACGCCGTCAGAACGCTGGTCGAGCCCGGTGATCCAGTCGCCGAAGACGTACTCCGTGTGCGACCGCGTGGCGTCGTAGAGGATCCGGGCCAGGTCGCCGCGCAGGATCTCGGTGTCGTCGCCGTGGCGGAAGCCGAACGTGTCCGCGTCGAGGGTGGCCAGCTGCTTGCCGCGCTTGTTCACGAACGCCGCGCCCCGCATGTCGGTGCTCGCCGCGTGCACCTGCTCCAGCAGGCCCATCCGGCGGACGACGTCGACCGCGACACCGCGGATGTCGACCTTGTAGCCGCCTTCGCGCAGGCTCGGGGCGCGCTCGACGACGGTGACGTCGAAGCCGTGGCGGTGCAGCCAGAAGGCGAGGGCGGGGCCGGCGATGCTGGCGCCGGAGATCAGGATGTTCTTCGTCATGCCCCGAAGGATCGCCCGCGCCGCTGACCGTTCACGAACCGAGCGCGAACCGCCGCTGACCGGCCTCCTCGACCGCCTGCTCGGGCGGCAGTTCGCGGCCGCGGTCGAACGCCTCGGCGTAGGCCCCGGCGCCGAGGCGCGCCCGGACGCGGTCCGTCACCGACGCGACATCGGGATCGCCGCTGACCGGGGCACCGCGCAGGCCGACCGCCACCCCGAGCAGGAACGCGGCCCGCTCGTCCTCGTCGCGTCCGGCGAGGACGCCGGCGAGTCCTTCGATCGCCTGGGCCGCGCCGGGCAGGTTCGCGTGTTCCAGCGCGGTGGCCAGGGCTTCCTGGTGCAGCTCGGTCGCCTCCTCGAGGCGGCCTTCGGCGGCCGCCGTCCAGCCGAAGCCGGTGTGGACGCGGATCCGCGTCTCGCCGCCGGTCACCGGGTCGGCGGCCAGGGCGAGCGCCGAGGTGTACCAGCGCCGGGCCGTGGCCAGGTCGCCCGCTCGCCGGGCGAGCTCGCCCAGGCCGCCGCGGGCCCGGGCGAGGGTCACCGGAGTGCCCGCGGCGCGCGCTTGCTCGGCGGCGGCTTCGTAGTCGGCCTTCGCGGCTTCGGCGTCCCCTTGCCGCAGGACGCCGTCGGCGCGGCGGCACAGCAGGTCGGCGGCGTCTTCGGCCGCGCCGAGTTCGGCGGCCAGCCGGACGGACTCGTCCATCAGCTCGCGGAACCGCGCGTGGTCGCCGCGCCAGTCCGCGAACTCCGCGAGTTTCTCCAGCGCGCTCGCTTCGCCCCAGCGGTCGCCCAAGGTGCGGAAGGCGTCCAGTGCGGCCGAAAAGTGCGCTTCGGCTTCGGCGATCCGGCCGCGGTACTGCGCGCCGAGGCCGTCTCCGATCCGGGCGAACGCCCGGGACCAGGCGTCCGGGCCGATCAGCGCGGCCAGCCGTTCGCCGTCTTCGGCCTTGGTGCGCGGGGAAAACGCCCACAGCAGGAAGAGGTACGGGTACCGCAGCGGCCCGTCGAGCCGCCGCAGGATCGGCTCGATCTCGACGTCGGTGTCCGACGCCTGGATCACGCAGACGACGTACTCCTCGGCCAGTCCCGGCGGCGGTTCGGGACCGGCGGCGGCGAGCACGGTGTCCGCGATCGGCGTCCCCTCGCTCCGCCGGCCGCTCAGCCACCAGTACCAGGACAGCGCCGCGAGGAGCCGCAGCGCGGTCTCCGGCTCTTCGGTGGCGCTCCAGCGCAGGGCCGCGTGCAGGTCGGTGTGTTCGGCGGTCAGCTCGGCCAGGGCGTTCAGCTGGTCCGCACCACGCAGTTTCGGCTCGCGGGCCACCGCGAAGTCCAGGAAGTACCGCGCGTGCGCCGCGCGCCGGTCGTCGCCCTGCTCGGCGCAGAACGCGCGGATGGTCTCCAGCATCCGGTACCGGCCGCCACCGAACTCGACGAAGGACTTCTCGACCAGGCCGGTCAGCACCGTGTCGGCGTCGGGGACGTCGCACACGGCCTCGACCGCCCCCGGCCGGGCGCCGCCGGCGAACACCGCGAACCGGCCGGCCAGCAGCCGCTCTTCCGGTTCCAGCAGGTCCCAGCTCCATTCGACGACGCCGCGCAGGGTCCGGTGCCGCGGTTCGGCGGTCCGGTCGCCGCGCGACAGGAGCCGGAACCGGTCGCCGAGCCGGGCGGCGACGTCGTCCGCGGACAGCGACCGCAGCCGGGCGGCCGCGAGCTCGATGGCCAGTGGGAGGCCGTCGAGGGCGGCGCAGATGCGGGTGACCGCGCCCGGGTCGGGTGCCGCGCCGGGCGCGACGGCCGCGGCCCGGTCGGTGAACAGCCGGGCCGCGGCGCCGGCGGGCAGCGTGCCGACCGGCACCAGCGTCTCGCCGGTCAGGCCCAGTGCCTCCCGGCTGGTCGCCAGCACGCGCAGGCCGGGGCACTCGCCCAGCAGGCGCCGGGCCAGCCGCGCGGCCTCGGCGACGACGTGTTCGCAGTTGTCGAGGACCAGCAGCAGCGGCCGGTCGGCGAGCCCGGCCACCAGGCGGTCGGCCGGGTCCGCGGCCGCGCCGGGTGTCAGCACGCCCTGTTCACGCAGGCCCAGCGCGGCCAGGACGGTGCGCGGGACCTCGGTGGTCGTCGCGAGCTCGGCGAAACACACCTCGCCCGCCGCCCGGGCCGCGGCTTCGACGGCGAGCCGGGTCTTGCCCGCGCCGCCCGGTCCGGTGAGCGTGACGAGCCGGGCGTCGCGCAGGGCCGCGGTGAGCCGGTCGAGCTCGGCGCGGCCGACGAACCCGGTGAGCGGCACCGGCACCCGGCGGGCCGGGACGGGCGCGGCGGCCCGCAGGACCGCGGTGTGCGCGTCCGCGAGCTCGGCCGACGGGTCGGCGCCGAGTTCGTCGGCCAAGCGCTCCCGCATCTCCGCGAACACCGCCAGCGCTTCGGCGGACCGGCCGCTGCCGTGCAGCGCGCGCACGAGCTGGGCGGTGAGGCGTTCGCGCAGCGGGTGCTCGCCGGTCAGTTCCCGCAGCTCGGCGACGAGCCGGTCGTGGTGGCCGAGCGCCAGCCCGGCTTCGACGCGGTCCTCGGTCGCGGCCAGCCGCAGTTCCGCCAGGCGGGCCGCGCGCGGCGGGTCGGCGAGCCCGTCGAGCGCCGGGCCACGCCACAACGCGAGCGCTTCGGTGAACATCGACAGCTTCGTCGCGGGATCGGGGGTTTCCCGCGCTTGCGCGGTGAGCCGCTCGAACCGGTGGACATCGACGTCCTCGGGATCGACGGCCAGCCGGTACCCGGCGGGGGTGAATTCCACCAGGCCCTCGGGCGCGCCGCCGTCGCGCAGGCGGCGTCGCAGCCGCGAGACCTGGGACTGGAGGGCTTCGGCCGCGCCCTCGGGCGGGTGCTCTCCGTGCAGGCCGTCGATCAGCCGCTCGGCACTGATGACGCGCCCGGCGTCGAGGGCGAGGAGGGCGAGCAGCCCCCGCAGCTGGGGCCCGCCGAGGGCGACCGGGGTCCCATCGGGACGGTGGGCTTCGACCGGCCCGAGGATGGCGAACTGCACGCCGACGATTCTGGCCCAGTGCGAGGGTTCGGTGGCCGGCTTTCGGTGAATCGGACCGGCCGCGCCACAGGCACCCGCCGGCCGGCCCCCGGCGAACGGGACCGGCCAGACCGCAAGCACCCACAGGTCGGCTTCCGGTGAACCCGGACCGGCCAGACAGCCCCCAGCACCCGGCGACCGGTCTCAGGCGATCCAGACCGCCCAGACCCCAAGCACCCGCCGGCCAGCCCCCGGCGAACCGGACTGGCCAGACCGCCCCAGCACCCGCCGGCCGGTTTCTTGTGATCCGGACTGCCCAGGCCCCGAGCACCGGCCGGCCAGTCCCCGGCGAGCCAGACCGCCCAAGCCCCAAGCACCCGGCGACCGGGCTTCAGATGATCGAGACCGACCGGTCCCCCGCGTCGAGAAACCGCAGCAGCCGCTCGCCTTCCGCCTCGATCTCCGCCCGCTCCCCCGCCGTGAGCCGGTCCTGTGCGGTGACCTCCAGTCCGTCGGAGTGCAGTCGCCAGTCCGCGCGGTAAAAGCCGTCCACCAGCAGCGTTCCCCGGGAAGCGCCGTTGCCGGGCGGCAGCGGGACCCGCCGCTCGGGCGGGAGCACCCGGGCCCGGTCGGCGTGCGCGAGCAGGACGTTGTCGTACTCCGGCAGGAACCGCGCCGGCGCCGGGGTGTCCGGGTCCGGGAGCAGGCCGTCTTCGACGTCGTACAGCAGCTCGCCGGACTCCGCGCGCACCGTCCGCAGTCCCATCGGCTCCACGGCTTCCCGCAGCTTCGTCAGCCCCGACCACGCCTGGACGTCGGCGACCGACGCCGGCCCGAACGCGCGCAGGTAGCGCCGCACGACGTCCTCGATCGGCGGCTTTTCGGCCAGCGGACGGCCGAGCCAGCCGTCCAGGGTGGTGAGCGTGGCCGGGCCGGTCGAGCCCCAGACGCCGCGGGGCGGGAGCTGGGCCGTCGGGACGAAGCAGCCGACAGCGTACGAGAGCGCTTCGGCGTCGTGGTCCGGCCAGCGTTCGGCGAGGAGGTCCCGCAGCTGCCGCCGGGTGCGCGGCCGTTCCTCGAGCCACGCCCGCCCGGCGGCCACCACCGCGCCGAGGTCGGCGTCGCCGATCCGGCGGCCGAAGTGGCCCGTGCAGCCGCTCGCCACGACGCGCTGGACCAGCGGCCGCAGGATCCGCGCGTCCTCGGCGAGGACGAGGTGGACCGTCCCCCGCATCAGCGACGCGCGCACGGCCTCCCGCCCGGTGATCAATGCGGCCAGCTCGTCCGGCCGGAACGCCGAGGTCCGCGTCCACAACCCGACGTACGGTGCGAGCGGGGCCTGCGCCTGCATCCCGACGAGGTGCCCGAGCACCGCGGCGACCGGCTCGGCCGTCCGCTCGAGGAGGTGCTGCCGCGCGAGCAGCGCCCGGTTGAGCGCGCGGACGTTCACGGCCGCAGCCCGCGGAAGAACGCGCGGACGTCGGCGACGAGCAGCTCGGGCTCCTCCATCGCCGCGAAGTGGCCGCCGGAAGCGAAGTCCGACCAGTGCGCGATCTTCTCCTCGGGGTCCATGATCCGCCGGACCACCGGCGAGCTGTTGAACACCGCCCAGCCCGCCGGCACGTCCGACGGCGCCAGCCAGCCGTGCCCCGAGTGGGCCGCCTCGTACAGGAACCGGGCCGCGCTCGCGCCACTGCGGGTGAACCAGTAGAGACTGACGTTGGTCAGCAGCCGATCGCGGTCGATGCCGGTCCCGCCGGTCCACCCTTCGAACTTCTCCGCGATCCAAGCCAGCTGCCCGACCGGGGAATCGGTGAGCGCGGCCGCGATCGTCTCCGGCTTGTGCGACTGGAGGTCGAGGTAGCCGCGGCCCGCCTTCCACGCTTCGCGGGCGGCGTCCAATTCGGACTGTTCGGCCTCGGACAGGTGCTCCGGCAACGGCAGCTGCTCGCCGGCCAGCGCGATCGTGCCGCGATCGCTGTTGACGTGGGTGCCGATGACGCGGTCCGGGTACAGCGCGGCGAGCCGCCCGGTGACGCCCGCGCCGATGTCGCCGCCCTGCGCGGCGAACCGGTCGTAGCCGAGCCGGGTCATCAGCTCGGCGAACGCGTCGGTCGTGCGGGCCAGCTCCCAGCCGGGGCCGCTCACCGGCGTCGAGAACCCGAAGCCGGGCACCGACGGGACGACGACGTGGAAGGCGTCCGGGCCCGGCTCGGTCAGCGGGCCGATGACGTCGAGGAATTCGGCGATCGAGCTCGGGTAGCCGTGGGTGAGCAGCAGGGGCACCGCGTCGGCATGTGTCGAGCGGACGTGCAGGAAGTGGATGACCTGGCCGTCGATCTCGGTCTTGAACTGCGGAAACGCGTTGAACGCCGCTTCCTGGGCACGCCAGTCGAAGCCGTCGCGCCAGTACTCGGCCAGCTCCCGGACGACATCGGTGGGGATGCCGCGGGACCAGTCCGGCTCGTCGCCGGGCACGGGCTCGGCGAACCGGGCCGAAGCCAGCCGCCGGTGCAGGTCGTCCAGCTCGGCCTGCGGGATGTCGATGCGGAAGGGGCGGATCTCGTTCGTCATGAGAAGCACGCTAGGAGCCAATGCGGAAGACTTTCTTCCGCGATTCGTGCGATCCTCGACGAATGTTGCAGACCTCCGCCCGCCTCCTGCGGCTGCTGTCGCTGCTCGAAACGCGGCGCGACTGGACCGGCGCCGACCTGGCCGGCCGGCTCGGCGTCACCGCGCGCACCGTCCGCACCGACATCGGCAAGCTGCGCGAGCTCGGCTACCCCGTCGAGGCCGCCCCCGGCGTCCAGGGCGGCTACCGCCTCGGCGCGGGCGCCCAGCTGCCACCGCTGCTGCTGGACGACGACGAAGCGGTGGCCGTCGCGGTCGGGTTGCGGACCGCGACGGGCGTCGCCGGCATCGGCGAGACGTCGGTGCGCGCACTCGCCAAGCTGGAGCAGGTGCTGCCGTCGCGGCTGCGGCACCGGGTGCGGGCGCTGCAGGCCGCGACGGTCGCGGTGCCCGGCGCCGGCCCGGCCGTCGACGCCGACGTGCTCACCGCGATCGCGACGGCGATCCGGGCGAGCGAGCGGCTGCGCTTCGACTACACGAGCCACCAGCGCACGCCGAGCCGCCGCGACGTCGAACCGCACCGGCTGGTCACCTGGGGACGCCGCTGGTACCTGGTCGCCTGGGACACCGCCCGCGACGACTGGCGCACCTTCCGCGTCGACCGGATGACGCCGAGGGTGCCGACCGGCCCGCGCTTCGCCCCGCGGGAGCCGCCGGAGGGTGACGTCGCGCAGTTCGTCCAGCGCAGCGTGGGCACGGCGACCTGGCGCTTCCACGCCCGGGTGCGGCTGCACGCGCCGGTGGACTACGTCCTTGCGCGGCTGCCGATCGCGGTCGACCTGACGGCCGAGGGCCCGGACCGTTGCGTGGCCGAACTCGGGTCCGACCACGCGCAGATGCTCGGGCTCTACCTCGGCCTGCTCGACGTGGACTTCGAGGTGCTCGACGCGCCGGAGCTCGCCGAGGCGCTGGCGAAGACGGGCGAGCGGTTCCTGCGGGCCGCTAGCGCAGGGAGTCCGCCAGCTCCTGGATGATCACGAACTGTTCCCGCACGCCGACCTCCATACCGGACTGCAGGATCGTGTCCCGCAGTTCCTCGCTGCCGGTCTCGGTCAGCAGCTCCAGGCGCGTGCGGTCGCCGTCGAGCGCGGTGAAGGTGACCGTGATGAGCGGGCCGTCCACGGAGTCGAGGTCGACGCCGGGCTGCTCGAACACCTCGGTGTAGACGAGCCGCTCGTCCGGCACGATCTCGCGGTATTCGCCGTGGAAGCCGACCTCGGCGCCGTCGTTCGTCTTCAGCACGTACCGCCAGCGACCGCCGGGCCGCAGGTCCATCTCGACCTCGGTGGTGGTCCCGCGGTGGCCGCTCCACCAGCGGCTCACCAGCTCTCGCGTGGTCCACACGCGGTAGACCAGGTGTCTCGGCGCGTCGAACTCGCGCGTGATGAGGATCCGGTCGGCGGCGGGGGTGGTGATCTCCACGTCATTGCTCCTGTTCCTTGAGTTCTTCGAGGACGTCGTCCATCAGGTCGAACCGCTCCGCCCACGTCCGTTCGTAGCGCTTGACCCAGTCGTGGATGGGCTTGAGCGCGGCGCCGTTGAGCCGGTAGAGCCGCTGGCGGCCGTCGCCGCGCACGTCCACCGCACCCACCTCGCGCAGCACCCGCAGGTGCTTCGAGACCTGGGGCTGAGCCAGGCCCAGCAGGTCGACGAGGTCGCCGACCGACCGCTCGCCGTCCCTCAGGACGTCGAGGATCTGCCGCCGCCGGGGTTCGGCGACCGCGTTGAAGGTGTCCGCCGTCGTCGCTGCTCGTGCCACGCGGTCATCATATTCCCATATGGGTATGCGTCAAGCCCGCATCCTGGGCAAGCTGGGCGCGCGCCGATTCGTCTGCCACGATCGGGCGATGACCAGCCGGGCGAAGAGTCCACAGAGGACGGATGCGCGCGGCGCCCGGCGCAGCGCCAGTGCGAGCGCCGTGCTGCGGGCGGTGCTCGACGGAGGGCCGATCGCGCGCAGCACCATCGCGCGGCGGACGGGGCTGTCCGCGGCCGCGGTCACCGGGCACACCGCCGAGCTGGCCCGGCTCGGGCTGCTGCACGAACTCGTCGAGTCCGAACCCGAACCGCGTGGGCGCGTCGGACGGCCGCACGTGCCGGTCGACCTCGACACCGGGCGGCACGTCGCCGGCGCGCTGCACCTGGCCGTGCACCACGCCACCGTCGCCCTGCTCGACCTGCGCGGGAACGTGCTGGTCCAGCACGAAGAACCGCACGACGGCCTGGCCGCCGAAGACCTGCTCGCGCGCGCGGCCGAGATCTTCGACGACCTCCTGCTCGGGCACGCCCCGGACCGCGAGCCGCTCGGCCTCGGCGTCGCCACCGGCGGCTGGGTCGACCGCGCGTCCGGCACCGTCGTCGAGCACCCGCTGCTCGGCTGGCGGAACGTGCCGGTCCGCGACTTCCTCATGGGCAGCACCGGGCTGGCGGTGGAGGTCGACGGGCACGCGCGGGCGCTGGTGCACGCCGAACGGCTCTTCGGGCACCCGCGCGCCCGGGACAGCGTCGTGCAGCTGTTCACCGGCAACGTCGTCGACGCCGCGTTCGCCACCGGCGCCGGCGTGCACCACGGACCGCGATCGGCCGCGGGCGCCGTGGCGCACCTGCCGGTCGACGGCAGCACCGAGCCGTGCCGCTGCGGGCGCACCGGCTGCCTCGAAGCCGCCGTTTCGGAAGGAACGCTCGCTCGCACGGCCGTGGAATGCGGTTTGCTCGAGCGCCCGGACTTTCCGGAATTGCTCGCGCTCGCCGAATCCGGCCATTCCGCGGCGACGCGGTTGTTCCACGAACGCGCGCGGCTCGTCGGCCAGGCGGCGGCGCTCCTGCTCGAACTGCTCAACCCGGCCGTGCTCGTGGTGGTCGACCGCAGTGTAACCCGGGTACCCGGCTGCCTTTCCATCATCCGGGACGAGGTCCGCGACCGGTCGCGCTGTCCCGATCCGGCGGAAACCGTGGTGGGCACCAGCTTCCCGGGCACGGAGCTGGCGACGGCCGGGGGCGCGGTGCTCCTCGACGTGCTCTACGACGACCCGCTCGGTCCGCTGCTGACCGGGTTGCCGCGCGCCTCGTGAACCGGCGGAGTTATTTCACGAACTCGCAAAATTGACCGTCCGCTCGTCGGCTGCGAACAATTGCTCCATCCCCGCCGACTCCCGGAACGGACGAAACCACCGTGAAGAAAACCCTGCCCCTGTTCGCCGCCGCCGTGGTGCTGCTGGCCGGCTGCGCTTCGGCGACGGCCACCGGTGCACCCGGCCAACCCGAGAAGCTGGAACTGCGCTACCAGGGCAGCGCGAACTCGGTCACCCTGCCCGAACTCGCCGAGGACCTGGGCTACTTCGGCCCGGTCAAGCTGAAGTGGGTCGGCAACACGATCAGCGGCCCCCAGGACATCCAGTCGGCGGCCACCGACCAGACCGACTTCGGCGGCGCCTTCACCGGCGCGGTCGTCAAGCTCGTCGAAGCGGGCGCGCCGGTCAAGGCGGTCGTCAACTACTACGGCTCCGACGACCGGACCTTCATCGGCTTCTACACCAAAGAGGACAGTGCGATCCGGACCGCCCGCGACCTGATCGGCAAGAAGGTCGGCGTCAACACCGCCGGCGCGAACCTCGAGGCCGCGCTCGACACCTGGCTGAAGGGCCAAGGCCTCGCCGACGACGAGATCAAGCAGGTGCAGCTGGTCGTCATCCCGCCGGTGAACGCCGAACAGGCGCTGCGCAACGGGCAGCTCGACGTCGCCGCGCTGCAGGGGATCCTGCAGGACCACGCCCTCGCGGCCGGTGGCGTGCGGCCGCTGTTCACCGACGTCGGCGCGTTCGGGCCCTACAACGGCGGGCCGTACGTGCTGCGCACCGACTTCATCAAGAAGTACCCGGAGACCGCGAAGATCTTCGTCTCCGCCGTGGCCAAGGCGATCGAGTGGGAACGCACCACCCCGCGCGACGAAGTGATCGCGCGCTTCACGAAGATCATCAAAGCCCGCGGCCGCAACGAAAGCACCGACACCCTCAAGTACTGGAAGAGCGTCGGCATCACCCGCGGCGGCCTCATCTCCGATGCGGACTACAGCCGGTGGGAGCCGTGGCTGAAGCAGGAGGGCTACCTCAAGCACGACAAGATCGACACTTCGAAGCTCTACACCAACGAGTTCAACCCCTACCGCGACGGCGCCCCGGCGGTGGCCAAGTGATCGGCATCCGCTCGGTGACCAAGACCTTCGGCGAGCTGACCGCCCTCGACGACGTCTCCCTCGACATCGCCGACGGCACGTTCCTGTCCCTGGTCGGCCCCAGCGGCTCGGGCAAGTCGACGCTGCTCGACCTGCTGGGCGGCCTCACCACCCCGACGTCGGGCGAGGTGCTCATCGACGGCGAGCCGGTGCGCGGCCCGGGCCTCGACCGCGGGGTCGTCTTCCAGCAGTACGCGCTGTTCCCGTGGCGCACGGCCCGCGCCAACGTCGAATTCGGCCTCGAAGGCGGGTCGCTCGGGAAGCGGCAGCGGGCGGAGCGGGCGCGCGAATACCTCGCCCTGGTCGGGCTGTCCGGCTTCGAGGACCGTTACCCGCACGAGCTGTCCGGCGGGATGAAGCAGCGCGTCGCGATCGCCCGCAGCCTCGCCTACGACCCCGCCGTGCTGCTGATGGACGAACCGTTCGCCGCGCTCGACGCGCAGACCCGCGAGCAGCTGCAGGAGGAGCTGCTGCGGATCTGGCGCCGCACCGGCAAGACGATCGTCTTCATCACCCACGGCATCGACGAGGCCGTCTACCTGGGACAACAGGTCGCGGTGCTGACGTCGCGGCCCGGGCGGCTCAAGGCCGTCGTCGACGTCGACCTCGGCGACCGCACCGGGGACGTCCGCTCCGGCGCGGCGTTCGGGCGGCAGCGCCACCGGCTCTGGGAACTGCTGCACGACGAGGTCCGCAAGGCGGCCGAACACGAACGGAGCGCGGCCCGATGACCACCACCCTCGAGGCACCTGCCGTCCACATCGGACTCGCGACCTCGGCGAGGAAGCCACGGCGGTGGCGGAAGAGACTCACCCGAGCGGTCCACGCGTCCGCCGCGGTCGCGCTGTTCGTCGCGCTCTGGGAGCTGGTCCCCCGGTTCGTCCTCGACGAGAGCACCCGGACGTTCCTGCCGCCGCTGTCGGAGGACCTGCAGGCGCTGTGGGACCTCGCGCTCGACGGCGAACTCGCCGACCACCTGCTGGCCAGCATCGGGCGCTCCGCCGCCGGGTTCGCCGTCGCCGTCGCGGTGGCCGTGCCGCTCGGGCTGCTGATCGGCTGGTACCGGCCGGTGGCGCGGTTCCTGCAGCCGCTGCTGGAGCTCGCCCGCAACACCGCCGCGCTGGCGCTGCTGCCGGTGTTCACGCTGCTGCTGGGCATCGGGGAGCTGTCGAAGGTCACCCTCGTGGTGTACGCCTGTGTGTGGCCGGTGCTGCTCAACACGATCGCCGGGGTCAACACGGTCGACCCGCTGCTGGTCAAGGCGGCCCGTTCGCTGGGGCTGTCCAGTCCGCGGCTGTTCCGGAAGGTGATCCTGCCCTCGGCGGTGCCCACGGTGTTCACCGGCGTCCGGATGGCCGCGTCCTACTCGATCCTCGTGCTGGTGGCGGCGGAGATGGTCGGCGCCAAGGCCGGGCTCGGCTACCTCATCAACACGAGCCAGGTGAACTTCCAGATCCAGCAGATGTACGCCGGGATCATCGCGGTCTCGCTGCTCGGCGTGCTCGTCAACGCCGGTTTCGTCGCCCTCGAACGGCGGTTTTCCACCTGGCGCCCCAAGGAGAAGCCATGATGCACCTCAACGCGTTCGTGATGCCGAACGGCCACCACGAAGCCGCCTGGCGGCACCCCTCGACCGACCCGCACCGGGCGCGGACGCTGCAGCACTACGCGGACATCGCGCGGACCGCCGAGCGCGGCAAGCTCGACTCGATCTTCCTCGCCGACGGCGTCGCCCTGTGGGGCAACGTCAAGCACAACTCGCACAGCCACTTCGAACCGCTGACACTGCTTTCGGCGCTCGCCGCGGCCACGGTCCACATCGGACTGATCGCGACGGCGTCGACGACCTACAACGAGCCCTACCACCTGGCCCGGAAGTTCGCTTCGCTCGACCACCTCTCCGGCGGCCGCGCGGGCTGGAACATCGTCACGTCGGCGGGCATCGACGAGGCCCGGAACTTCAACCTGGCCAAGCGCCCGTCGCACGACGCGCGGTACGACCGGGCCGAGGAGTTCGTCGAGGTCGTCAAGAAGCTGTGGGACAGCTGGGACGACGACGCGGCGGTCGTCGACCGGGCGAGCGGCGTCTACGCCGACACCGACCGGATCCGCGCGATCGAGCACGACGGACCCCATTTCCAGGTCCGCGGGCCGCTCAACATCGAACGGCCGCCCCAGGGACACCCGCTGCTCGTGCAGGCCGGGTCGTCGGAGACCGGCAAGGAGTACGCGGCCCGGCACGCCGAAGCCGTGTTCACCGCGCAGCAGACCTACGCCGAAGGCAAGGCGTTCTACGACGACGTCAAGGGCCGGCTCGCCCGGTACGGCCGGACGCCGGGCGAAATCAAGATCCTGCCCGGGATTTCGCCGATCCTCGGCCGCACCGAAGCCGAGGCCCGGGCGCGGGAAGCCGAGCTGAACGCGCTGATCATCCCGGACTACGGGCTGCGTCAGCTGTCGAAGATGCTCGACCACGACGTCACCGGCTACCCGCTGGACGGCCCGCTGCCCGACGTCGGCAGCTTCACCGAGGGCGGCCAGAGCCGGTTCGACCTGGTCGTCGGCCTGGCCCGGCGCGAGGACCTGACCATCCGGCAGCTCCTCGAACGGCTGGCCGGCGGGCGCGGGCACCGCGTCTTCGCCGGTACCCCGGCGCAGGTCGCCGACGAGCTGGAGGCGTGGTTCCTCGGCGGCGCCGCCGACGGCTTCAACGTCATGCCGCCCACCCTGCCCGGCGGGCTCGACGACTTCGTCGACCTCGTCGTCCCGGAACTGCAGCGGCGCGGGCTCTTCCGGACCGAGTACTCCGGCACCACCCTGCGCGAGCACTACGGCCTCGCGCGTCCCGCCACCCGCAACCGAGTGAAGGAGCCCGCATGACCACCATCGGCACCGACGTCCGCAAGCTGACCGGGAGGATCGGCGCCGAGATCGTCGGCTTCGACCCGGCCGGCGACCTCGACGACACGCAGGTCGCGTTCCTGACCGACGCCCTCCACGAGCACAAGGCGCTGGTGTTCTCGGGCGCCCGGCTCGACGACGAGGCCCAGCAGCGGTTCGCCGCGCGCTTCGGCGAGCTCACGAAGGCCCACCCGACGGTGCCCGCCGTCGAGGGCGCGCCGACGATCCTGCCCGTCGACAGCGAGCGGGGCCGGGCCAACCACTGGCACACCGACGTCACCTTCGTGCTCAACCCGCCGAGGGCCAGCACGCTGCGCAGCCTGGTGGTGCCGCCCTACGGCGGGGAGACGCTGATCGCGAACGCCGCCGCGGCGTACCGGGACCTGCCGGAGCCGCTGCGGGCGTTCGCCGACACGCTGCGGGCGGTGCACACCAACGACTACGACTACGTCCAGCCGCCGGAGACGGTGGACGAGCAGGAGCGGGCGCGGCGGGAGCAGTTCGTCTCGCGGAAGTACCGGACCGTCCACCCGGTGGTGCGGGTGCACCCGGTGACCGGCGAGCGCGGCCTGTTCATCGGCGGGTTCGCCCAGCGCATCGAGGGCCTGTCGGTGACCGAGTCACGGGACCTGCTGCGGCTGCTGCAGTCCTACGTCACGCGGCCGGAGAACGTCGTGCGCGTGGCGTGGGAGCCGGACCAGCTGGTCCTGTTCGACAACCGGATCACCCAGCACTACGCAATCGACAACTACGACGGCCTGCCCCGGCGGCTGAACCGGGTCACGGTGGCCGGGGACGTGCCGGTGGGCGTCGACGGGCGGCCGAGCGAGTCGCTCGAAGGCGACGCGTCGCACTACACGCCGGTGGCGTGAAACTCCGGGCGCGCCGGTGCCGGGGACCGCACCGGCGCGCCCGACCGGTCAGTGCCCGTTGCGCGCCGAGTCCCGGAAACAGTCCCACGCGCGGCTGACCAGCGCCGGGTGCGTCCGCAGGTCGATCACCGTGCGCGCCAGGGCCGCCGCCGAGGCCAGCATCGCCACCCGGCCGCGCGGGCTCGCCGCCGCTTCCGCGAACTCCGGCGTGTGGTCCGACATCTCCTCGGCCGTGATCGCGACGAACGGGTGGATCGCCGGGACGCGGACGCTGACGTTCCCGATGTCCGACGAACCGAGGAAGACGCCCGGCGCCGGCGGGGTCGCGTGGATCCCGCGCGCCGCCAGGTGCTCGGTGAACCGCTCCGACAGCACCGGGTTGTCGCGGAAGTGCGCGTACCCGCGGCCGAGGCGTTCGACGTCGACCTTCGCCCCGGTCGCCAGCGCCGCGCCTTCCGCGCACGTCGTCACGTCCTCGACGAGGCGATCCAGCGCGTCGGTCGTCAGGGCGCGGAGGCCGAACCGGCCTTCGGCGCGCTCGGGGACGATGTTCGTCGCCTCGCCACCGTGGGTGATGATCCCCTGGACGTGCGATCCGGCGGGCAGCCGCTGGCGCAGGGCCGAGACCGCGCCGAACGCCTGGATCAGCGCGGCGAGGGCGTCGATGCCGTGCTCCGGGTCGCCGGTCGGGTGGGCCGCCCGGCCGTGGAAGGTCACCTTCAGCTCCACCTGCGCGGTCAGCGGCGCCCACGACCACGAATGGACGCCGGGGTGGACCATCAGGGCCGCGTCGACGTCGTCGAAGACGCCCGCCTCGGCCATCGCGACCTTGCCGCCGCCGCGCTCCTCGGCCGGGGTGCCCACGGCAAGCAGCGAACCCGGAGCGTCTCCCAGGACGTCCTTGGCGGCCAGCGCGGCGCCCAGGCCGGCCGCGGCGATCAGGTTGTGCCCGCAGGCGTGCCCGAGGCCGGGCAGCGCGTCGTACTCGAGCAGCAGCGCGACGCAGGGGCGTCCCTCGCCGGCGCGCGCGACGAAGGACGTGGGGAGCCCGGCGACCCCGGTTTCCACCGCGAAGCCGTCCGCGGCCAGCTCGCCGGTGAGCCGTTCGGCGGCAGCGTGCTCCTCATAGGACAGTTCCGGCCGCTCGTGCAGCGCGGTGGCGACGGCCCACAACCGCTCGTCCAGGTGCTCGATACACTCGTCGGCCCGCTCGTGCAGATCCTCGTGCCACTCCATGCCCTCCGGAATACCCCAATCACGCACGGCCACGCCACCGGGGTGTTACGTGCGTGTTTCGCGCGAGGCGCGTCCGGCTACCCGGCGGAATGGACCACAGCAAAGCACCGGTGCTCGAGGCGCTGCGCGACTACCACAGCACCGGCTACGTTCCGTTCAACGCACCCGGCCACAAGCAGGGCCGCGGCATCGACCCGCGGGTGCTGGAGATCGTCGGCGCCGACGTGTTCAAGTCCGACGTCATCGCGCTCAACGGCCTCGACGACCGGCTGATGCGCCGGGGCGTGCTCGCCGAAGCCCAGGAGCTGATGGCCGACGCGGTCGGCGCCGAGCACACGTTCTTCTCGACCTGCGGCAGCTCGCTTTCGGTGAAGAGCGCGATGCTCGCCGTCGCCGGGCCGCACGAAAAGCTGCTGGTGCCCCGGCACGTCCACAAGTCGGTGATCTCCGGGCTGATCGTCAGCGGCGTCCGGCCGGTCTGGGTGCGACCCCACTGGGACGCCGAGCGGCACCTGAGCCACCCACCGGGCGTGCGGGAGTTCGCGGAGGCCTACGAGAGCGACCCCGAGGTCAAGGGCGCGCTCGTAGTGACCCCGACCGACTACGGCACGGGCGGCGACCTCCGCGCGATCGCCGCCTGGTGCCACGAACGCGGGCTGCCGCTGATCGTCGACGAAGCGTGGGGCGCCCACCTGCCGTTCCACGACGGCCTGCCACCGTGGGGCATGGACGCCGGTGCCGATGTGTGCGTCACGAGCGTGCACAAGATGGGTGCCGCGGTCGAGCAGAGCTCGGTCTTCCACCTGCAGGGCGACCGCGTCGACCCGGAGGTGCTGAAGTCCCGGGAGGATCTGCTCGGCACGACGAGCGCGAGCTCCCTGGT
Source organism: Amycolatopsis sp. NPDC051716 (assembly GCF_040681595.1). Lineage (NCBI taxonomy): Bacteria > Bacillati > Actinomycetota > Actinomycetes > Pseudonocardiales > Pseudonocardiaceae > Amycolatopsis > Amycolatopsis sp. NPDC051716. The sequence goes on along the minus strand of NZ_JBFAZA010000003.1, from coordinate 299,110 downwards.
CTACGCGGCCCTCGACGGCTGGCGGCGGCAGATGGCCGAGCACGGCAAGGACCTGCTCGACGGCGCCCTGACGCTCGTCGAGTCGGTGCGCGGCCGGCTGACCGAGCTGGGCGTTCCGGTGATGCACGACGAGTTCCTCGGCCCCGACCTCGCCGACTCGGTCGACCCGCTCAAGGTCGTGCTCGACCTCGACCCGCTGGGCATCAGCGGGTACCAGGCCGCCGACTGGCTGCGCGAGCACCGGCACGTCACCGTGGGACTGTCCGACCACCGCCGGATCGTCGCCCAGTTCACCCACTCCGACGACGAAGCGACCGCGGGCACGCTGATCAACGCCGTCGACGCGCTGGTGAAGGTCGCGTCGTCGTTCGAGAAGCCGCCGAAGGTGGATCTGCCTTCGCCGCGGGAGATGGAGCTGGAGACGGCGATGCTGCCGCGCGACGCGTTCTTCGGCCCCGCCGAGCAGGTGCCCGCGGCGGAGGCGGCCGGCCGGATCGCGGCCGAGATGATCACGCCGTACCCGCCGGGGGCGCCCGGTGTGCTGCCCGGCGAGGTGATCACGCAGCCGATGCTCGACTACCTGCGCAGCGGCCTCGCGGCCGGCATGGAGCTGCCCGACCCCGCCGACTCCGCGCTGAAGTCGATCCGGGTCGTCGCGAACCGGTGACGAAAGCGCCCGGCGGGTGCACGACCCGCCGGGCGCTTCGCGAGCACCGTCAGGCCTTGGCGCTCTTGAGGTCCAACGGGTTCTTCGGCGCGGCCGAGCGGGCGTCGATCATCCGCTGCCCCAGCTCCTGCAGCTGCTTGCGGCCCATCGCCGAGCGGACCTCGGGGAACCACTCGTCCTCTTCCTCTTCGACGTGGTGGCGGACGTTCTCGGTGAGGACCGTGACCTTCGCGTCGAAGGTCTCCTCCTTCGGGTCCATGCCGTGCAGTTCGGACAGCATCCACACCACGACGTGGTGCTCCTCGACGCTCTCCAGGATGTGGTCTTTCGTCTGTGGCACGGCTTCCCGCGCCGCCGGGTAGAAGATCTCCTCCTCGATGTAAGCGTGGACGGTCAGCTCTTCGATGATGGAGTCGGCGATCCGGCGCTTCTCGTCGTACGCGTCCTCCCCCGCCTTCTCGAATTGCTTGAAGAGCTTCTCCACGGTCTTGTGGTCGTTTTTGAGCAGCACGATGGCGTCGGTCGACATGACCGGGCGAATACCCACTCCCCGCGCCGGAAAACGCCGTTTGCCGAAACCGCCGCACGGGTATCCAACCGGTCCCCGAACCCCCAGGAGAACACCGGTGAACCAACCGACAGGCGATGTGCTGACGTTCGGCATCGAAGAGGAGTTCTTCGTCGTCGACCGCCGAGGGCACCTGTCCCACGCCGGCGACGACGTCGTCGACGCGGCGGAAGCCGCCGGCGACGACCAGGGCGAGCTCCAGCACGAACTCACCCGCTCCCAGGCCGAGGCGGCGACCGATGTCTGCCGCACCCACACCGAAGCCCTGCGCCAGCTGCGCGGCCTGCGCGAAGACCTCGCCGGGGCCGCCCGGCGACGCGGGTACCGCGTGCTGCCCGCGGCGTCCCCGCTGCTGTTCGAAGCGGACCCGCCCGTCATCACCCCGAACCCGCGCTACGAGCGGATGGCCGAGCACTTCGGCGCCACCGCGCGGACGTCGCTCACCTGCGGCTGCCACGTGCACGTCGCGATCCCGGACAAGGAGAGCGGCGTCCAGGTCCTGAACCGGATCCGGCCGTGGCTGCCCATCCTGCTCGCGCTGACGGCGAACTCGGCGATCTCCGACGGCTACGACACGGGCTACTGCAGCTGGCGTTACCAGCAGTGGAGCCGCTGGCCGTCGGCGGGACCGCCGCCGCGGTTCGCGTCCTTGGACGAGTACGAAAGCATCGTCGACGGCTGGCTGCGCGCGGGCTCGATCCTCGACCGCGGAATGATCTACTGGGACGTGCGGCTGTCGGACAAGCAGCCGACGCTGGAGTTCCGCATCGCCGACGTCGCCGCGGTGCCGGAAGACGCGGTGCTGCTGGGCGTGCTGGCGCGCGCCCTGGTCGCCACCGCGCTGGCCGAGGACGCGCCCGCGCCGCACCTGTCGAACGAGGTGCTCCGGGCCCAGCTCTGGCGCGCGTCGCGCGAAGGGATCACCGGCTGCTGCCCGCACCCGAAGAGCGGGGACTTGGAGCCGGCGAAGGTGGTGCTCGACGACCTGGTGCAGCTCGTGGCCCCGGCCCTGGAAGCGGCCGGCGACCTCGACTTCGTCTGGGAGGGCACGGCCCGGCTCGCCGCCGAGGGCGGCGGCGCCGACCGGCAGCGGCGCCGGTTCGCCGAACGGAACCGCGCCGAAGACGTCGTCGACCTGCTCACGGGTGAATAGCTGAGCCGTTCACTCGGATGGCGGGCAACCGCCAACTGGTGCGATGCGTAAATGTTCAGTCACATCTCGCGTTCGCGAGACGTACGAACAGTTGCGAGGGGAAGCGCACACGTGGGTCGCTGGATCACCAAGAACGGAAACCGGATCTACATCGAAGGCGGTGCGGGCCCGTTGGTGGCGGTCGCGACCGCGGTCGTCCTCGCTGGAGGTGGCGTCGCCGGGGTGAGTGCGGGCGGCCTGTCAGCGGGTGGTGGCGGCGTTGGAACAGGAACGGCATCCGAGGTTTTCGCCGGCAATGCCGCTGGTGACGTCGTCGATTCGCTGCCGGGACGATCGATCAAGACCCGCCGGGCCGAAAGCCGCGAGTCGGCGAAGAAGGGCAAGCCGGGCGAGGCGTGGAGCAAGTTGAAGGTCAAACAGCTCAAGCGGGAAGTCCACGACCTCGAGCATGCGGCCGAGTGTGTCGCGGCCGCCACGGACAAAGTGCGGGAGTTCCTGACGAAAACACCGTGTTCGTCCCTGCACCGGATGCTGTTGGCCGTCGGGGACGGGCACGGCAACGCCGCGGTCATTTCGGTGGTGCGCGTCGGCTTCCGCAGCAAGAAGCAAGCCGCCGCGTTCGAAAAGGTGGAGCGGGTGCAGGGCAGCGGCGATGTGCGGCCACTGGACGTCGCCGTGGTGCTCGGAGTGGCCGGAGTGAAGATGACCGGGCTGCATTACGCCTCCCGCCCGGAGGGCTACGGGATGGTCGTGGCCGAAGCCGACAACGCCACCGGTCGCTTCGACGGCGAGACACTTGACGCGCTGGCCGAGGTCGCCTCTTGGATGTCCCTCAAGAAGTGACGTCCCCGTCGCACGGGTCACCCGGTCGGGATGTCGCCTGACGCCCTAACCCTGAAGCCGGTCCAGCAGTTCCAGCGCTCGGATCGCGGCCCGCGACCGGCCAGGATCGACGACCAGGTGGACCCCCACAGCCTCGGCATGGCGGTGGGCGCGCAACAGGACGCGGATGCCCGCGGCACCGAGGAACCAGACCTGCCCCAGGTCGATCCGCAGGACACCCGGACGCGCCCGGAGGTGCTCGTCCAGCACGGCCGCCAGCCGAGCAACCGAGCAGAGGTCCACTTCGCCCAGGACCTCCACCACGACCGCGTCGGGGGTCTTCCACCGGATCCGGCTGCCCAGGTCGCTTTCGGACGGGGCGCGGGGTGCGGGCAGGCGGTGCACCGGCGCGGTGGCCACCCCGGTCACCCGCAGCCGCTCGTGGGTCGTCATGGGTGTGAAGTACCCGCGGGGCGCTCATCACGAAACCAGCCCGGCGCCCGGACGCATTTACGCCACCGGAACGGGTAACCCCAGCCGGTCCGGAAGGAGCCCGCCCATGTCCGACGGCCCGCCCACGATGGGTGTCGAAGAGGAGTTCCTCCTCGTGAACCCCCGCACGGGGCACGCGTCGCCGTGCGCCGAAGCGGTGCTGGCCCGGTACCGCCACCACGGGCCGCTGCCCGAGGGCGTCCGGGTGCACCGGGAACTGCGGCTCACCCAGCTCGAAGCCGCCACCGGCGTCTGCACCACCGCCGACGAGCTCCGCCACCAGCTGACCACCGCGCGCCGCGTGCTGGCCGGTGCCGCGGCGGCCGAGGACTGCGCGCTCCTGGCCGTCGGCACGCCGGTCGGGCCCGGACCGGCGACGGAGCCGCCCGCGAGCACCGGCCGGTACGCCGAGATCGACGCCACCTACGGCGCGGTCGTCGCCGACTACGAGGCCTGCGGGTGCCACGTCCACGTCGGGGTGCCCGATCCCGACACCGCCGTCGCCGTCGTCAACCACGTCGGCCGGTGGCTGCCCACCCTGCTCGCCCTCTCCGGCAATTCGCCGTTCGACCACGGCCGGGACACCGGCTACGACAGCTGGCGGATGGTGCTGCAGTCCCGCTTCCCCGGCGCCGGCGTCGCCCCGCACCTGAGCGGGCACGCCGAGTACCGCCGGGCCGTCGAGACGCTGGTCGGCTGCGGCGCGCTCGTCGACCCGGACCAGACGTTCTGGCTGGCCCGCCCGTCCGGCCGGTTCCCCACGGTCGAGTTCCGGGTCGCCGACACCGCGCTGACCGTCGACCAGGCGGTGCTGCAGGCCCTCCTGAGCCGGGCGCTGGTGCAGCGCGCCCTCACCGATCTCGCCTGCGGCCGGGAAGCCACGCCGCTGTCGCCGCAGGTGGCCGCGGCCGCGGTGTGGGCCGCGGCGCGCCACGGCCTCTCCGGAGACCTCGTGGACGCCGCGGCGGAAACCCGCCGTCCCGCGTGGACGCTCGTCGACGAGCTTCTCGCCCACGTCCGGGCGCCCCTGGAAGAGAGCGGTGACCTGGCCGAGGTCCGGAAGCTCGTCGACGCGGTCCGCGACGGCGGTACCGGCGCCGCGCGGCAGCGCGCCGTCGCCGATCGGGAAACGGCGGCCGCGGTGCGGTGGCTCACCGCGGCGACCGTGCCTGCGGCGCATGGAACGCTGCTGACCGGGTAGCCGGGATCATGACGACTTCCACCACAGCCGGAGCGGCCACCCTGCCGGCCGCCCGGGGCCCGCTTTCGGAGTCGGTGCTCTCCACGTTGCTGCGCGAGCACCCGCGGGCGGACCTGGACTTCGACGGCCTCGCCGACGCCGACCCGCTCGGCGACGACCTCCAGCTGGCGCTGCACCTGTGCTACGAACTGCACTACCAGGGCCTGCCCGGCGTGTCCCCCGATTGGGAATGGGACCCGGAACTGCTGCGCCTGCGCGGGGCGCTCGAGGCGCGGTTCCTCGACGCGCTCCGCGACAACGTGGCCGGCGGCGGCGACGTCACGGCGGCCCTCGACGCCCTGCTGGTCGAGCCGATCGACGTCGAAGGCGTTTCGCACTACCTGCGCGACCACGGCGACTGGACGCAGCTGCGCGAGTACTTCACGCACCGCTCCGTCTACCACCACAAGGAAGCCGACCCGCACGCGTGGGTGATCCCCCGGCTGCGCGGCCGCGCCAAGGCCGCGCTGGTGGCGGTCGAGTTCGACGAGTTCGGCGGTGGCCGCGCGGAGCTGATGCACGCGCGCCTCTACACCGACCTGCTGCGCGCGGCCGGCCTGCCCGACGGCTACCTCGAGCTCATCGACCAGGTGCCCGGCGCGATGCTGGCGGTCGTCAACATGATGTCGCTGTTCGGCCTGCACCGGTCGCTGCGGGGTGCGCTGTGCGGGCACTTCGCGGCGGCGGAGATCACGACGGCACCGTCAGCGCAGCGGATGGACCAGGCCTTGCGGCGGCTGGACGCGCCGGAGGCCTGCCGGTTCTTCTACACCGAGCACATCGAAGCGGACGCGGTCCACGAACAGGTCATGCGCCACGACGTGCTCGGCGACCTGCTGGAGCAGGAGCCCGAACTGGCCGCCGACGTCGTGTTCGGCATCCAGGCGACCGAGTTCCTCGAGGGCCGCTTCGGCGAGCAGGTGCTGAGCCGCTGGAAGGCCGGGAAGTCCTCACTGCGGACGTGACGCGGAAATGGCCTCCCGGATCACACCGGGAGGCCATTTTCGTCAGTAGTCAGTCATCCGTCTGCGTGCGGACGCGTTTGCGGTGACTGGTGTCGCAGAACGGGAACCGCTTGCTGCGGCGGCACGCGCACACCGCGACCACGAACCGGTCGGACCGCACGAGCTCGCCCTCGGGCGTACACAGCTCGACCGGTCCCTCCACCAGGACCGGGCCGCCCGGAACGACGGTCACGCGGCGGGGGCCCCGCTCAGCGGTCGGCACGCAGCACCACCAGCTCCTCCACCCGCTGGCCCGGCTCGATCAGCCCGGCCGCCTCGAGGAACTCCGTCCGCCCGGACAGGACCGGCCCGAACGGGATCCGGGCCCGCCGCACCACCGATGCCCGAAGCCCTTGCGCGGCCAGCATTTCCCGCGACTTGTCCACATCGGACAGGGTGGAGTGGACGAGCAGCATGGTCCCGCCCGGGCGCAGCAGCGTGCCCGCGGCGGCGCACAGCGGGTCCAGCAGCGCGCGGCCGTCCCGGCCGGCGTCCCAGCCCCGGGTGGACCGGACCGTCGGTGCCGGAGACGGCACGTAGGGCGGGTTGGCGACGACGACGTCGAACGGGCCCTCGCGCAGCGCTCTGGCGAGGCCTCCCCGGCACGGGCGCACGGCGAGCTGCCGGATCAGCGCGTTGAGCCGCGCCGAGGCGAGCGCCCGGCGCGAAAGGTCCACGGCCAGCACGGTTCCCGCGCCGCGGCGGGCCAGCGTGATCGCCTGCGCGCCGGTGCCGGTGCACAGGTCGAGGGCCCGCGCGCCGGCCGGGATCGCCAGTTCGGCGATCGCCGAAGCGAGCAGGGCGGTGTCTTCCTGCGGGCGGTAGACGCCGGGCAGCCGCAGCATCCGCGGGGCGGCCGGCACCGGCTGGTGGACGACGGACCGGGCGGCCAAGGGGCCCGGGCGGACGGGTTCCGCCGACGTGGTCATCTGGGTCTCCTTCACTCGCCGCGGTCCCGGCGCGATCGCCGGCGGACAACCGCGTCGCTCCCGGGCTTACCCGGCGATCATCGCGGCAAACGCCGGCGGTTGAGCCGGGCGTGACCGGGTATCCGGTACGGAAAGGACCCTGGAAGGAGGCACGAAATGACATCCGAAGAGCGCACCCAGCACCCGACCGACCCCGCCGAAGGCCCTCGCGGCGACGACCCGCACGGCGACACGCCGGAAGCCCAGCGCGAGACGCTGCGCGGCGAGCAGGGCACGTCGAGCGGCGACGAGCACGACGACAGCGACCCGCAGTCGGGCTGACCGGCCGGAAAGGCGGGGGTCGCGTTCGGACTGTCCGAACGCGACCCCCGCTTTTCCGTGTCAGGGTCAGGCTTCGGCGAACTCGAACGGCAGCGCGTCCACGCACGCCCGGTACTTCTGCACCATTTCGTGTTCGGTGTGCGCCGCGACGAACAGGTGCGCCAGCTCGAAGCTGTAGCTGTCCTGCTCGGGCAGGTCGGACAGCCGCTGCCCCGCCTCCGGCACGATCGTGATCTGCGTGCCGTCGATGCGGTCCTGCACGGCGGCGATCTCCTCGGGGGTCGGCACCCGCGTCACCACGCCGTCCTCGAACCGGCGCAGGTACCACTTGCCGGCGATCTGGTACGTGCCCTTGGTGGGGCGGCGGCCGGGATCCTGGCCGAGGCCGAGGCGCACCATGATCTCGTGGTTGGCGACGCCGTCGACGAACTCGAACAGCTCCGCGTGCGACTGCGAATGCCGGGGGTTGATCTCCAGCAGCGCCACCTGGCCGGACTCGGGGTCGCAGAAGAACTCGATGCTGAAGGTCCCGTTGTCGAAGCCGATCTGCTGCATCACCCGCTCGGCGACGTCCCGCATCCGCCGGCCGGTCTCCTCCCCCAGCCGCGACGGGTACTGGTGGCGCAGGAAGGACGAGCTGTCCGGGTAGTTGATCGAGTCGAGGGCGCCGTAGACGGTGACCTCGCCGCGGTGGACGTACCCTTCGACGGCCGCCTGGACGCCGTGCAGCGCTTCTTCGGCCAGGCAGGCGGCGCCCCCGACCCGGGCGATCTCCGGCGGGAGATCGACCTGCGCGAGCACGGAGTCGAACGGCTCCCCCACGCGGCCGACCCCGGCCCGGATCCCGGCCACCGCGTCGGCGAATTCGGCGTCGTTCCCGGCCTTGAAGGCGAGTTCGGAGGAGAAGGACTTCACCGGCTTGAGCCACATCGGGTAGCCGACGCCTTCCGGCGGGGCGGGTTTCTCGTCGTCGAGGTCGACGATGCCGAAGTTCGGCAGCTCGTCGATCACCGTTCTCTGTTCGAGCCGGCTCCAGTACTTGTGCTCGCACTTCAGCACGGCTTCCAGCGACACACTGGGCAAGCCGTAGCGGCCGCACAGGATGGGGACGAGCGTTGCGGCGGGGAAATCCCAATAGCTGACGATCGCGCCGACCTCGCCGTCGAAGGCGTCCAGTTCGTGCTGCGCCGTCTTCAACAACGCTTCGAAGTCGATTTCCCCGTGCTGCAGCTCTTCGGGGGTCAGCAGGCCGTGGAACCGGTAGCTCGCGGCCCACGGCAGGCGCTCGAGGACGCGCTGGTTCTCCTCGTCCAGGCCGATCACGAAGATGTCGGTACTCATGCGAACGGGCTACCCGACGCCTCGAGCGGGCCAAACGGGCCGGATGGCCGGTTTGGCCGGGCCGTCAGCGGGCATTCGCAGGCATGGCTGTGCCGTCTCAACCCGTCCTGCCCGATCCGCTTTCGCTGTGGGTGGAAACCGCCCCTTCCCCGGACCGCACCGGCGTGCCGGTGCCGGAATCCGCCGACGTCGCGGTGCTCGGCGCGGGCATCGCCGGGCTCACCACCGCCCTGCTGCTCGCGCGCGCCGGCCGGTCGGTCGTCGTGCTGGAGGCCGAGCGGGTCGCGGCCGGGGTGTCCGGCCACACCACCGCGAAGGTCAGCGCGCAGCACGGGGCCAAGTACGCGGACCTGACGTCCCGCCACGGCGCCGGCGCGGCGAAGGCCTACGCCGGAACCCAGGCGGCGGCGCTCGAATGGATCGCGGCCACGGCGGCCGAACTGGGCATCGACTGCGGGTTCACCCGCGCCGACAGCTACGTCTACACGACGCGGGAAAGCACCGTGGACTCCCTCAAGCGGGAAGCGGACGCGGCCGCCGCGGCGGGCTTGCCGGCGTCGTTCACCGAAGAAGTCGCGCTCGACGTACCCGCGCTCGGGGCCGTGCGGACCACCGGGCAGGCGCACTTCCACCCACGCCGGTGGCTGCTCGGCCTGGCCGCCGAGATCGAGCGGGCGGGCGGCACCATCGTCGAGCACGCCCGGGCGACCGCGGTCAACGGGCAGACCGTCCGCACTTCGCGGGGCGACGTCGTGGCGGGCGAAGTGGTCGTCGCGACCCACTACCCGGTGCTCGACCGCGGCCTGTACTTCGCCCGGCTCGACCCGGTGCGCGACCTCGTCGTGGCGGGCCCGGCGGCGGGCGGCACCGCGCCGGCGGGCATGTTCCTCGACGCCGACACGCACCACTCCGTGCGCGGGTACACCGAACAGGGGACGCAGCTGGTGATCGCCGGCGGCGAGCACTACCGGGTGGGCGCGCACGTCAACGTCGAACGCCGGTACCGGCGGCTCGCGGAGTGGGCCGACGCGCACGCGGGCCTGCACCGGGTGACCCACCGGTGGTCCGCCCACGACATGTCGACGCTCGATCTGCTGCCCTACATCGGCCGCTACCTGCCCGGGACGAAGAACCTGTGGGTGGCCACCGGGTTCGGCCAGTGGGGCATGACCGGCGGGACGGCCGCGGGCCACGTGCTGGCGGCGCGGATCCTCGGCGAGCCGCACCCGGCCGCGGACCTGTTCGACCCCAACCGCTTCGACGCCCGTTCCGTGCTCGAGGTGGCGCAGGACAACCTCACCGTCGCGAAGTACCTCGTCGGCGACCACGTCGCCGCGCTGTGGCGGTCCGAGAAGCTCGACGACCTCCGGCCCGGGGAGGCCGAGGTCGTCCGCGTGGGCGGCGAGCTCGTCGCGGCCCACCGCGACGACGCCGGCCGGCTGCACACGGTCGGCGCGCACTGCACCCACCTGGGGTGCCTGGTTTCGTTCAACGACGCGGAGAAGACCTGGGACTGCCCCTGCCACGGCTCGCGGTTCGGCGTCGACGGCGAAGTGGTGCAGGGCCCGGCGGTCCGCCCGCTGCGCCGCGGCCCGGAATGAGCCGGCGGGGAACGTTCCTCCCCTCTGCACCGAGGAACGTCCCCCGCCGGGTCTTGTCAGCCGGACGCCAGTTTCTTGCCCGCGTCGTACAGCAGGTGCAGGGCGTCGGCCAGGCCGACGGCCGTCAGCACCGTGGCCGCCAGCCGGGTCGCGCGCGGCGCGATCACCAGCCCGGCGGCCAGCCCGGTGCCGACCCAGACGTTCAGGCAGAACGGGCACGACACGAGCTCGCCGACCGCGTGCTCGACGTGTCCCTTCGCGGGGACGGACTCGTTCAGCTCGTCGTCGCCGGCCGGCTCTTCGTACCGGGTGAACGGGGCGCGCAGCGGGCTGGTGACCGCGTCCTTGGCGAGCAGGCGGCTGGCCTTGAACGTCGCCGCGCCCAGCAGGACCGTGTCGCCGGCGCCGAACCGCTGCGGCAACCGGGCCCCGACGGCGCGGCCGAGCAGCGCCAGCCCGCCCACCAGCCCGCTGTAGGCGCCCATCGCGACGGCGTACCCGGCCAGCGGCCGGTCTTCCCCGCCGGCGTAGCTGCGCTGAACCCGCTTCGCCTTCTCGGTGACCTCTTCGACCACGCTGGTCATCGGTGCTCCTTCCGGTGCTCCTGGGCGGGCTACCCGCCGCCGCGGGCGGCAATCATGGTTTCCCGGTACGCCTGGCGGGTATTTCGCGGCGGTGGGACGCACCAGACTCCGGCGCAGTGACCTGCGCGGCCCGGGCATCAAGCGCATCCGCCGCGGCCGCGGGTTCTCCTATGCCATGCCCGACGGCTCTCCGGTGACCGACGACGAGCTCCTGGCCCGGATCAAGGACCTCGTCATCCCGCCGGCCTGGCGGAACGTGTGGATCTGCCCGTACCCGAACGGGCACGTCCAGGCGGTCGGCACCGACGACGCCGGGCGGCGCCAGTACCTCTACCACGAGCAATGGCGGCGTGACCGGGACGAGGAGAAGCACGACCGCGTGCTGCAGATGGCCCGCCGGCTGCCGCAGTGGCGCGCTTCGGTGGCCGAGGACCTCGCCGAGCCCGGCCTGACGCGCAAGCGGGTGCTGGCGGCGGCGTTGCGGATGCTCGACCGGGGCATCTTCCGCACCGGCGGCGAGGAGTACGCGGAGGAGAACGGCACTCACGGCGTCGCGACGCTGCTGCGCTCGCACGCCGCGGTCCGGGGCGACGAGTGCCGCTTCTGCTACGTCGCCAAGGGTGGCCTCGGTCGTGAGGTGGCCATCTGCGACGCCGAGCTGGCCGCGGTGCTGAAGTCGCTGCTGCGCAGCCGCTCGGGCAGCGACCGGCTGCTGGTCTACCGCGAGGGCGGCACGTGGCACGAGGTGCACGCCGCGGACATCAACGAGCGGTTCAAGGAGCTGGCGGGCGAGGACTGCACGGCGAAGGACATGCGGACGTGGAACGCGACGGTACTGGCGGCAACGGCGTTCGCCACGGTGGACCCGCCGACGTCCGAAACGGCCCGCAAGCGCGCGGAGGCGAAGGTGATGAAGGAGGTCTCGACGGCGCTGGGGAACACCCCCGCGGTCTGCCGGTCGTCCTATGTGGACCCCCGGCTGGTGGAGGCCTACCGCGCCGAACGGACGATCGCCCCGGCGCTCAAGCGCGCGGCGAAGCTCGACGGGGACGAGGCACGGGCGGTGCTGGAGAAGGCGTGCGCGCGGCTGCTGAACGCGTCGTGACGGTGTGGAGTGGGAGGCCCGGTGGGATCCATCCGAACGTGTACTGGCCCGCGGCCGCGGTCGTCGGGGAACCTTGAGGGGATGACTTCCTCCGCAGTGCGCTGGCGCGCGTCGATCAGCCTCACCGTGGGCGACGGCGGGCCGGTCTCGAGCATCGTCGAGTCCGACCACGGGAGTGAGGGGTCGGCGCGGGAGTGGATCGAGCGAAAACTGCCCCGCACCCGGTTCCCGGCGTGGATCCCGGCGGCTCGCCGGCGCGACGGGGTGGAGTTGTTCGGCCGGGTGGCCCGGGGCCGGATAGTGCCGGACCAGCTGCTCCCGACCTGGGAGCCCGAGCCGGCGCCGGTCTGGCACGCCGACCGAGCCGGCGACCAGGTCCAGTGGCGCCGTTGTGCGGCCGACGATCGGTGAGGTCCGGCCCGGTCGGCTGAGGCACGCCCCCAAGGTGGCCTGGGTGCGCTAACGCCCCCAGCGTGGCCCTTGGGTATGCCAACGCGGCCCTCGCTGCGCCCAACGCACGCAACGCGGCCCTCGCCGCACCCAACGCGGCCTTCGCTGCGCCCACGCGAGCAAGGTGGCCTCGGTGCGCCCACCGCGCCCAGTATGGGCCCTCGCCGCGCCCAATGACCCCAACGGGACCCTCGCTGCATCCAACGCACCTCAAGCCGCCCTCGCTGCACCCAAAGCCGCTCTCGCTGCCCTCTCGGTGCGCCCCAAAGCACCTAAAGCCGCCCTCGGTGCGCCCGACGCACCCAACGCGGCCGTCGCTGCCTCTCGATGCGCCCAACCGCACCCAACGCGGCCCTCGCTGCGCCCAGCACGGCCCCGCCGGACCCAGCACGGCCCCCGCCGCGCCCAGCGCAATCCAACGCCACATTGGGGCACTCGCCGGCGCAGCAGCCATAGCCGCGGCCGCAGCGGAGATCAGGCCGCGGCAGAACTCAGGTCGCGCCCACGTCCGTGCGCAGCAGGCAGAACTCGTTGCCCTCCGGGTCCTGCAGCACCACCCACGACTCCTGCCCGGTCTGGCCCACGTCCGCCGGGCGGGCGCCCAGGGCCGTCAAGCGCTCGAGCTCCGCCTGCTGGTCCACCCCCGCCGGGCTCACGTCGAGGTGCAGCGGGAGCTTGCCCCGGCGAGGGTTGTCCGTCCGGGCCAGGATCAGGGTCAGCGGGCCTTCGCCGAACCGGGCGCCCGCCGGGCCCAGGGCCAGGCCGTCCGGCTCGTGGCCGGTCACCTCGTAGCCGAGGACCGCGCACCAGAACTCCGCCAGGCGGTCGGGGTCGTGGCAGTCCAGCACCAGTTCGGTGATCCGGCAGGCCATCCGCTCACTTCCGTTCGGACTCCGCCACCGCCGCGGCTTCGTCGTCGTCCATCGCCTTCGTGTCCCGCGGCGGCAGGAACGGCTCCTCCTGGTCCTCCACGCGCCCCGCCTCGATCGTGCGGCCGCGGGCCAGCTCCGCGTCCAGCTCGGCCCCCAGCAGAATCGCGAGGTTGGAGATCCACAACCATACAAGGAACGCGATCACCCCGGCCAGCGAACCGTAGGTCTTGTTGTAGGAACCGAAATTCGCGACGTACAGCGCGAAACCGGCCGACGCCAGCACCCACAGCACCACGGCCAGCAGCCCGCCCGGCGTCAGCCACTTGAACCCCGGCTGCCGCACGTTCGGCCCCACCCAGTACAGCAGCGCGAACGCCACGCTCACCAGCAGCGCGATCACCGGCCACTTCGCGATTTCCCACACCAGAACCCCGGTCGACCCCAGCCCGATCAGGTCGCCGATCCGGCGCGCCACCGAGCCCGTGGCGACCACGCCCAGCGCGCACAGCGCCAGCAGCACCACGATGGCGATCGTCAGCGCCACCCGCAGCGGGATGACCTTGTAGATCGGCCGGCCCTCGGGCATGCCGTAGATCGCGTTCGACGCCCGCATGAACGCGCCGATGTAGCCCGACGCCGACCACAGCGCACCCAGCAGCCCCAGGATCGCCAGCGGGCCGGCCAGGCTGCGCGAGCCCGTCAGCTCCTTGATCGCGCCGACGAGGATGTCCTTGCCCTGGCCGGGGACGAGCTGGTTGACGTTGTCGATCACCGTCTGGATCTTGTCCGGGCCGAGCAGGCCGAGGATCGCGGTGAGCACGATGATGCCCGGGAACAGCGACAGCACGCCGTAGTAGGTGAGCGCCGCCGCCCAGTCGGTGAGGTTGTCCCGGTTGAACTGCTTGAACGTCCGTTTGAGCGCCGCACCCCACGACCGCTTCGAGAGTTCCCCGGGTCCGTCGGGTGCTTTTCCGTGTCCGGCCACCATCGCCACCTCCTGCTCGGTCCGGCGGGCATACCCCGTCCGGGAGTGGGTATGCCTGTTTCGTCACTCGAACCAGGAGGAAGCCGTGCCCGAGGTCAGCCGCGTGATCGACGTACCGCCCGACGCCGTGTTCGCGGTGCTCGCCGACGGCTGGCTCTACGCCGGCTGGGTGGTCGGCAGTTCCCACATCCGCGACGTCGACGAGGACTGGCCGGCAGTGGGCTCCCGGATCCACCACAGCGTGGGCCCGTGGCCGGTGCACATCCAGGACGTGACGGTGGTCCGGGCGGTCGAGCCGGGCCTGTCGCTGTCACTGGAGGCGCACGGCTGGCCCCTGGGAGCGGCCGCGGTGGGCCTGACGCTGGTCCCCCACGGCGACGCGCAGACGCTGGTCCGGATGACCGAGCACATCACCCGCGGACCGGGCAAGGTGCTCCCGGCGGCGGTCCAGGCGCTGATCGCGAAGCCGCGCAACACGGAGTCGCTGGCCCGGCTGGCGGACTTGGCGACGGGCAAGTACGCCCGCGCCCGGCACGGCCACCCGAGCCCGTAGGCCGCGCCCGTCTCCACAGCTCGAGGGCTCGGCTGAGGGGAGAGCGGTGGCCCAGCCCAGGTCGACGCCCTCGGCGGCCCTGGTCACCGCCGCGCGGGATTCGGCCGCGCTCGGTTGCCCTGGTCACCGCGGCGCGGGATTCGGCCGCGCTCGGCGGCCCTGGTCACCGCCGCACGGAATTCGGTTGCGCTCAGCGGCCCTGGTCACCGCCGCACGGAATTCGGTTGCGCTCA